>JBBRLA010000962.1:0-1023 GCA_038231615.1 Polyangia bacterium | reverse complement strand
CACGCTGCACCCCGTCATCCACCGCGAAGCCTGCATTTGCACCGGGGCCTGCGTCACCGCTTGCCCGGAGAAGAACGTCCTCGGCATGATCGACGGACGCCCCGAACTCCTGCGCCCCTCCGCCTGCATCGGACATGGCGCGTGCCTGCGCGCCTGCCCCGCTGACGCCATCTCCTTGGTCATCGGCAGCAAGGAGCGCGGCGTTGACCTGCCGATCGTAACACCGGACTTCCAGACCGCAGTCCTCGGCCTCTACCTGGCAGGCGAGCTGGGCGGAATGGGGCTCATCCACAACGCGGTCGAGCAAGGTTTACAAGCGATGCGGGCCATGGCGGCGTCGCTGGCAGGACAGGGTCCGCACGACGAGGGGTATCAGGTGGCGGTGGTCGGTGCCGGCCCAGCCGGCTTGGCGGCGGCACTCCTGGCACAGGAGCTGGGCCTGTCCTATGTCCTGCTGGAGCAGGGGCAACTGGGCGGGGCCCTGCGCAGCTTTCCCAGACAGAAGGTGGTGATGACCGCGCCCATGAACCTGCCGGGGCACGGCAAGGTCCGTCTGCGCCGCACCACCAAGGAGGCGCTGCTGGAGTTGTGGGAGGAGATCGCCCGAAAGACCCATCTTCGCATCGAGACCGGCGTACGCATCACCCATGTCGACCGCGAGGCCAATGGCGACTTTTTGCTGAAAAGCGAACGTGCGAGCTACCGCGCCCGGCGGGTCCTTCTGGCCATCGGGCGCCGGGGCTCGCCGCGCAAACTCGAAGTCCCCGGCGAGGAGAGGGACACCGTGACCTACGAGCTTCTGGAGCCCGAGCAGTACCGCGGCAAACGTTGCGTTGTCTTTGGTGGCGGCGACAGTGCCGTCGAGTCCGCCCTGATGCTCTCGCGCTTGCCTGATACGGACGTGCACCTGGTCCACCGCGGCGCGCGCTTCGATCGGGTGAAGCCGGATAACCACGAGGCTCTTCAGCAGGCCGCGAATCAGGGATCGCTGCACCTGCACACATCCTGTCGCCCGACGGAGAT
>JBBRLA010000961.1:0-1118 GCA_038231615.1 Polyangia bacterium | reverse complement strand
TAGCCCGCCTCTCGATGGTGTCAAAGGGTTCCGCCCGGACGCGCTGGCTTCGCGTGGCGCCGAGTACGAATAGATATCCGTCCTGCGTCCACCGGTAGACCGCCAAGTTCTCGTTAATGGGGTCCAGGAGCCAGTAGTGCCCCACGTGGGCCTTCTGATAGGCGTCCATCTTCGTGATCGTGTCATTGCTGATGTTGGAGGGTGAGACCCTTTTTCAATCAACAGCTGGATGCAGCGAATGCCTTCAGTCCAGGAGGCCCGCCCCGGGCAGTGCCCCCACTGTGAAGTGGCCAGCCGGCCGGTGGGGGGCCCGCTGAATCTGCATGGCCACGGGGTGCGGGACCGGCAGCTTCGCGGTCCGCTGGACCCGCAGCTTCTTTCCCTGTCTCTGCGACGCTATCTGGACAAGCGTCTGCCGCTGATGAACTACAAGGCGCTGATCGAACAGGACTTGGAGTTGGCCACCGGCGCTGGTGAGGGGGCCATCAAGAACATCATCGGAGCCCGCTTCGACATCGGCGGCTCCCGCTGGATATCCGTCCCCGCAGCTTCAGGCGAATGGGTTCTGCACCTCCAAAAAGGTAAACTTTCGGAAGTCCGCGTCGTTCGTGTAGATCGTCCGGACCTCGTTCTGAAACAGCAAGGTTGCCAGGTGCGCGTCTGGTACCAGGTTGCCTCGCACGACAAGGCCGCCCGTCACCTCTTGGTACGCCTCCCAGAATCCTGCTTTTTCTGAGAGCAGACGCACTTGGGGCAAGCGGAGCAGGTTGTCCACATTCCGGATCACCTCCTCCGCGGACAGGGGGTTCCTGAAGATGGAGGGATGCGTGCTGATGCGCAGATACGCCATGATGGTCGGCCATGCCAGGCACAGGATCTCCTTGCGCGAGGCACATTCGGTCAAAAAGCGCACGGCCCGATCACCGTTGGGGCTGGTAGAGTCAGACGCATACAGCAAAACGTTGGCGTCGATCGTGTAGCTCGACCATCGCCGAAAAGCGGTAGCGGAGACGCGCCAGGATGCGGCGAGCATGCGCGTTGTGCTCCGCGGAGTCTCAAGGGTGAGGCGAAGGGGGCCGTGACGGTTGCGCTGCGAGCTCAGGCAGGCACGATCGGAG
>JBBRLA010000960.1:0-1497 GCA_038231615.1 Polyangia bacterium | reverse complement strand
GATCAGTCGGTGGCGATCGTCCTGGATGCCGATGTAGTTCTTCATCGAAAACGTCACCGTGGTCCAGGGATGGGCCTTGAACTTGGGCATGTTGACAAAGAAGTCCGCCAGGGCGATGGGCTCGGGGACGAAGATGTAATCGCGCAGGCGGCCCGGGTGGCGCAAGGGGATCTCGACCTGGGGGACCTCGTCGAAGAGGTAGCGCTTGACCCCCTTGTGGCGGGCGATCACAGCGTCGAAACCGGATTCGGCGAAGGCCATGCGGCTGGGGATGGTGATGCCGCAGCGCTCGCCTACCGCCAGTTCGGTCATGGAGGCGCCGGGCCGCTCGGCGGCGTCGCGCAATGCCATGAGCACGCCGTCGGCGAACTCGGGGCGGGTGTGGGCATGAGGGAAAAGAGGCCCGGCGGCCACCAGGTTGGGCTTGACCAGGGTGCGGCCCGCTGGGGACAAGCCCAGTTCCTCCAGTCCCTCGCGGACAATGACGCGGATCTTCTGCGGGTCGTAGTCCGTGCAGGAGCGGATGATGACCCGGGGCTCGGTGGCAAGCTTCATGATCTAGTTTTGTGCCCAAGGGGCGGTAGAAACAAGGTCTTTCTGCCCAGACGGGCGTTGGCAGTGCGACAACGCACGTTCAGGAGGCCGTCCATGACGGCGGCCAATCCAATCCGCTGGCTTTTCCGTAAAGCTGATATGATCCGGCTCTCCATGCTCTGCCCACATCTGGGGAGATAGGTCCTTCATGCGGCGATCGATACTTCTCTGCCTGACCTTGCCCTGTCTCGTACTCGGCTGCCGCGAGTCCTCCAAATCTCCCGTGGCAGCTCAGGCTGGCGCACTGGCGTTGGCCCCGATCTCGGGGAATACCAAGACCGACGAAGAGATTGCCGCCTTCCAGGCACAACTCCGCAAGGCCCCACCGGGAGACGCCGAGACCTGGGCCAAGCTGGCCCGGACCGTAGCCTTTGACGCCCAGCAATGCAGGGACTGCTTGCTGCGCTCTGGCTGCACCGAGGCCAGTGGGGGCCGGGGCCGCACCCTGTCCATCGCGGTGGATGAGGCCGTCCAGCAGCAACTGCGTGAGCGTATCAAGACGCCCCAGGGTCGTGCCCGGTTGCGGGAGCGGGTTGCGGTCGAGCACGACCTGTCGCATATCGTGTACCGGCAAGGAGACCAGGCGCGCTACTTCAACGGCAGAAAGAACCTGTATGACCTGCGTCGGTCAGCCGCCATCCAGAATCTGGAGAGCATCCAGAGCGTCAACAAGACGCTGCCCATCAAGATGGCCGCATGACAAATTGGGCACTATTTGTCAAACCGTTCGCCGCTCTAGTGGTGCGCTGCCGAAGTGCTGAATCACTGAGCGGATGATTCGGTGTCTGGGCTCTGGGCGGTGATGGCGATAAGCCACAGGTGCAGCAGGGGACCTGCCAACGCGTCGGCCAGTTGAGGCGGAGTACCCCGCTGCAACGTCGGCATCCAGCGGGCTTGATGCCG
>JBBRLA010000959.1:0-1645 GCA_038231615.1 Polyangia bacterium | reverse complement strand
TCCCCTGGGTCCGATGCGGCCCAAGAAAGGCGAGCAGAAGGGGCCGGACCTGTCCCACTTCGCGTCGCGGGCGTGGCTCGGGGGTTTTTTGCGCGACCCGGACGCGCCGCGGTACTTCGGCAGCACCAAGCTCCACGGGATGAAGCCGGTCAGCCTGCCGGATGCGGAGATGAAGGCGCTGGTGGAGTACGTGCATTCGCTTTCCGGCGATGCCAAGGGGGACAAGCGGCTCCTTTCCTCGGGGAAGAAGCTCTTCGAGCAAGAGAACTGTGACGCCTGCCACGAGCGGGACGGGAAGACCGAGGGCGAGGGGCCGAACCTGGCGGGGCACGGTTCGGCGGCGTGGGTGCGCGGGCTGCTGATGGAGCCCGGGTCGGTGCTGTACCATGGCGACGGGAACGACATGCCGTCGTTCAAGCGCAAGCTGGGCGCCGATGAACTCGACAAGCTATCGGCGTTCGTGGCGGCGCAGCGGGACCTGTAGGGCGTCCGGGTAAGCCGGATTGATGGTATCTGCGATGATCATGGGAGCAAGGGGCGGGAATCTGGAAGAGGGTCTCGGCGGACGGTAGTGTCGTAGTTGCCCCCCCAGTGTCGTAGTTACATCTGATCAGTGGCTCAGGTGAGATTGGTCGGGCCGGACGATGGTGGCCGCAGATCCGGGCCGAGTTCTGGTAAACTAGATCTCGGAGGGAAGCGTGGACATCACCCGGACGATCCAGGCGAGAGAGAAACCCGCCTTTGTGAATCAACAGCGACGGCGGCCTCCAGTACGGGACCAGCGGCGCCGTGATCAGCGGCACGTTCGTCTGCTCGGCCTTCATCAGCCCCTTCACGGGCTGCGCCGGTAACAACAAAGCCGTCGCTGGCTGCGTCGTCACCCGGGCCAGCTTCTCGGCCGCGGGCTGCTCCGCCACCACCGTCGTGCCGGATGCGCAACCGCCCGGCAAGAAGCCCAGAGGCAAGAAGCCCAGGGCAGACAGATAGGAAATCTCCTTTTGCGGGATTTCGCGCGTGATCGACTTCAGCGAAGTCCGGCGAGCTTTTCCTCTTGGTCCAATTGCTCCTGGTAAAAATCGGCAACCTCATACTCGTGACAGCGGCTGGGGTGGGTGACGAAGGCCAGGACCTGGCGATACAGGTCGGCGGCGGCGGCGTGGTCTCCCATGGCGGCGTGGACCCTGGCGGAGCGATCTAACCCGTCGACCACATCGGGAAATTGTTCCAGCAGCCGGCGGCAGGCGCCCAGGGCCTCGTCGAAGCGGCGCGCCTTGATGAGAAGGAGGACGGAGTTGGACAGGTCATCCAGTCCGTCGTCTTCCAGCACCCAGGTGGGGCTGGCCTGCTTCTGTGGCGCAGGCACGGGGCGGGCCGCCGCGTCGCGCTCGTGCTGGGGAAGACAGCACTTTTTGTACTTGTTGCCGCTGCCGCAGGGACAGGGGTGGTTTCGTCCGGTGGCCATGGGCGTTGCTCCGTTGAGGCGGGCTGGGCGGTATCTTGTAGCATGACCCTTCGGCAGCTCAAACAGAAATGGGAAGAGGCCCTGTCCTACCCAGGCTCTTGCCCCCTCGTGCATCGGGCAGCAGCGTAGGGTCTCCGGGTAACGCAACACAGGTGGGTGCGGCGGCCGGCGGCGGCCCCTTTT
>JBBRLA010000958.1:0-1656 GCA_038231615.1 Polyangia bacterium | reverse complement strand
GTGTTCTCGGGGGATGGGCAGCGGGTGCTGACCGCGAGTGGGGACCATACGGCGCAGGTGTGGGACGCGGGGACGGGGAAGGAACTTCGGGTCCTGAAGGGCCACAGCTCCAGTGTGTGGAGCGCGGTGTTCTCGGGGGATGGGCAGCGGGTGCTGACCGCGAGTTTGGACCATACGGCGCGGGTGTGGGACGCCGCCTCCGGCAGAGAGTTGCGCCTGCTCGCCGATCCGCTCTCTGCCGAGCCACCGGAAGATATTCTGGGCAGGGCAGGTGCGTTGACCGCCTTCTCCCCCGACGGCCGCCACGCCGCCGCCGTGGTCGCCGGCACCCAGGTCCACATCGTCCCCGCCACGGACGACTTCTACCTGCGCCGTGCCTGCCAGATGGTGCGCGAGCGCCCCGACCCGCCGCTCCTGTCGAAGGAAGACATCGAAGAGACCCGCCGCCTGTGCCAGCCCATCCCTCTGCCCGACCGCTGATACCGGTCGATGCCACGCCTGGGCTTCGACTTCGGCGGCAACCGCAGCTCCTCGGTCAGGTCACGCCAGCGGCTTCCCCGCCGGCCAGCGGCGCACCTCCGCTTCGAATTGCTTGCGGTAGATGGGCCTCAGCACGGCCTCGACGAGCGTCCAGCCCAGGACCTGGCACGGGCGCATGTCCAGGGCATTGACCGGGTCTGCGGGATCGGCGAGCTGCCGGTACTTTGCCGGGTCGTCCTCCGCGCTGATCGAGCGCAGGAGCACCCGTCTGGCGTGGGCACAAGGGGGCGGGTCGCCCTCGAAGGGATCGGACAGGAGCGGGCATCTCGCCGTGCCGGGGTTCGGCGGCCGGTTCAGATGGTCGCGCTCCTGGTCCTCATAAGCCTGCATCGCCTTCCGATTGCCCCAGGGCCTTCCCGGTCCGGGCGCAGGCACCGGGTTCTCCTTCAGCTCGCGATAACGCCTCAGCGCCTTTTCGTGGTTCACCCAGTGGTGCTCGCGCTGCGTCTCATCGCAGGGCATCGGGTCGGGATCGAGCCGGGTGAGCCCCAGCTTGACCAGCTGCACCATGATCCACGCGGGGAACACGTCGTCCTCGATAAGGCCCTGCATCAGCGCGGACTGCCGGGCGCGGAGCCGGTTCGCGCGCTCACGCTCGGCGGCCTTCTCGGCGGTCTCTTGCTTTTCCTCGACTTCGATCCGTCCATCGTGCTGGCTCATGACGACCCCGATCTACCACATTCCGGCACATTCCGGCACATCCCGGCAAAAGGAGGGGCGCTGATCGATTCTCTAGCCTGTGCGCGGCAGCCAGTGGATCGCACGCGGCACGGACCATACAGCCAGCTTCAGTGGCCAAATACCCGCCCTCATTTTTCCTACGCTCTTCGCCAGTACATCAAGCTTCGCGTTCGTCCAGTCTCCACCAAAGCGGTGGGCCTTGGGATCTCCTCGATGACCTTGCCGCGATGTCATGGCGGGCACTATACGTGGGTTCAGCGTGTGTTTTGAAGGATTTTGATGGCTACGCTGCCCTTGCGTGCCAAGGTGAACATCATGGCGAGCGGAGGGTGGTGCTTGACCAGAATTCTTTGTGACCAGGATGCTGAACAGTCCTCTCATGGATTGTTGCGCGGCCCCACGCCGGAGAGTAAAGTTCAGTAAGTGCGTGCCTTC
>JBBRLA010000957.1:0-1699 GCA_038231615.1 Polyangia bacterium | reverse complement strand
CCCTTTTAGATCACGGCTGGTCATCGTTGTCCAACTCGATTTGGTTTCCGCTGGAAATAGATCGACTGATGAGCCTCCAATCTACCTCGTACTACAACAACTTAGTCGTCTTTCCCACTCAGGCCGAAGTCCCTGTCAGAGGCTGTCAGCCGGAGCACCCGATCCTTCTCCCCATCAAGGATCTGGCTCAACAGGGCGGACCTGCTGGTAGCGGCCAGAATATCGGCAGCACCCCGGCTGGTCGAGATCGCCACGCTGCGCTGTCTTTCCTGTCCCCAACCATCATGACGCTCGCCATGCAGGATGACATTCTCTTGGAGCACTTCGTCGCGGCGGAAGGCGTCCTTGCGTGATCCGAAGACATGGATCTGCACCGGCCGGATGCGCTCGAAGAACCACTCCCGAAAAGCACGAAAATAGGAGCCGGAGGCGAAACTGCGAGGCGTGATATAGACCATGCTTCCACCCTGGCGGAGCATGGCGGCGCTGACGGCCATGAAGAGGCCATAGATGTTGGGCTGGCCATGCACCACGGTGGCGGCGGCCACGGCCCGGGGATCGGACTTGGCGATCTTGAAGTAGGGCGGGTTGGCGATGACGATGTCGAAGGGCGCCGTTTTCTGGGCTGGCTGGAAGAGGGCGCCGCTTGGGTGGATGAGGTCGGCGTTTTGAAGAACGAAGTCGCCTATGACGACATGTGGGACGACCTCTACTCCGTGCCCCCAGGCCCAGGTTGCCAGATAGTCGAGTACGCTGGCGAGATGCATGCCCATGCCCGCATCGACTTCATAAGCGGTCAGTTCGATGCGATCCGGCCTGTCGCGGGGGAGCAGGAGCTGCTCCACGGCCGCGCAGAGAAGAATGCCGGCGCCAGCCGAGGGGTCGAGCAGGCGGATCACCTTTTCCCGTGCGTGCAGCATGCCGGCCATGAAGTTGGCGACCGTGGCCGGCGTCAGGTACATGCCGTGCCCCTTGCGATGCTCCTCCGTGACCCGGCTGACATACCAGGCTCCAACCCGATCGGCAAAGGCGATGGGGCGTTCGTCCGGCTCCGGCGTCAAGAGGAAGGTAGACGCTGGTTCATGTGGCGACGCCGACGACATTCAATGCACATTAGCGTATGAGGGGGCCGAATGCCAGAAGGAGCGACCGACCATTTGACCTGTCTTCCAGGAGGGCCAAATCTGGCTGACATAGAGGCACCACCCCGCGACCCGAAGGAATCGTCCCCCCTCGCCGAAAGTAGCGGCTTCGCATACCCGCGGGCGCTGTACTTGTTCGAGAAGGGCCCGCAGCCGGCCTCGCGCGGCATGTGACCCGATCCGAGGCTCAGCCGATCACGCGCACCAAGTGAGCGCGGCTTCCCCGCCGCGAATGCGAGCTTCCCCGCCTCGAATCCGAGTTTCCCGGCAAAAAATCGAGCTTCCCGGCAAATCGACCCCCCTGCCACCTCGATCGAGGGGTGTACCCTGGTCTGACGTCACCTGCTGCGTCGATGCCGGAGCTTGCAGGAGGTCAACAAGCAGGGGGCGGCGCGCTTCCCGCTCCGGGTGCTCGGGGTGCTGGGTGAGGCGTGTGCCCTCAAGGCGCTGGAGCCCTACCTGGAGCGGGTCGACTACCTCGCCTTGAGCGAGCAGGTGCAGGGAGCCATGAGCGCCGTACTGGAGGCCGATATCCAGCAGCCCCTGAACCAGAAGCT
>JBBRLA010000956.1:0-1705 GCA_038231615.1 Polyangia bacterium | reverse complement strand
GGCCATACCCTGGGGCTGTCCCACAACCGCGAGCAAAACGGCCAGGCCGACACCCTGGGCGATGGCAACGGCCCGTCGGAGTCGACGGACCAGGAAAACAACAACCTGATGTTCTGGTCCGAGGGCGCGAGTCCCGGCACCAGCCTCACCAAGGAACAGGGCCAGGTGGTCCGCAGCGTGCCCCAGGTGAAGCCATGACGACGAAGGGGAAGACCATGAACAACGGCGTTCGCGGGATGACGGCCTTTTTGCTGCTGGCAACGATACACCCGGGGTGGGCCGGGGCTGGCGCGGGGCGTGCGCTGCCGGAGGCGCGGAGTGCCGTGGGGGTCCCGCAGGGCAGGGGCCTGCGGACGGAGGTGCTGGCGCTGATCTCGGGGTACGAGCCGGGCGATCCCCGGGAGGCGCTGCAGCGCCTGGGGCCGGCGGCGGCGGAGATGCTGATCGCGCTGTCGCAGGACCCGGCGGTGTCCGGGCTGCGGCGGGTGCGGGCCATCGAGGTGCTGGGCTACGTGCCGACGGACGCCGGGCTTGCGTACCTGCGTGGGGTGGTGGCGCAGACGAGGGGGCGGGGCGATGGGTCTTCGATCTATCAACTCGCGGCAGCATCGCGGGCGCTGGGGGGCTTCGGGTCGCAGGTGAGCGCGGAGCTTGTGCCCTTGCTCGGGCACCGGAGCGCCGATGTGCGCGAGGGGGTGGCCGCGGCGCTCGGCAGGATCGGGACGCCTGAGGCGACGGCGGCCCTGCGTGATCGCGCGCAGGTCGAGCGGGACAGCGGCGTGCGTGCGGCGCTGAAGGGCGCGTTGGGCACGGCGGCGAGCGGGGGGGCCTCGCGCTGACCAGAGACTCTTTGAGCCTGGATCAAATGCATGAGCACCTGAAGACGAACCACTATGGTGTGGCGAGTCTGGGGGCGAATTTCTGGTCGAAGGGCGGCGCTCCGCTGCGCTGCGCGCTATCGAAGTTGTAGGAGCGGACGAAGTGACGGGCCGGGCCGGGGAAGGGGGTGAATCGCTGCCCCCGGGAGGAGTCGAGGATGGCGGCGAAGCAGGTCTCCAGCTCCGCGGTGGAGGGGACAAGGTGGGTCTGCAAGTCCACGACCTTCCCCGGGGAACTGAGGGTGACCTCTAGGAGCACATGGCCGCAACGTCCGTGCCCATGGCGCAGGCAACAGCCCTGCAGGCGGACATCCAGGTAGCGATCGATGAAGCGGTCGATCTCTCGCGCGGCGCTGTCGCCGGGGTTGGATGGGACGCTGTGCCGGGCCGGGCGGTCCGTCGCGGGGCGCAAGGCCACGAAGTAGGTCCGGGGCGCGTCGGGACCTCTTCTCGTAGCGGCTGAAGCCGCCTGACACGTCCGAAGCCCAGGACATCTGAGTCGTTGCTAAGCAAACCTCGGGTGGCCGCTTCATCCTTTGGCCCCTTGTCGCACGGCGGCCGGTGTTTACAACCCCTTATCATGACATCCACGTTGCCTGCTTTCTCCGCCGCCGATCGCGATCGCTTCACCTTCATCAAATCCGAGATCGACCGGCTCTTGCCCGAGTCGCTGCCGCTCAGCGAGGCGGTCCATGCCCTGGGCCTGCTTTTCACCGAAGTCCGCGACCGCGGCTACCAGCAGATCGACAAGGAGCAGGTCTGCGAGCAGTGGATGGACAAGATCTATCAGGTCGGGCCGCACCAGGCGACGAAGTACTTCAAGGCCG
>JBBRLA010000955.1:0-1759 GCA_038231615.1 Polyangia bacterium | reverse complement strand
GCCGCGGTGCCGGTCTACATGCACTTCGTGCTGGACGGTTCGGGCAGCATGAGCCAGAACGGCAAGTGGGCGGCGGCGGTGCCGGCGCTGGACTCGATTTTCGCCAACATGAAGGACTCGGCGGACCCGGCCTTTGGCGCGGGCCTGACCCTCTTCGGCGACAAGAACGACAAGACCATCACCGACACCAACGGGGGCCCCTACGACAAGATGGATGTGCCGGTGGGGTTCGTCGACGCGGCGCAGCTCTCGCGGCTGAAGGCACGCCTTTACAGCACGGCGCCCTACCTGGGTACGCCGACCTTCGAGGTGCTCTCGGGGCAGTATCCGCTGCTGCGGCAGTTCGCGCCGGCGGCGCCCTTGCAGCCGGGGGGCAAGCGGGTGCTGGTGTTCATCACCGATGGGGTGCCCGACGTGGACATGCCGGCGGGACAGAACGAGGTCCCGTGGTCCCTGGACCTTTGCCGGAAGCAGTCGGGCTTTGTGCCCACCAAGGACGCCATTGACACCTTCGTGGTGGGGGTGGGGCCCTTCCCGCCGATTCGCGGAGTGGACTACTCGCCGGGGTTTTTGGCGAGCCTGGCGATCGCCGGGGGAACCCAGCAGGGGGCGGCCTGTGACCCGGACCAGGCCACCGACCTGAGCCAACTGTGCTACTTCCAGATCACTCCGCCCGACTCGGGGAGCCCGACGGCGGCGGAGATCGAGGCGCTGCGGCAGAAGTTCATCGACGCGGTAAACCAGATCCGCGGGCAGGCCTCGAGCTGTGAGTACACGCTTTCGCGCCTTTCCGGGAACAGCGGCAGCCAGGTGGACCCGGCCCACATCAACGTGGTGTTCACCAATGGCGCCGGGAGGCAGTCGCTGCTGCCCCAGAGCCCCACGTTCGGCTGGAGCTACGACGATCCGCAGAACCCGACCCGGGTCATTCTCCACGGCGTCTCCTGCGACGAGGTGCGGGCAGACCCCAAGGGCAAGGTCACTGTGGTCCTGGGCTGCAAGACGGTGCTTCCGTAAGCGGGGCGCAAGACGGTCATTCTCTGACGAGTGGCTGAGTACACCGCCCGGGTCTGCTATCATCAGGGCTGCACGCCCCATGATCGGACAACGGATCGGACCCTACCGCATCACCCGCCCCCTTGGACGCGGAGGCATGGGCGCCGTCTTTGCCGCCCTGCAGGAGGACATCGGCGCACAGGTGGCGGTCAAGGTGCTTCATCCGCAGTTCACCGCGCAGCCGCAGATCGTCCAGCGTTTTCATGACGAGGCCAAGGCCATCGCGGCGGTGTACCACCCGGGGCTGGTGAAGATTTTCGACTTCGGGCAGCTCCCCAACGGGACAGTTTATCTGTTGATGGAGTTCCTGGACGGCGAGACCCTGGCGCAGCGGCTCAGGGCGCTTCACGGTCGCCTGCCCCGGAGCGAGGCGGTGCGCATCGCCCGGCAACTGGCCTCGGCGCTGGTCGCCGCCCATCAGCGGGGCATCGTGCACTGCGATCTGAAGCCGGGCAACGTGATGCTGGTGGACGACCCCGAAGCGCCCGACGGAGAGCGCACCAAGCTCCTGGACTTCGGCCTGGCCAAGATGTTGTGGCGCCGGGGGCCATTTTCCCCTTTGGGGCAGGACGCCGAAGAAGACGGGATGCTGCTCGGCACGCCGATGTACATGGCCCCCGAGCAGTGCCGCGGCAGGGACGACGTGGGCAAGCCGGCGGATGTGTACGCCCTGGGGATCATGCTCTACCAGATGCTCGCCGGG
>JBBRLA010000954.1:0-1797 GCA_038231615.1 Polyangia bacterium | reverse complement strand
GAACGCGCAGGGTCTCCTTGATGGGGTCGATGATCCAGTAGTGCGGGACGCCGCAGCGCTCATAGGTGTCGTACTTCGTCACCCGGTCGTGGCTGTGGTGGCCGGGAGAGAGGACCTCGCACACCCAGTCTGGCCGGACCTGGATCACCCCTTCGGCGGGCAGTTCGGCCAAGCGCTCGCGGCGCCAGCCGGCTACGTCCGGGCGGTAGGTCTGATGAGTCTCGAACTCGACCGGGGCCTCGGTGGCGAACCACCAGCCCCCGGGCTGCTTGCCGCCAGGACGGCGGTCATAGGGCCCAAGGACGCGGAAGGCCCGGCCCTGGGTCCCCCCGTGCTTTCCACTGGTTGACTTCTCGACGATCTCTCCATCGATGATCTCGTAGTGCTGACCCTCGTCGGGCAAGGCCAGGAGGTCGGCGGAAGTGGCGAGCCTGCGTTTCTGGGCCACGAGCGACATGCCGCCAGGATAGCGCCTCCGAAGGATACATGCCAATTGCAGGCACCAGCCCCAACGTGCAGTCCTGAGCTGGGACGATCAGGGCTCGGGTCGCTCGGGGCCAGGCTGCGCCCACTGCAAAAGCGCCCGGATACACCGCGCCAGGCTGGGTTATCTTCGATCCAGCCCAGGAGGGACCAGGTGTGGGGCACCACGTCGGTGCCGATGTAGGTCAGGTTGGCGCAGAAGTGTACGGCGTCATCGCACAGTCGGCGCCCTTGCAGGAAGCGCGCGTGCAGGTCGCCGTCGCCTTCCCCGATACGGCCTGGCCGATGGGCGGCGAGGTCATGGAGGGCCAGGCGGGCACGGCGAAAGGAATGCGCGTAAAGGGCGGCCTGGAGGTCCCGGAGGCCCTCGGCGCCACCAGGCTTGAACTGGTGGGACGGGTCGATTTCGGTCGTCATCGTCAGGTGGTTGTACGCACCCGATCGGCCGGATCAAGGGGAAGAGAAGGGGAAGGTGAATTTCGCGGAAAGAAAGATGTGGTGGGGCGCGGGGCCGCGGGAAGCTGTCGTTGTCCGGCGTTCGGACCCCACCGCCGCCTGGGCCGGCGGCTCGTAAGATGGCGGATTAGCCCGTCTTATTCACCGAAAACGGGGAGTATTTCCCCGAGGAGAGCTCGTCGAGGACATTCTTTGGGAAAATGATCAAAATGCTCCCTGATGGAGACTCGACGAGGAATTGGCATGGTCTGAAAAACGAATAAAATCGGCATGGAAAAAAATGCCTTTCCCGAGGCTGATTAGGAGTGAATATGACCCGTGAATAAGATGGGATTAGAGTCGCTGGAGGCTGGCCTCGGCGCAGGAGCAGGTCGATGTCCTGGATGGCGCCCAGGCGCTCCCGCTGTCGCGGCGTCATGGCGCCGAAGCGCACCTCCCGAGGTAGTTTACCCGAATGCAGTCCCAATATCCCAGCCAGGCCAGATCGGCAACCTCCGCTTTATCTTTCATGCGCATTGGGGGCAAAGGAGCGCATCCAGGCCAAACGTCCGCTGAAGAAGCTGAGCCCATAACAAACGGCGAGCGCGTGGCGCCTGGGCTTCGGCTTGGACTTCGTCGGATGTCTCCTGTGGTTCCGCCTTATGCGCCGCGCCCGGCCCGCCGGGCACAATCTCTTTTCGCCAGGCTGGTACCGACGAGAGAACCCCGTGGTAAGTCACCAGATGCTTGTGAGGCTGAGGAACCAACACCACCCACTTTTCAATCAGCTCCAGGGGCGAAAACAGGAGGCTTGTTGTCCCATCGGACCCTGTTTTCTTGAGCTTGAAGACCACGTCGCCCGACGAGAGAAGCGACAGG
>JBBRLA010000953.1:0-1813 GCA_038231615.1 Polyangia bacterium | reverse complement strand
CGCCGCGATCGCCCCGCCCGGCCTTGCGGGAGAGCACCTGCAGCGAATCGACCTCGCGCTTGAGGGCCGCCTTGCGGACGGCCAGGTTGACCTCGTCCTGTGCCAGCCCAAGGTTGCTGCGGGACAACTCGGCAAGCTGGTGGTTGCCGTTCACCAGGGCGTCCCGATCGATGAGGTGTGCCTGGAACTGCTCGTCGATGCGCTGCCGGGACAGTTCGGAGAACGCCTGCTCCGAGCGCCGGATCTCCCCCTTGGCCGCGGTAACGTCCCGGGCCAGCCCATGGAGCTTTTGCAGGTCCATCCTGAGCGCCAAGAGGTCTGACCGCACCGCCCGGCCGAAGCTGCGTTGAAACTCCTCCTCGGCGGCGAGCACCCGGACGACATCCTCCAGGCGGGCCGAAAGCTCGTGCCGGCTGCCAAGGAGCTTGTCGCGCTGTGACGACTGCTCGGTGAGTTGCTCGTTGAGCTGGAGCACCCGGGGATCGGTGGGGAAAAGAATGGTCGGGGCCACCCAGCTCCGGTCGACGAAGTAGAACAGGTTGACGCCCAGGTACGAAGCCAGCCCGATGAGAATGGTGGTCAGGACGGCGAAGCCGATCAGCTTGTACGCCGAGACGATGAGCATGTTGAAGTAGGCGATGGATCGATTGGGGGTCATGGTTCCTTGACCTCTTGGTTCCCTGTGAGTTCCGCGCGCGCCCCGTCTCCTCCCTGCCAGCAGACGAACTCCCATGGGCCCAGCTCGGGGTGCATCAAGTCCTCCGGCTCTTGGGGATAGACCGGCAGTTCCTCCGGGTGCTCCAGCTCCGGGGCGAAGGGGTCGGCCTGCGGCTGCTCGCTCGGCGACGGCCTGCCCCGGGTCTCCCAGCTCCCGGAGTCCAGGGTCAGAAGGGCCAGCGGCATGTAGATCAGATAAGTGACCGGCATGATGAACGCCATCGGCAAGAGCGAGAGCAGCCCCACCCGCTGCTCCGCGGGCAGCGCCCGGGTACCCAGGCGGTAGACGACCCCGAAGAGGGCCAAGATCAGCAGGTGGATTTCCGCCAAGCCCCAGAAGGTCCCGTTGACCAGGTTGCGCAGGATGAGCATCGGGTACACCATGAGCATGGCGAAGAGCGACAAATAGTGCAGCGCGACAAAGGGGTTCAGCCGCCAGGCGTGGCTGAGCCCCCCGAAGAAATCGATGCTGTTCGAGCGCCGCCAGCGCAGTTGCTGGGAGAAGTACTTGCTGATGGTGTTCGGCGCCACCGTGTAGCACACCGCGGCAAGGGTGCTGACGGTCTGATAGCCGGCCTTGACGATCTGCCGGGTCAGGAACCGGTCCTCGCCATACTTGATCGGCACCCCCAGGACATTGCGGTACAAGAGGATCGGCTCCAGCTCGATGAGCACGCTGCGGCGGTACGCGCTTAGGCAACCCGAGAGGCACATCACCGTGCGGAAGGCCCGCTCCAGGTTCTTCATGTACTCGTAGCTGAAGTAGTACTTGATGGCCTGCATTCGGGTCAGCCAGTTCTCGTTGGCGTTCTGGACGTTGACGCGTCCACCGACCGCGGCGATCTCCGGGTGCACGAAGCGGGCGACCAGCTCTGCCACTGCCCGGCGATCGATCACCACGTCGGAGTCCACCGAGACGATGATCTCCGAGGTCGCCCGGCGCACCGCGTGGGCGATGGACAGCCGCTTGCCCTGGTTTTGCGGGTTCTTCAGCACGGTGACGGCCGGGTGGCCGGCGGCGGCCTTCTGGGCCCAGGCGAAGCTGTCGTCGGTGGAGCAGTCGTCCACCACGATCACCGAGAGCTTGGCCGCGGGG
>JBBRLA010000952.1:0-1891 GCA_038231615.1 Polyangia bacterium | reverse complement strand
CACCAAGTCTGTTCACCACCGGTGATCTTGGCCCATTATCGCCAGCGGCGCCCACTGCCTTCAGTTGGTGGCTCCCGCGTTCTTCACCAGAATTCCGCACTTTTTCATGCCCGCCAACAGGGGGTGGCCGAAACGATGATCAAGGCCGGTTATCGCGAGATGAGAAGTGTGGGCCGCCGGTCCAGCGCCAGCCGGGCGATCCACTGCGCGAAACTCTGCTTCTGTGGCACGTAGAGCGGCGTCCCTCGTCGCCAAGGCGCTTGCAGGTCCAGGTAAAGCGCCTTCAATCGGTGCGCTTCCTCGTCGGTAAAGATGACCCTCTGTCTCGGCTTTTTCGTCGGCGTCGCGCCGAACTATCGCAGGTGGGCAGGCGGGCAGGTCCACGGGTGGGCAGGTGGGCAGGTGGCCCACCTGAGGCCCTCTTGCCCTCAGCAACCGTTGCGCAGAGGCCGGGGGCGGATCTACGCTTCCCGGCCGGAGGTCCCCATGTCCGCCGAGACGAAGAAGTGTGCCGAGACGAAGAAGTGTCCATTCTGCGCAGAGGCGATTCAGGCGGCAGCGGTGAAGTGTAGGCACTGTGGAGCCGCCATTTCCGACGACGTCCCGAAGTGGGTCCGCAACCTGGCCTTCGGCGTTCTGGCCCTCTTGGTGGTTCCGCTCGTCGGAGTCGGCGCCTATCGAGTAATCAATGGCGTGGGTACTGCGCAGGTACAGAGAGCCGTGGCAGAGGTGCCCTCCGAAGATCCGGTATGGATTGCCGAAACCGACCGCTTCGCCTTTGCGAATCAGATGACGGGCGGCGGCGTTCGTGCGGATTTTGTACGACTGGCCGCCTACTGCGACGAGACAAAATGGGTAGTGCTTCGGTTTGTCCGCGCCTCGACTCGGAGCGGCGGTAATGCCAAGGAGATCATCGGCACCGTACCGTCGTGGTGTGACCGAGCAAAGCAGCTCGGCCAGCACTTTGGCAGGTAGCCTATGCTTGGAATCCTGTTCCTGGAAACGTTGATCGTCTGGGCTTACATCGGCAGGGTCAGGGGCGGGCTTGCCGCCGCCGGGGCACTGGTGCCGCTTGGCGTGTTTTTGCTTGTCGAGTTCACTCCGTTCGGGGAGTCGTCGTGGCGCACCGTCGTGGCAATCTGTACCTACCTCATCCCCCTTGTCATTTGCGGCATTTACCGAGGAGGGTCCTACCTGCATGAGCGCAAAGACGGCGGGGCCGACCGGCGCTTCAATCACAACCCCTATCAGTACTCTTTTCCGGAGCCCATCCGCGACGCCGCAGGTATCTTCGGGGCCGCGACGCTGGTCCTTGCTCTCGTCTCAGTGGGGCTTGCGCAGATCGAACCGACCGGACACGTCCAGATCAGTGCGCCCGACATGGCCGAACCGCATGACCTCGGCGTCGTGCCCGACCTTGCGCCAGCTCCTGACCTGAAACGCCACCATCGACGCCGGGCCAAGCCTTCTGAGGAGTAGCTGAACCTGGCAGCCTTTGCTGACGGCAACGGATTGCGCCCTGGCCTGCCCCGGGTCTACGCTCCCCGGCTCACCAATAACGCAGCCAGAAGCGGGCCCGCTCCTCGGGAAGGCGCCGCACGGCCCAGGAAAACATTCATCGAAATGCCGACCTGAACTGATGTCTGTCGACGGGATGTCAGGAGGTCTGGATTCAAGGCCAGAATGCAGGAAGAGGAGAAGATTTCGGCGCGATGTCCCATGATCATGGGACCGGCTACCAGGATCTTGGTACAAAGTCCCATGATCATGGGACCGGCTACCATGATCTTGGCACAAAGTCCCATGATCATGGGACCGGCTACCATGATCTTGGCACTCTGCTCCACGATCGGCCCCCGACCGCGCTCACGCAGAGACCCGGTTGGGCCGT
>JBBRLA010000951.1:0-1898 GCA_038231615.1 Polyangia bacterium | reverse complement strand
GTCCGACTGCGGTGTCGCGTCGCGACAAGGTGGCTATGCACCAAACTTTTTGGAATATGATTATGCAATATTTGCGCCAGTTTGGCCGGGCAAGTCCGATTGCCCGACTCATAACACCGCTCAAATCCCATTTATGAGAGGGACACAACATGAGAGTCGAAAGACTTGATCTCATGGCAGACCAGACTCGGCCCTATGGGCGAGTGTTACGACGAGGTAGCAATCGAAGCGCCTTGATCACGAACCGGTAACGGATATCCAGGGCGGCCGCGGGGACACCATCAATATAGTCCAGCGCGCGCACATGGCGGCCGATGAAGTCCGGGAGCGCTGAGTCCGGGTCATCGAACTCATGGATGTGAGTGTGCCGCCGCTGAAGGGCCGACATCTGGTCCTTCAGCTCCTTGAAAAATGCCTGATCCTCGAAGGCGTACCCGTAAAAGAGCCTAACTGGATCCATCCCGGCATCTTAGCCCAGCTCAGGACCTGGTTGTTGACGGGAGTGAAGGCCATGACGAGGCACAGGCCGATCAAGGAGCAGTGGGAAGGGCTCAAGCGGAAGGTCCAAGGCGTGGTGAAGGAATGACGCTCGAAACCGTCGCCCCCCGAAGAGGAGACAGCCGAGCGCAGCGAGGCAGAGGGGGGGCTGCATCGGCGCTGCCACTTCAATGCCATCCCCCTTACCGGCCCTCCGGACCTGCCTCCCACGCTGGGGAGGCGACGGCAGTGAGCGCCAATCCCTCACCACGGGGTTATCCGTGACCGCGGCGCCGCTTGGGGGCCGGCGGGGTGGGCGGCGTCTTCATCGGCTGCGGCTGCACCACCGTCCCGGGGGTCACCACGGTCCCCGGCGGCACGACGATCCCCGGGGCGGCCGGGGTCCCCGCTGCCTCGGGCTGCTCCTTCGCGGCGGCCTTGGCCACCGCGGCATCCGCCACCTTCTGGTTGTTCTGGCGGGCCGAGGCACTGCGGTCATAGCCGGTTCGGCGCAACGCCTTGTTCGCCGGCAGAGCACTTGTCCTCGGTCTCAATTTCACCAGGACCGTGTTGTAGCCGGTCTCTGAATCGCCTCTGCATATCTATGTAGTAAGCCACGATACGCGCCGGGTCGTTCCCGAGGCTCCGGGATATCGCTTTGCGAGCTTCTCGAATTGGTTCGATGACGGGATCAGGTTTCATTGTCGTCCACTCCAAGCAGTTCCAGTGGTGTCACCAGTGCGGGCGTGAAGAGCCCCAATAGGGCGTTGACCCTCCGAATGTGCCCAAACTTATTCGCGTTCGCCAGGTGCTTGCAGTTCCACGTCACGAGGAAGTCGCATCGGTGAAAGGACGCCAGCGCAAGATGCAGGGCGTCTCCGGCCGGGTCACCTGGCATCACCCGGTGAGCGATGTATGTCTGCACAATCTCTATCACCGGCAGATCGGCAGCCAGGACCGGCAGGGTCGCAACCAGGTCGAGGCACTCCTGGCGGGTCGGGAAGGCCCCCTGCTCCAGTTCGTCGATGACGGCGACGCTGGTGAACAACTCGCAGGTCGACGCCGCCTGCGCCCACCACGAGCGTGTCCACTCTCGCCGGGCCACCATCTCTGGTTCTGGCCGAGACGTGAAGTAGAAGCTTGGGATCGACGTCTCAACGTAGACTCGACTCTTCATCGGAGAGAAGTATACCCCAGCTGTGCGGGCCCGCCGTCTTGCCTGGGCTGTTCTTCTTCAGAGAAGCTTCGGGCTTGACGCTGGGAGGTCAGCGGACTACGGGAAGCCTGGGGACGTGTTAACCAAGCGTCACTTCTTCTTCGAGAAGGGTCGGACAAGTAGCGCGAGCTTCTCGATCAGCTCCATGGGGGTGAAGATCAGAAACTGGTCCCATCCGACCAGCATCGACCTTCGCAGGGCTGGT
>JBBRLA010000950.1:0-1917 GCA_038231615.1 Polyangia bacterium | reverse complement strand
GAAGCCAGCGTCCCGATGGCGGTCCAGCAGGCGCACATCCAGGTCATGAAGGAAGCCCAGTTGCGTGGGGCCGCCAGCGTCCCGCCCCCGGCAGGTCCCGACAAAGGGCCCCTGCGGGCCAAGGACCCCTTCGGGCTGAAGGGCCTCGTGCCGGGCCCGCCTCCGGCCCCCGCGCCCCAGGTGGTGCCGGCCCCGGCCCCCGCGCCGGTCGCTCAGGCCCCGGATTGGCTGGCGGTGAAGGCCGCTTCCGAGGCACAGGCCGAGGACGCCCAGGAGGCAGAGGCCAAGGCCAACCCGCCCAGGACGGGCGATGTCGTCGAGCACACCACCTTCGGCCGCTGCACCATCGAGAAAGTCGAGATGGAGCTGGACCGGGTCTCGGTCCGGGTACGCAGCGGCAGGCTGGTGCAGCTTTCGCTGGAGTATCTCTCGCTGGAACCTGCCGGCAGGCAGGGTGGTGTCCGGCTCTTCAAAGCAGTCAAGCGCCGCTAGCGCGCGCTTTTATCCAGGCCATACATGCCCACCCGTAATGACGTACGAAACATCGCCATTGTCGCTCACGTCGACCATGGCAAGACCACCCTGGTCGATGGCCTGCTTCAGCAGGCCGGAGCATTCCGCCGCGGCGAGGTGGTGCAGGAGTGTGCCCTCGACTCCAATGAACTGGAGCGCGAGCGCGGCATCACCATCCTCTCCAAGTGCACCGCCATCACCTACAAGGGGACGCGGATCAACATCGTCGACACCCCGGGCCACGCCGACTTCGGCGGCGAGGTCGAGCGGGTGCTGCGCATGGTCGATTCGGTGCTCCTGCTGGTGGACGCCTTCGAGGGGCCGCTGCCGCAGACGCGCTTCGTCACCCGCAAGGCGCTGGCCCTGGGGCTGCGCCCGATTCTGGTGGTGAACAAGATCGACCGCGACGGCTGCGACCCCCGGGGGACGGTGGACGCGGTCTTCGACTTATTCTGCGCCCTGGAGGCGACCGACGCACAGCTCGACTTCCCAGTGATCTTCGCCTCGGGGCGCAATGGCTACGCGGTGCACGATCCCTCGGACACGCCCGGCGATCTGACGCCGCTGCTGGACCTGATCTTGAAGAAGGTGCCGCCGCCCGAGGCCGACCCGGAGCGCCCCCTGTGCATGCAGGTGGCGACGCTGGATTACGACGACTACCTGGGCTACGTGGCGATCGGGCGCATCCTTTCGGGGAAGCTGGCGATGGGGGATCGCATCCTTCTCATCCACAAGGGCGGCACCAAGGAGGAGTTCCGCATCCAGAAGCTCCTGACCTTCCAGGGGCTGCGGCGCTTCGAGGTGGCCGAGGCGTCGGCGGGGGACATCGTGGCGGTTACCGGGATGGCCGAGCTGAATGTCGGGGAGACCCTGACCTCGATCGCCGATCCGCTGCCTTTGCCGATGATGACGGTGGACGAGCCGACCATCAGCATGCAGTTCATAGCCAACAACGGGCCCTTCTGCGGCACCGAGGGCAAGTACGTCACCACCCGCAACCTGCGGGAGCGCCTGTTCAAGGAGATCAAGTCCAACGTCGCCCTGCGGGTGGAGGACACCGATCAGCCGGACATTTTCAACGTGTCGGGGCGCGGCGAGCTGCACCTCTCGGTGCTGATCGAGACCATGCGGCGGGAGGGCTTCGAACTCTGCGTGTCGCAGCCCAAGGTGATCTTCCGCGAGGTCAACGGGGAGCGGCAGGAGCCTTATGAGGACTTGCTGGTCGACGTGGACGAGCCCTATGCCGGGGTGGTCATCGAGAAGCTGGGGCGACGGGCCGGGCGCATGCGCGAGATGAGCCCCTCCGGGGTGGGGCGGACCCGGATGGAGTTCACCATCCCCTCGCGCGGCCTGATCGGCTACCGCAACGAGTTTCTGACGGACACCCGGGGCACGGGGATCTTG
>JBBRLA010000949.1:0-1922 GCA_038231615.1 Polyangia bacterium | reverse complement strand
CAAGCTGCTGCTCAAGGACGTGCTCCACGGCACCCCGCACCTGAGCTTCTACACGCTGGGCATGGTGGCGCTGGTCCTTTTGGGCGGGATCGCCGCGTCGCTGTGGATGGGGCGGCCCGCTTCGCCATCCTGAGTCCCGGCGCCGCCTCTTGTGCTGAGGCGTGTCAGTGTGCCACCTTGGCCCCGCTGACAGACTGTCCCAGAAGCCAAAATGAACAAGATGCTGTCCCACAATCTGCTGCGGCACACCGCGATGAAACTCGGGGCCTCGCATCGGGTGAAGCACATCCTCCGGTCTTTACACCGCCTGTCCTCCGGTGGCAGCCTGCCCTCGCGGGGCTTGAAGGGCGCGCTCCGGTTTTTCCGGATGCCGGCGCATCAGGTGCAGCTTCGGTTGGCGCATGCCCGTTCGGATTGCTCGCAGTTGGCATTCCCCATCTTCCTCAAGGAACTGCGGCGATGCCTCGCGGGCCGGGACAGCCGGATCGACTTCGACGAGGCGTTTTACCTCCAGGCCAACGCAGACGTCGCGGCAGCCGTGAAAGGGGGCACGCTGCACAGCGGCTACGTCCACTATTGTCTTGGCGGCAGGACGGATCAGCGTCGGTCCAGCACCGGCGCGTTGACAAGAAAGTTCGGCGTCGCTCCTCACTTTCCGCAAGACGAACTCACCCAGCCGGTCAACGCCAATCCGCCGGCGGTCTATGGCCCCGACCTGAGCCGGCTGCCCAGGATGAAGTCGTCCCTCGTGATCATCGTCCCCTACCTCCGGCGAGATCTTTTCTTTGCCGGCTACTCGGCCTTCTTCGATGAAATATCGACCCTCTTCGATAGCTTCCAGGAGATCACGATTCTCGTCCTGATGGACGGCTTCGACACCTCGTTGGTATCGAAGTACTCCGACAGGATCCGGGTCCTTGGTCACCACAATGCCGGCGTCATCAAGCATGCCCCCGATCTCATCTTCTGCTTCGATTACGAGACGTTTTTCATGGCGAAGGACATCTTCAACGACCTGTCCCGTACGGTCTACTATTGCCAGGACTTCGAGCCCGGCTTCTATCCCTATGGCACGAAGTACATCCGGGCCCTGGCCGCCGTGGCATTGTCGAAGAACCTGGTCGTCTCGACCCCGCTCCTGCGTGACTTCCTGCAACAACGCGGTTTGCTGAGCGCGGCGAACGTCTTCGTCACCAGCCCTGCCATCGACACCTACCCGGTGGCTGCGAAAAAGACCCGAAAGCTGTTCTTCTACTTCCGCCCCGAGGCCTTCAATTCCCGAAACCTTCCCGAGTTCATCATGGAGGCGGTGCAAGAGTTCAGCCGGAAACATTCGGGCTATGAGCTGTACCTGGTAGGCACGGTGGGGACGGGCTACTCGGTCCGCGTCGAAAGCAATGAGGTATATGTCCTGAGCAAGTTGCCGAAGGAAGCCTACCGGGACTTGCTGACCTCCTGCGATGTGGTCATCTCGCTCATCTACTCCGCCCACCCGGGCGTGGTGGCCTTTCAGGCGGCGGCGTCCGGCATCCCGACGGTAACCAACACGTTCGAGAACCGAGACGCGGCCCATTTGCGCAAAATCTCAGCCAATATCGTCCCCTATGACCCTCTCCGCGAGAGCCTGTTTTTGTGTATCGAAGAGGCGCTGCTGATGGACAAAGGGCGCCCATCGTTCAACTTACCCTTGTACGCAGGAGAAGCGGCCATGTCGTTCCCGGATTTTATCCAGATGACGTCGCATGGGTGATCCAGAGTGTTCTTCATGGCAAAAAAGACCACGGCGCCCGATGGGCTGACCATCGGCATCGACGAGGCGGGCAGGGGGCCGATCCTGGGGCCGATGGTGATGGCCTGCGTGACCCTGCGGGAGCGGAGCGGCAAGGCGCTCCTTTCGGCCGGGGTCAGTGACAGCAAGCTCT
>JBBRLA010000948.1:0-1927 GCA_038231615.1 Polyangia bacterium | reverse complement strand
CTGGCCCGCCGCCAGGCCGAAGTCGAGGCCGGCGAGGAGGCGCTGGTCCTGGAGCAGCAGAAGACCTACGAGTTCCACGCCTCGCTGGAACTTCAGAAGGAGCGGCAGGCCGGCGAACAGGAGCGGCAGGACGACCATGGCCGGGCGCCACCCCGGGAACTCCCACATTGATCTCGCATCTTCAGATCCGTAATGAAAACTATGAAATCACTGCCCCGTATGCACGGAGAGTCTTGTGCGCACCTGGCTGGATGCCGCTGAGGTTTATGTCGACCACTGTCTCGATCATGGAACTTTTTACGATCTTGACGAACTGAGCAAGGTGGTCCGCGCGATGCAAAAATTGCGAAGGGAGGAGGTTTGGTTTGAGCTGAAAGAGAAGATCTTGCGCCGCGCCCCCGGGCTTGAATAACCTGGTGGGGTCGGACGAGTTGCCTCGTCCGGGGTCGATGGAGCAGACCCGACCAGGCCGGCAGGAAGATCTTCGCGGGCTGCGGCTCACCGATTGCCCAGGGGCGCTTCTGTCTCTAATTTCGGGCGCCCGGCTCCTTCGCTCGCCGATTTTTTTCGCTCGCGAATAAAGTCCAGCCCGGTTATCGTACACGCGCCGATCACCGTGGAGATGACGCATGCTGAACAAAAGGGCCCTCGTTCTCTGTTTCTTCGTGGCCGCTTGCAGCGCCGAGGACCCGCTTCAGCCTGGGGCGACGCCTGAGGACAACTCCGCTTCGGAGGAGAGCGTCGGCAATCCGGTGCTGGTGCCGCCGGGGCAGGTGGCGGGCGGCAGCGCGCAGCTGCGGATCGACATGGTGGACGTCGGCATGGGCGATGGGCTCCTGGTTCGCTTCCCCAACGGGAAGGTGCTGGTTATCGACGGCGGACCGAACGGCGCCGACCTGTCGAAGTTCCTGGCCGATCAGGGGGTGACCCGGGTCGATCAGATGATCCTGACCCACGCCCACGACGACCACTACACGGGCCTGATGAACGTCATGCAGCTCCTCCCAAACGACTGCGCCGCCCGGGTGCTCGACCCGGGCTACGATCATACGGACCTGCCTGGGTACGCGAAGTTCAAGACCGCCGCGGGGTGCCGCTACCACGCCCTGTCCCTCGGGCAGACCATGAACATCGACCCGACGGTGGAGATGAAGGTCCTGTCGGCCTATACCACGCCGCCCACCAGCGACGGATCGCATGGGGTCAATAACACCTCGGTGGTGGTCCACCTGCGCAAGGGCAAGTTCTCGATGCTCTTCTCAGGGGACGCGGAGGTCCACTCCGAGCAGCTGGAGTGGATGCGCGGCAAGACGGCCCTGCGGAGCACGATCCTGAAGATGGGACATCACGGGAGCTGCACCGCTTCGGGGACGACCTTCCTCTCCGCAGTGGCGCCGCGCTTCGCGCTGATCAGCGTGAGCACGGGGAATACCTACGGGCTTCCCCATTGTCAGACCATGGGCAAGCTGAATCACCTGAAGGCGGGCGGGCTGCGCTGGTACCGGACGGATCTGAACGGATCGATCTCGGTGACCACGGATGGCAGCAAGTACAGCGTCACGCCCGAGCATGGCGCGGACAGCCAGGCCGCCTGCCCGCAGAATTGCCAGACCCCGCTCGACTTCTGAGCCGCGCTCCTTCGCTCGCTAAACACGCATGGCTCGCTAGACCCTAGCCGAAAAGTCGATGTCCGTACGGCCCAAGGACTTCGCGGGAGCGGCGGGCTACAAATAATGGGATATAAAGTGGACATCATTAAAATATATGGGTATACTAATTCTCATGATTCCATTCGATCCACGTCCATTGCTCTTCCTGCCGGTCGCTGACTCTGAGTTGATGGCGTTCCTCCAGGAATCCCACGGTCTGCTCACCAAGTACCCCGCTCTGGTTGCCAGCGCTGAGGCGGACCTGGATGTGCACGGAT
>JBBRLA010000947.1:0-1945 GCA_038231615.1 Polyangia bacterium | reverse complement strand
CCCGCACCGGGTGACCAATCTCACCAGGTGCCATGATGTACTCCATTTCGCCAAAGATCAGCAGCCCACGATCCGGATGCTCTTTCCCTCGACCTCCTTGTTGCGCATCGTGAGTTTTTCCTTCCAAGTACGACGCTTGCGAAGGTCGAACATCACCAGCCACCCTTGCGAGAGGCCAGCCATGTCCAGGTACCCCGCCACCTGCCTGAGCGCCTTGGCCTCGGTCTCGGTATCCCGCCTCAGCTTCACTTCGATGGCGTGGCGCTGGCCTCGCCACAAGACCAAAAGGTCCAGCGCCCCGCGCCCCAGTCCATACTCTCGCTCGATCTGGCCCCCTCCGTTGATGATCCGCTGCAGGTAGGCCATGAGCATCAAGTGCGGCCCGGCCTCCTGGTATGAAAAGCCGGCCGCCGCCAGATGGCCGTCCTGCCGCCAGAACTCCTGCCAGCCCAGCATGAGCCGGGCCATGTCCAGCCCGCCGTCCGGGCGAAAATACGAGGTCGGCCGCAGATGGATCTGCACCTGTTGATCGAAGCTGAGAACGCGGGGGATCACCTCTTTATAGATGGGGTTTGCGATCTGATACTCACCCTCGCGCAGCGCGATGAGGCCCAGACCCAACACGTAAGCGAAGTCGTCATTCAGCAGACCGGCGTCGGGGACGCGCCCGCCGATCAGCATGGGCTCGACGATGCGCTGCACGCGCGGTTCGTGCAGCCTGCGGATGAGCGAGTCGATGTGCGTGCGTCGCTCCAAGATGAGCGTCTCCTTGGCCGCCTCGACGTGGTCGGCTTCGATCGACAGGCTGCGATCCGGCACATCGCGGTCCACGATCTGATCCGCCATGGCGTTGACCAGCCAGGGGTGGCCCTGCGACAACGCATGGATTCGCGCCACTGCATCATCTTTGAATCGTTGACCCGTATGCTGCGTGTGCTGGCCGAGCAGCTCCCGCACGTCTGGTTGGCTGAACGGTCCCAGGGTCAGCGCCTCGGCGCTGATGTTGAAGGGCGAGGCGGATCCGAGCCAGGACACCACTTGGCGGTCCTCCTCACTCAGCGTGTAGTCGCGGATCTGCCTCGTTCCGATCAGCACCGCGCTCTGGGGGAATGGCACCTTTGCGCGATCGAGATAGCCATCGCGAAGCTGGGTCAGGAACGATACCATCGCGGGGCCCACCAGCCCATCCGCCTCATCGAAGAGCAGCACCAGCGGCCGGGGCAAAAGCGCGCAGAGCGCCCGCAGGTAGCTGCCAAGCGCCGTCTGGGGGTTGCACCCCGGACTCCAGGGCGGGGGGGTCACGTCGCCGAGGTCTCGCTTGACGGCATGATCCAGCTTCTCCAGGATCGTGCGCATGGCCGCCGCCGGGTCGGGCACTGACTGGGCCGTCTGCAGGTCTACCCATAGGCAGGCGTAGCGGTCGCCTTGGTTGTAGCGCTGCGCCAACCACTGGGCGCAGGTGGTCTTGCCAGTTTGCCTGCCAGCGTAGAAGACGAAGTACTTCTCTTGGTCGATGAGATGCATGACGCGGGCCAGCCTGGGCTCCGGGGAGAGCATGTAATGCTTGCCGGGAACACAGCAGCCCGCAGTGTTGAACGACAGGGTCATGGCGGTACCATAGCGTGCCCGATCACCCTTGGCAATTCGGCGTACAGGCAAAGAACAAGCCAACCCGGGGGAATCGGGGAGTTAGATGGCGCGCCTTTGTGCCCGTTCTCGGCGCAGCGAGCGGAGTTCCCGGGCGAAGTCCTCGGGGGGTTCGCTGGTGAAGTGGACCGTCTCGCCGGAGGTGGGGTGGACGAAGCCCAGGGTGTGGGCGTGGAGCAGCAGCCGTCGGGAGGGCAGGGACTCATAGCCATGGCGAAAGTGGTCGCGGATGTAGACCTTCTCGCCAACCAGGGGGTGGCCGGACTCGGCCAGGTGGATGCGGATCTGGTGGGTCTTG
>JBBRLA010000946.1:0-1946 GCA_038231615.1 Polyangia bacterium | reverse complement strand
GCAGCAGAATCGGTGAATCATTTGGCGGGCCGATCCATGGTAAGATGGCAGGCGACCCGATAGCTGGCATCCGCTTTTTCTCCTCCCGCCGAAGGAAGTGCCATGGGTTTATTCGACAAGAAGAAGGACGATTTTGGTTCGCCGGTAGAGCGCGTCGATCTGGGCCCGATCCCCGCCAAGAAAGATCTGCCCGCCCCCGGCCCCATCAAGAGCGCCCCCCTCTCGGGGCCGCTGTCTACTCCTCTGGCAACCCCCCCGCGAGGCAACCTCCCGCCGGAGGACGTCCCGCGCTACGGCATCAACCAGGCCATCGAGCTCATGCGCAGTCTGCCCGGCGACAACGTCGAACTTGTCGTGCAGGTCGTCAAGCGCACCCTGGAATCCACCCAGATCCACCTCGACACCATCATCCAGGACGCCAGCCGCAAGCAGGCCGAGATCGAGACCCGCGTGGCCATCCTCAAGCAGGAGATCGCCGAACTGGAACAGGAGATCGGCACGCGCCGCGCCGAGATCACCCGCCTCGACGCCGATCACCGGGAGACCACCCTGGTGAAGGACCGCCTGGTCCTGGCGGAGAAGCTCGGCAACACCGCGACGACACCTGTCGTCGCATCCGGGGCCCAGGTGCACTCATCTGCCGTTGCATCCGGGGCCCAGGCCGTGCCCCTACACAGCCCCGGCGCCGCCGATCGCGAAGCGCAGCGGGCCATCGATCGCGAAGCGCAGCGGGCCACCGATCGCGAAGCGCCGCAGGCGCCGCGGTCCACCGATCGCACCGTCCCGTCGTCCCCGCGAGTCAGCGGCGCCCACGCCACCGTGTCCTCGCCCGGCCAGGGCCCCCTGACCCAGCCCCTGTCCACCGGGCCCCACCAGGCCGTCCAGCGCACCGGCGACGAGCCGCACCCCGCCCAGAAGACCGGGGCCATGCAGGTGACCCGGGGCCTTCCGGGCGGAAACCCGCCCAAGAGGTAGCCGACCCCGGCCGGCTCACACGAGAAGAGGACTGTCATGCTGCGCTTTCACACGGTGGTGATCACCGCCGACAGCAACCTGAAGCAGGCGGTGCGACGCCTCCTGCCCGCCATCGGCGCAAGCTGCGACCTCCTCGACAGCGAGGCCGGGCTGTTCGATAGCGCGCAGCGAAGCGGAGCGCCGTCCACCGAGGCCAAACCCGCCGACCTGATCCTCTTTGACGCCCGCAAGCGCCGCCCCACCGCCCCCCTCTGCGCCGTCCCCCACGAGCAGGCCCACGTCATCTACTTCGTCGCCGAAGGGGCCCTCTACGACCAGCTTCCCTTGTACGAAGAAGACGGCACCGCCAGCCTGATCTGCCTCCCGCCCGACGGCAAGCTGGACGAGTCCGAGGTCATCGCCAGCGCCACCAAGCTCCTGCGCAAGGACCCTTTCGGCCTGCATAAATACCTCCCCTGGGGCGTGACCCTCTACACCATGGAGGTGCGCAGCTTCGCCGAAAAGGAGCGCGCCCTGCAGGTGCTCTCCGACTACGCCGTGGCTGCCGGCTGTCGCGGCCCCCTGCGCGAGCGCATCCAGGCGGTGGCCGACGAGCTGATGATGAACGCCCTGTACCGCGCGCCGGTGGACAAAAGCGGCGGGCGCCTGCACCAGGGCCTCCCGGTCAGCGAGTTGGCCAACCTGCCTCCCGGCGAGGCCATCCAGGTCCAGTACGGCTGTAGCGGCAACGACCTCGGCGTTGCCGTGCGGGATGGAAGCGGCTCCCTCCTGCGGGACAACCTGCTTGAGCACCTGAACCGCACCCGCACCGGGGCGACCAGCGAGAGCCATAAAAGCGGCGCCGGCCTGGGCCTGGTGTCGGTGCTGCGGGGCAGCTCCCGGCTGATCTTCAACCTGTCCCCGGGTAGTTCCACCGAGGTGATCGCCCTCCTGGATCGCGAAGCGCCGCAGGCGTCGCGGTTCATCGATCG
>JBBRLA010000945.1:0-1958 GCA_038231615.1 Polyangia bacterium | reverse complement strand
CACATGGGCCAAAAGCAGGTAGGCGGCCACGTCGATGCCGCAGGCCAGGGCGATGATCTTCTTGTAGCCGTACCGATCGGCATAGCCGCCGGTGAACATCGGCATGAATGAGGTGATGAGGGCCCACCAGAAGAAGATCGTGCCCTTCTGCTCGTGGTTAAACTCCGGCCCCCCCTTGGCCCGCGAGAGCACCATATAGATCGGCACGACCGTACGCAGCCCATAGTAGGCCAGCCGCTCGAACATTTCGATGCTGTTGCCGATCCAGTAGGATCGACCCAGGGACGAGAGCTGTTGCGAGAGAGTCGGGCGAATATCCGGCGGCGCCCCCCCAACGGAAAGTGGCTCGGATTGCAAGGCGTCAGTCACATTTCGAGAATAGCGGAAAGCATCGGCGGCGGTTGCGATAACTTTCGCCGATTCCCACCCCAGCAGTGATCGCGTGCAAAAGAAGCATCCTCCGTGCAAATCTGGCGCAGGCCGTGTCCGCCCATTTTTCTCGCGCCATTCTTGCTTAGCGGCCCTACTTTTTCGACGGAGGAAGGCGCTCCGCGTCACAACTGTGCGCTACCCGGGGACCGCCCTCCGTATCACAACTGCGCCCGGGCCAGCCGCCCCCCAGCAGGCGGTGTCCTTCGATGTGCAGCAACGCCCGTTTCCGCTCAAGCCCCGCTGAATAGCCTCCCAACGAGCCGTCGCTGGCCAGCACCCGATGGCACGGGATGAGGATCGCGATCGGGTTCATCCCCACCGCCTGCCCCACCGCGCGGGGCCCGCCGGGCCTTCCCACCCCCCGGGCAAGCTGCCCGTAGGTCGTCGTCTCCCCGTATTCCACCGCGCACAGGGCCTCCAGTACCAGCCGGTGAAAAGACGCCCGCACCGACGTCAGATCTACCCCCACTGAGAAGTGCTTCAACTCCCCCCGGAGATAGGCTTCAATCTCCTCCGAGACTTGAGTGTCGATCTGCTCGACCAGGTGGGGTCGGAGCTGCGCCGCCTCGTAGGCCGCCAGCATGCGCCTCATCGCCAGCTTGGCGCTGTCGCTCCAGGTGAGCAGCGCGACGCCCAGAGGAGACTTCGCCACCAGCAACGACCCCAGCGCCGTCGGTTGCGTCCAGGTGTGCAGCGGCACCACTGGCATGGGCATCTCCTGAAAAGACGAATGGGTGGTGATCCAGCTCATGCGTACGCACTCCTCGCGTGAGATATTCCAATTAGCGGTCGGGCCATTTGACAAGAACGCCAGCACCTTTCGTGCCGAGACGCAGCCCTCGCCGTTTACACCCCTGTGACGCTGCCAGAATCGGGAAGGGCCGATCAGCCGCCCCCCGGGCAGGTAGATCTATGACTATTTTGCGATATCTCGCAATTTGTGCATAGTCCAAACCATTGATTATCAACCACTGCTGCGCTCGGGCGTTAAAAACTTGCGGGGTTGCCGGGAAGAAATTCCGAAGCCTGGCGTGAAGGCCGCCCGGCAGCCTTCAGGGGGCAACGCGCAGGACGATCTTGCCCACATGGTGGCTGTCCATCGCCCGATGTGCTTCCGCGGCCTGGGACAGCGGCAGCACCCGGTCGATGACCGGCGCTATCCGGCCGCTGGCGAAGAGCGGCAGCACGTCGTGGGTGAAGCGGCGGACCAGCGCCTCCTTGCGCTCCCGGGAAAGCGCCCGCAGCGTCGAGCCGATGACCTGCAGTCGGTGCGCCAGGAGCCGCGCCAGGTCCAGCTCGGCTCGCACCCCGCCCTGCAAGCCGATGCATACCAACCTGCCGTCGTATGCCAACACGCGGATGTTCCGGTCCAGGTACTTCCCGCCGATGCAGTCCAGCACCAGATCCACCCCGCGCTGCTCGGTGGCGTGGAGCACCGCGTCGGTGAAGTCGCCGTCGTGATAGTTCCAGCAAAACGTAGCGCCCAGCTCCTTGCACCGCGCGGCGCGCTCGGGCGATCCCACCGT
>JBBRLA010000944.1:0-2002 GCA_038231615.1 Polyangia bacterium | reverse complement strand
GACGCTGCCGTGGTACTACGTCGTCGAGAAGGGAGCCATCCCCGGAAAGACGATGATGGCCCAGCCGCTGTGTGGGGTAAAGCTTCAGCCCTGCGCAGTGCTGACCCGGGAATGGCTGCCGCCGGCCCCACCGACATTGGCGCCGGAACGGTTCGATCCCGACGTGGGCGTCCCCTACTTCGACTATTTCTTTGTCCACGGTGGACCGGGCAGTGGCCAGAAGACCCTGTTTGGCGGGCACGAAGACGAGATCGAACCGCTGGCCCAGTCCGGCTCGTGGGTGGTCTATCGCAAGCGCGGCCAACGAACCCAAGCCCTTTTTGTGCCCGCTGCGACCGCCACACACGACGCCGCCAGGGACGGGCCGGGCGCCGCGCCACCCGCCAGGGACGACAAGGGCAAGCCCAAAAAGCACCACCGCAAGAAGACCGAATGACGGGCCGGGCCGAGGCCGCACCCGCCGCACCCGCCGCACCCAATAGATGAGGGTCTACACCTCCCCGAAGGCCACCGAGATAAGGACGCCGTCCACCAGGAGGTGGGCGCGGTCCACCGGGAAGACGTCGGGCGCCGCCTCGCTCACTGCGACCTCGCCGGACAGGACCGCCACCGCTGCGTCACTCTCCCGGCGGCGCAGAGCATCCAGCGCCAGGGCGAGCTGTCCCCCTGGCACGGGCGGGCCGCTCCCCGCTCCAAGCCACCGGCGCTCTCCGGGACCCCCCGCAAGGCCGATCTTCGCCTGCTGACGCGGCAACACCAGGTAGCGCCGCTCCATCCGCCGCTGATCCTCGGCGTATCGGTGCAGAAATGCCTCTTGCGCGGCGGACTCCACGCACATCGGGCTGCGGGCCTGGCGCACCCGGGCAATGGCGCTCTCGGCGTCGTGGCCCTCGTGGATCAGCAAGGCCGCGGCGATGGTGCCGGAGCGCCCCCAGCCCCCGATGCAGTGCACCAGCACGTTGTCCCCCTCGCCGAGCCAGCCGAGGACCCGTCGACACAGAGCGCGGGCCTGTGGCGGGTCGTCCGGGGGACAGCCATCGGGCATGGGGAAGCTCAGGTGGCGAATGCCGGCCTCCGCCAGGGCCTCCGCGAGACCGGTCACGCCATACATGCGCATCTCCGCCGGGTCCACCAGGGAGAGCACGGAGCGGATGCGCAGTTCGCGCATGCGCCACACGTCCACCGCCAGTTGCACCGCGCTGTCCGGCCTACCGGGGCACCAGGAAAGCCCGAGGCGCCCCGGCCAAGGCCCTGAAACGTTCATGAAAGGGACAGTGCCGCAAAGGAGCCAGTCCACGCGCAGGGGGATGGACCTGTGGGTCATCATAAGAACCAACGATACTCGAAACCGGGGGCACAAAGGTCCGTCAAGATTCCGCCGGGCTTGGGTTGTCGCCTTCCAGGCTCGCGAAAACGGCGCTCTTGCCGGCCGCCTCAGGCACCGAAGACGTGGATGCGCTGGCCTGCGGGCCCTTCCGCCGCGGACTCGTAGAGCTTTTCTTCGAAGGGGCGGCTGCCCCGGTCAAACAGGATCAAGTAGCCTTCCTGCATCCCCAGTCGGTCCAGGTAGCGGCCGAGTTGCTCGATCCCCTCTTGCAAGGTGCGGTCGCTCTTCTTGACCTTCAGCTCCAGGGCGAACCGCTCGCCGTGGAAGGCCACCAGCAGGTCGGCCCGACCCGACCCCAGCGCGAACTCCCGCTGAATGCTGCCTCCGCCGTTGACGATCCGTTGCAGAAAAGCCATCAGCAAAAGGTGCGGCCCCGCCTCATGGTAGTCATAACGACCCAACCAAGCCTCGGAGTTCTCGGCGAAGAAGCGCTGGAACGCGCGCAGCATCGCCGACATGTCCAGGGTCCCGCCTTCGCGCACGTACCACGCGGTCTGGTGCGGCAGGTTGGCCTGCATGATGTACGTCAGCGCCCGGGGGATCAGCTCCTTGTAGATGGCGTTGGCGATGCGCAGGACCGGGCGTTCCGCGACCAGCCCCATGTCGCGGGCATAG
>JBBRLA010000943.1:0-2003 GCA_038231615.1 Polyangia bacterium | reverse complement strand
GCCTGGGTCTGCGCCTGCTCGGCCTGGGTCTGCGCCTGCTCAACCCGAGCTTGCGCCTCTTGAGCCAGGCGCTCCAACAGACTGGTGCGCCGCTCTCCCCCGAGCAGTTCAGCGTTGCCGTCGAAAAAGCGCAAGGCCCCATCCAGGATTCCGATCTCCAGGTCGAGCACCGCGGAGACATAGTGCCCGCCCTGCGGAAGGATCGGCTGGTAGGTCCGTCTACCCTGGCTCAGGCGCCAACCTCGCAGTTGCCGCTTGCCGATATCGAAGGCGAAATATTCTTGAATCCCGAGTTGCGCATAGTCGATGACGTTGTCCACGAAGTCCTTCTTCCAACTGCCTTCGTTGCGGAACTCCAGGGCGAAGTCCAGCCCCTTGCCCTCATGGGCCACGATCCAACTATTGCGCGAGTGGGTCGGGACATCGAGTACCGCCAGGATGTCTGGGGCGAAGCTGGTCCGCCCAGGATAAAAGACCGGCAGGTCGGCGGCGATGTACAGGCTGCCTGGGCGGCGCTTGCGAAAGAAAGTGCGCAGGGCGTCTTTGGCATCCATCCACGCCTCCTGATGAGGCTCTACTTCGGGAGGATTGGTACCCCACTCGGCCTCGACGGAAGCACACAGGCCCTGCACCAGCCGTGCCTCCAGGCGCCCCTGCTCATCGGGCGACAGCGCAGCCCACTCTTCTTTTGTTGGGCCCAGGGGGCGCGTCGGAGACGGTGGCGGGATTTTCTGGGTGGGCGAGGCCGACATAAAGCTACTCTAGCATGTCACAATCCGTCCTGCTCCTTTACCCCGTGAGCGCCTGTTGTACAATGCCTCGTGCAGGACATAGGATGGCCCGGAAAGGAGCGAACAATGAAACGAAGGGCCAGTTCAGCGGCCCGCAGGGGGTCGAAGGCCGGGGTGCCACCAGCCCGACCTGGCCTGGTAGCGCTCCGGGTTCTCGCTCATGCGGCGGAATTCGATCACGCTCATCAGCAGTCCCGCCCCCAGGAGCGCAGATACGAATACGCCGACGATGAAGATTTCTTGATCCGACATCTTATAGCCCTCCGGTCTTGATCTTGAAGTAGCTCCCCAGGCTGATAATCGAAGGCACCCACAGGCCCACAAAGACCGCGGCCTCCTTGTTACCGGCCCCGATCCAGCCAAACCACAGCGAAACGGAGAGCAAAAGCGAGAGAAAAGCAGAAGAGAGAATCAGGACATCCGACCGGTTCAACATGTATCACCTCTTTTGTGTCAATTGGCACCTGATGCCGGACCGGGGACCTGGGTTTCACAGACTCCCGGTGGCTGTGCGGCAGCGTTGTCCGCGCGGCGAAGGTGGCGGCAGAAGAGCGCCATGATGACGACGTGCACGATGGCCTGCGTCATCGAATAGAGCAGCCAGGCCCTGCGGCAGCGGCAGCCGCTGCACGGATCGGACGCTGCACTCCTCTTTGGGCGGCGCGGGGCGGTACGCTATCGGCGGCGCCTCTGCCAATGCCTGGCCGACAAAGCCAGTAGCGCCGGCGATGACGACACAGGGTCGATCTGTGGACTGCATCATGACAGGAGTTGGATGCCGGCACATGCTGAACGGCAGCCAGCAGGTGAAGTTTCTGGATCTTTTGTCAAAATTGCACCGCTGCGCATTCCGATGACATCGGAGGTCGACGAAGCACAACGACAACCTCTTCCAAAGTCTGGAGAAAACAGATGAAACACTATGGCAATCTGGTGCTCACCGGCCTGCTGGCCACTTCGTTTTTCGCCCCCCTCAGTGTACAGAGCACTGCCCTGGCAGCAAAGGAAAAAAAGGATTCCAAGGACGTCGTGGACACGGCAATTGCGGCAGGCAACTTCAACACGCTTGCCAAGGCATTGCAGGCGGCCGATCTGGTGACTACCCTCAAGGGCAAGGGCCCCTTCACCGTGTTCGCGCCGACCGACGACGCTTTTGCCAAACTGCCGCCGGGGACACTGGACGCGTTGCTCAAGGACATTCCCCGGCTCTAG
>JBBRLA010000942.1:0-2041 GCA_038231615.1 Polyangia bacterium | reverse complement strand
CGCCAGGCACAGGCCCCCGGCCCCGGAAAGCCCCGTCCCCACCGTCAGCGCCACGTAGGCCATGTCCCCGAGAAAATCCACCCGCGCCACGTCGCCGAAACGCAGCCGGTAGCGCAGCCCCAGGATGGGCATCACCGACATCCGCTCCAGCACCAGAGCCACGCAATATACCCTGAGGATCGTCGCCGCCTCCGGCTGCCCCAGGATCGCCACGATCCACGGGGCCAGAAGCCAGAGCACAAGCCCCACCCCCACCCCGGTGGTGCTGGCGAAGGTGTGCATCACCCCGGCCGCCTCGTCGTAGCCCTCGTGGCGGGTCAAAAGCGCCTGCTGCGGCGATAACAGCGTCAGCGTGTTCACCACCGTCGCCACGATCATCGCCAGGTTGGCGTTGCCGTACTCCGCCTTGCTGATAAAGTGGGTCAGAAGCAGCGTCACCAGGAGCCCCGCCCCCCTGCCGAAAAGCCCGATCAGCGTGGTCTTGGCCGCCCCCGAGGTGCTCCGCGCCACCACTTCGGCGTCACTGACGTCCGGGGGCGCCGGGTCCGGTTCAGACATGCGGCCCTACGCGACGGTCGTTTCCTGTGCTACGGTCATGCGTGAATGCCACGCTCTTGCCACTCACTGATCCACTCACTGCTTGGGCCTATCCCTTTCGGGTTGCGCCCGGTCTCTATTCTCTGGGGTCTCGGGGTCCTGTGGATGAGCGCCGCCCTGTGCGGCTGCGGGCCCAGATCGCCAGCCTACAACTATCGCGCAGAACCCGACCCGAGCAAGGTCCAATACATCCTGGGCCCCGGTGACATGATCGAGGTCCGCCAGTGGAAGAACGCCGACGTCTCGGGTCGCCTGCGCGTCATGCCCGACGGCACCATCACCGTGCCGCTCCTGGGGCAGGTGGTCGCCTCCGGGTTGACCGTGCAGACCCTGCGGGACAAGCTGGCCGCCAGCCTGTCCCGCTTCATCAACCAGTCCGCCGAGATGCAGACCCTCACCGTGGCGGTGGATGAGTTCCAGGCCTACGCCATCAGCATCCTGGGCGAGGTCAACCAGCCGGGCCACTACCAGCCCGGCCACTACGTCACCGTGCTGGAAGCCCTGGCCCTGTCCCATGGCCTTTCCCCCTACGCCCGCGGCGACCGCATCACCATCATCCGCACGATTGCCGGAAAGCAGTGGCACATCCCCATCTCGTACCCCGTCCTGACCGATGGCAAGCGCCCCGAGATGAACCTCCTTTTGCACCGCGGCGACGTCATCGTCGTCCCCTGATTGCCTCCCATGCACCCCGATCACGTGGACATCCTCCAGGTCCGGTTCCCCCGCCTCTCGAAAAAGGAGGCCCTTTTGTTCCTGCTCGATCGCCTGGATCGGGGCGAAACCACCGCGGTGTGCTTCCCCGACATGTCCACCCTGAACCTGGCGGCGGAGCGCCCCGCCTTCCGCGACCTGCTCCAGCGCCGGGTGCTGGCCTTCAACGACGGCGCCGGCCTGGCCTGGGCGGCGCGCATGCGGGGCCGCCCCTTCCCCGACAACCTGAACGGCACCGACCTGTGCCCGGCGCTGCTGAAGGCGGCGGCCCCGGAGACGCCGGTGTACCTTCTGGGCGCCGGCCCCGGGGTGGCACAGCGGGCGAGCAAGGTGCTGGCCGAACGCTTCCCCCACGTGCGCTTCGTCGGCAGCCACCACGGCTACCTCGACCCCACCGAGGAGGACCGGGTGCTGCGCGAGCTGCGCCGCCTGCGCCCGCGGATCATCCTGGTGGCCATGGGCAACCCCCTCCAGGTGGAGTTTATCGACCGACACCTGGACGATCCGGCGCTTTTTGGGACCATGTGGCTGGCCATTGGCGGGCAGCTCGACTACTACGGCGGGACCCTGACCCGGGCCCCCTCGTGGATGCGCAAGGCCCGCCTGGAATGGCTGCACATCGTGCTGAAGCAGCCCCACAAGGCGCGGCGCTATGTGGTCGGGATTCCGCATTTCCTTCTGCGCTGCCTCAAGGCAGACCTCTTGCGGCAGCACGCCAAGAAGGAACTCT
>JBBRLA010000941.1:0-2041 GCA_038231615.1 Polyangia bacterium | reverse complement strand
GCTGATAGGACGCGGTATCCCAGAAGGATGCGCTGCTGATCAGCCAGTCGTGCATGTGCCGCGCGCAGGTCTCCGCATCCCCCAAAAGCAGCGCGCGCAGGAGATCCTGCCGGCTCTTGTCGCCCAGGCCCTGCTCGACCCAGCGCAAAAAGAGGTTCTTATAGATCGACTTCACTTCCAGATTGGGGATCGCCAGCCTTGCCAGCGTGGTCTCGTCCACCCGACGCTGGCTGGTCACCTTCAGGTAGCCCGACATGAGCAAGAAGCTCCACAACAGGCTCGGCACGCTCCGCAGGTCCCGCAGTGCCACCTGGGGCTCAATGGTTTTTTCGATCTCCTCCCCTCGCAAAAGCGCCTCCATCTCCTCCCCCAGCCCCATCCCCTCTTCCAGGAGCAGTTCGCGGATCAGATCATTCCCGCTGGTCTCTCCCCAGTATGCCCCCAGCGGCTGGTCCCGGCGCTTCAAAAACGAGAGCACCGACCACGGGTTGTAGATCACCTCTCCGCCGAAGCGATATCCGTTGTACCATGCCTCCACCTCGGCCAGCCGATCCAGGCACCCCGCGGCAGCGAGCAGGCCCTCCACCTCCTTCTGAGTGAACCCGAAGGCGGTCGCATACTCCTTGTCCAGAAGCGTGTACACATCCAGGTTGTTCAACCCGGTAAAGATGCTGTCCTTGGCCACACGCAAGATCCCGGTCAGCACCGCCTTGTGCAGATGGGCATCGTTGTCCTTCAACACCGCCGACAGGAAATTACGGAAAAAGGTCACCGCCTGATCGTAATAGCCCTTCTGATAGGCCATGTGCAGGGGTACGTCATACTCGTCCAGAAGGACGATCGGCCGGACTCCGTGGTGCCGGGTCATGAGCATCGACAGGTCTCGCAGCGCATCGCTGAGGAGATCGTCACCGGCCCGGCGCTCCATCATGGCCTGGAAGTTGGCGGCCTCCCCCGGCCTGATGCCTTTGCTGCCAAGCAGGTAATCGTGCTCGGTGTAAAGCCGGGAGACGAGCAGGCGGGTCGACTGAAGGCACGCCTCCCAGTCGTCTTTCTTGAGATCCTTGAAGGTCAGGGCGATGACCGGATGGCGCTGGTGATGCGCCCGGTACTCCGGCCCGGCCCCGTCGATGGCCAGCCCCTCGAAAAGGTGCCAGTTCGGCTGCTCGGCTTTGGCGAAAAAATGGTGCAGCATCGACAGGTTGGTGGTCTTGCCAAAACGTCGGGGCCGCGGCATCAGCAACACCTTGGAGGGGTCGTCGATCAGCTCACGGATGAGCAGTGACTTGTCGACATAGGTCAACCTGGATTCGCGGATCTCGCGGAAGTCGGAGATGCCAATACCGAACTTCGGGGCCATGAGGCACCTTGGCAAGGCCCTGCGCGTCTGTCAAGGTCGCCATTTACACCTTGAAGATTTTCATGACTTCGTCGCCAAGGTGGTTGATGACCTTGACGGCGATGCGTTCGGAGGCGGGTCTGTCGTAGGGGCGGGGGGTGTCGCTGTGGAGCGTGGCCCAGCCGGCGGCGTGGCGAGATCCGGTGATGGCGTTTTTCAGCGGGCCGCTGCGGCGTTACGTGCCAGGAGTTGAATGCGTCGACATCCGCATGGAACTGAACCTGTCAGCCAGCAGCATTCCCCAGAGCTATGCGGTGGAGGCCCGCGCCCGCGTGCAGGTCAGCGGCGGGCCGGATCGGGACTTCAGCGTGTTCCGCATCAAGCGCCACGATCCGACCGCGCTGATGCGGGCAGCGCGAGAAGTCGGCTGGCTCCCGATCGACGGGTGGCCCTACGAGGCGGAGGTCGGCTACCCGCGGGCGCTGTACTTGTTCGAGAAGGGCCCTCAGCCGGCCTCGCGCGGGATGTGACCCGATTCGAGGCTCAGCCGGTCACGCGCACCGAGTGAGCGGGGGTCCCCCGCCGAGAATGCAGGCATCCCCGCCGAGAATGCAGGCATCCCCGCCGAGAATGCTGCTAGCCCCGCCGAAGATCCGAGTTTCCCCGGCAAAAAATCGAGCTTCCCGGCAAATCGACCCCCCT
>JBBRLA010000940.1:0-2057 GCA_038231615.1 Polyangia bacterium | reverse complement strand
CGGGCGCTGTACCCGGGGGGCTTTTGTACCTTGCACGAAGTGGGGCGGGCCATGATCAACGCGGCCGGCAAGGGCGCCGCCAAACAGATTCTCGAAGTGAAGGACATCGTCAAACTGGCCCAGGCATGATGGAAACCCATCCTTCCCGTCTTCCCGAAAAAAAGTATAATTCTTCATAGCTCCATGCGAAATCTATTGCCGCTTCGGTCCCTGCTGCCCCTGTGCCTGGTCGGGCTCTCCCTGTGGGGGTGTGACAATCACATCGGCCAGGACAGCGAACCCCAGGGCCCCCTGCAGGTGCGGCGCCTGACCCTCCTCGATCCTTCCGGCCGCGATCACCCTATCTTCAGCGACACCAGCATCCCGGACTGCTCCCTGCCGGAGAACCAGGACAGCCTTGCGTGCCACAACGATCCCCAGAAGGACCGCTACAGCCTGCGCAGGAGTCCTCCGAACCCGGACTCGGCTGCGGAGATCCGCGTGGTCTTCAACAAGATCCCCTTGCTCTTCGATGGGATGGCGCTGGAGCAGGTTGATGGGGTGGTCGGGATTGCCTGTGCCGCGCCCTGCGGGGTGCCGCCGCTGAAAAAGAGCCTGGTCATCATCGGCTCCGATGTGAGCTTCGACCCCACGGTGGTGCCCTACGGCCCGGCCCTGCTCCTGCGCGCCGACACGGCGCTGGACCCGCTGACAGCGCTGGAGCCTGGGACCGACTACCAGATCAACCTCGATCCCCACCTCGCCGGGCGCGATGGGGTGCCGGTTGAACAGGACGACCGCGTGCAGTTTCTTCTCCGTTTCACCACCGAACCGTTCCTGGTCGTGCGCGCGGGCCGCGGCGCCCCGGCGGACGCCTGGGTCTACGGCACCGCCGGTCCCTACCGCCTCGATCCCTTGCCCGAGGATGGGGCGCTGGCGGTGGTCCTTTCGGCCTCTGTCTATGAACCTTCGCTCTCTGGACTGGCGCTACAGGCAAGCATCGGCGATCGCGTGGTACCGGTGCGAGCGGTCCCAAACCAGCTCCTGATCGACAAGGATGGCATGCCACGCTGCAAGAACGACCGGGGCCGCGCCGTGTATCTTTATCCCGACACTCCAGGCCGTCTCTGGGGTGGCGCGGCCGGCGAGGAACTTCAGGTGACCCTGCCTGCCGCGATCCGGGACGTCGAGCAGTCAACCGGGCACCCTGCCGGCCACCACACGCTGGCGGGGGTGGTGGTCCTGCTGGCCTCTCTGACCGGCGCCGCGGCAGGGAAAGGCGACCCAGGCCTGCTAACCGTCGCGCTGAGCGCCACGATCGACTGCCCCTGAGCGCACGGCACATTACGGCATGGGGAACATGCAGGGCTGGCCGTGGCAGGTGTCCTCGACACGGCCGTCGTCCCGCAGGAAACGCTGGAGCTGATCCTTTACCGCCTCCAGGCGCCGCACCGCCATGTGGACCGGGTTGACGTCAGGCGGCACGTTGTCGCCGCCCAGGCGAGGCCGCATGCCGATGTCAAACTGCGTGTAGGCCGAGTCCAGCGGTCCCTGGGCCGCGTCAATCCCGAAGACCGGCTCCACCCCCGGGTAGAGCAGTTTGAGGCCCATGGTCCGGGCCATGATCCGGGTGTTCTGGTTGGGCACTGACGCATCATTGATCCCCTCCTGGTAAAGCACCCGCTTCGGCGTGTTGCCGGGCAGCGGGTCGTTCAGTAGATGGGGTGCGTAGGTCACCGGATCCGTGTAGTCCCACAGGGGCTGGCTGACGGCCATCAGTTCCTGCCGCACCAGCGGGTCCGGGTAGGCGCCCTGGAACAGGGGCAGGAACTCGTGGAGGTCGGAGCTGCGGAAGAAGAACATGCTGAACACGCCGCACGGCACGTTGAGCGCCCCGCGGGAAAGGTCCGGGGACAGGGCCAGCGCCGTCACTCCCTGGATGCCGCCCTCGGAGATGCCATAGTAGGACACCCGCTGGCGATCGGCCACCGGCGGGCCGCCCTGCCGCAGCTCCGGCAGGTCGTCGAGGGCACCCGCGCGGAGCAGCCGGGCCAGGGTGGCCACGTTGACATGGGCCT
>JBBRLA010000939.1:0-2097 GCA_038231615.1 Polyangia bacterium | reverse complement strand
CACGGTCTCGCCCCGGCGAATGTCGAAGCTCACCTCGCGCAGGGGCCAGAACTCCCTTTGGGGCTCGGCGCGGCCGCGCAGGCGCAGAAAGAGGTTGCGCAAGAGGAACGGCTGGTGCTCGAACCGGCGATACGCCTTGCCCACCCGGTCGAAGCGAATGACGATGGTGTCTTCGGAGGACGGCTCAGACATGGTCGAGCACCATCCGCTCATAGTGGCGGAAGATCAGCCAGCCCAGGCCGAAGAAAAGGAAGGTGGATATAATCAGCTCCCCGAAGGCCAGGAGGCTCGGCACCTGCCCCTGCATCACCACCAGGCGCAGGTTGACGATCACCCCGGCGATGGGGTTGCACTGGAGGATCATGCGGTAGGGCATGGGGATCACCTCCATCGGGTAAAAAACCGGCGTCAGCCAGTACAGCAGCAAGAGCGCGGTATTCACGATGTAGGCCACGTCGCGGTAGATGACGTTGAGCACCGAGGTGGCCAGTACCACCCCGCACAGCAGAATCACCAGGAGCGCCAGCAGCACCGGCACCAGCAAGAGGGCCGGCGAGAAGCGGAAGGCCCCGGGAAAGATGGGGATGAAGACCAGGAGGGCCAGGCACTCGATGCAGAAGTTCAGGCCATAGCTCAGCACCACCGAGATCGGCATGAGCTGCCGGAGGAAGACAGTGCGCTTGATGACCTCCGCGTTGGAGACAAAGACCTGGGTCGCGGTGTTGACGCTGCTGACGACCCACTGCCAGACGATGAGACCGATGAGCAGGAAGATGGGGAAAAATCGGGTGGTGGTGCGGAAGACCTGGGTGAAAACGAGGCTCATGATGCCCATCATCACCAGGGGGTTGAGCAGGGACCAGATGGCGCCCAGCGCCTGCGCCCGGTACCGGGCACGGAAGTCGGAGCGGCACAGGACCCGCAGGACCTGCCACGGGCTGGCCCGATGCTGCCTGGCGTAGGGCTCGGTCTCCTGTGCCGACACGGCAGACGCGGGCTTCTTCCGGCCCGGCCGATCCAGGAGAGGGCCCTCCCAGGTGCGCTTGGCGTCGCGATGGACGAATTCCCTTGGCAGGGGGCGCACGCGGCGAGCGGGCTTATCGGACAGGGGCGCGGAGGGCACGTTGACTCCTCGTTAGCAACAGGACCACGGTGGGCGGGACGATCTCGATGACAGCCTCGGCCAGGTCGCCGAGGGCGATGGACAGAGGCTCCGTCACGCAGCCGAAGGGAATCACCAGTGCATAATACGCGATCGAGGTGGTGAGATAGACGATCATCGCCGGGTAGAGGCGGCGGTGGGCAAAGGGGAGAAGGGGCAAGAGGGGCAAAAGGTACCAGGACTGTGCCCAGCCGTGCAGGTACAGATAATAGAGAAAGAAAAAGGCGGCGGCGAAACGCAGGCGGTGCTGGGGGCCGCGGTCGTTGTGTCGATCGTGGTTTTCGTCGGCACGGGTGCGATAGGCAAGGTAGATGCAGAGGAGGCCGCCAAAAAGCCGGAAGGCGATGCCCACGACCCAGGAGGCGGTGGGGGCATGCAGCACAAAGCGGAGGATGACCCGGGGCAGGCACTCGACGGAGCGCGTGCAGTAATCGAACGGGTCGCTGGGACTGCCGACAATCGAGGAGAAGTCGCGGAGCCCGGGGAAGGCGCGCAGAAGGACCAGGAAGCCCAGGAAGAGCAGCAGCAGCGTCGGCACGGAAAGGATCAGCAGGCGGGACGGGGACAGGCGGGCCCGCAACCGCCCGAAGCCAAGCTGGAGAAGATAGAAGGCCAGGCCCAGAAAGGCCGAGGCCTTCACCAGGCACCCCAGAAGCAGGCCGGCGAGGGCCAGCCTGGGGCGTCGCCGGACCAGGCACAGGGCAAAGAGGGCTGTCGCGACCGCCAGAAGGCCGTCGTTGTGGGCGCTCTGGGTGCCTTCGATGATGGCCAGCGGGCAGAAGAAGACCAGGGCCGTAGCGCGGGCCCCGGCGCGCCCTTTATTATGAAGAGGAGGATCGCCTTCGGCAGGGCCAAAGGCTGCCGCTGCCGCCGCGGCAGCCCCGGTCAGGGCGGCGGTGATCCCCATGGCCAAAACCCCCAGCCCCTGATAAAGT
>JBBRLA010000938.1:0-2146 GCA_038231615.1 Polyangia bacterium | reverse complement strand
CGCGGTATCTTGCTCGACGGTCGATCGATCGATCGATTGATGCGCGGGGCCCATCGTTCTTTGTGCTGGCCCCGTTTGAGGGTATGATTCCCCGGGCGTAGCCCGACGAAAGGAACCCCAACTCATGACGACCCCACATAGACTCTTTGGCTGCCTCGCCATTCTTCTCCTGGGTTGCGCCGCCGCACCGGAGGTGGGGCACCCCGACGCTGCCGCCGACCTGTCCAGCGCGCCGGACCTGTCCGTCAAGAGCGATGGGAGCGTCGGCCCCGATGGTGCGGCCGGCGACGGCGGCGGCTGCATCGGCCTCTCCGAGTGCTCATGCTGGGACAGGCGGGCCAGTTGTCAGCCCATCGCCGAGAGTTGCTGGTGCCCGATGCCCAAGTGCGGCCCCGGGGCGTGCATCTGCGGCGGCGGCAGTTTCCTCGGCTGTGCGCCGCAGGCCAGCGGCTGCGCGGCGACCGTTCACTGCCTTCCAGCAGGACGGCCCGGCCCGCAGAACGACAAGGGCTGCATCGGCTGCGCTTACCAGAACGGGTGCGATCAGGCGTTCGCCCAGATGGTCGGCACTTGCACCGGGCAGAAGGGCCGCCTGGATCTCTTCTCGTGCACGAAGAACCCGGCCTGCGTGACCGACTGCATCAACAAGCTGGCCCGCTGCGAAGACATCGGCTGCGGCCTGTGCAGCGCCTGCGGCTGCGCCTTCAATGGCCCCTTCGAGACGTGCTACTTCGCCTGCGTGAAATAGGTCAGGCGCGGGCTGGCTATCGCGGGCAGCCATTCTCATCGTCCTTGCCACAGCCGGCGCTCTGCGTTATGAAGGCAAACGTACCAAATCGTACTGAGGCCAACATGAACAATCCACGCACCGTCTTTCTCCTGGGCACGCTACTCGCCTTTGGCGCATGTCAGAACACCCCCGACGGAACCGATATGATCGTAACCGTGTTGCCGGACCTGTCTTCGGGGGCCCCGGCGGATCTGTCCGGCCCAGCGGGTCCGCAAGGTGTCACCATCCGGGACCTCAACAATTACAAGGTGCCCGACGGCGCCATCATCAAGTTCGACGGCGTGGTGATCGGCCCCTACCCGTACATCGAACTCGACACCGGGACCAGCACCTGCAACTATAACCTCTTTATTGTCCAGGCTGACGGGGCCCCGACTCTGCAGGACGGCGTCGAGGTGGTCTACAGTCGGAAGCTCTCGCTGACCGGCGACATGGCGCTGAGCGTCGTTCTGTGCCAAGACGAGGCCAAGGACGAGGCGTTTACCAAGATCCCAACCGGCAATGCTGTGAAGATCACCGGGCGCCTGAGTGCTCTTCCGACCGGCGCGCGCGAGGTGGATCTGCTTTTGGCCACTGACATCGTCGATCAGGGGAAGGCGCAGATGCAGCCGGTACCGGTGATGCAGGACCCGAAGAGCCTGAGAAACGTGTCGAACGGTGGCCATGCTTCGAACTTCTTCGCCGCGCAGGGGGCCCTGGTGCAGTTCCAGAACGTCACTGTGACCAAGATCAACGCTATGTATCAGGATTTCGACGTGAGTGCCGATGGCAAGAATGCGGCGACCCTGGCAGGGAACTTCTTGAGGGTGAAGGACCCGGCGTACACGGCCCCGGCCGTGGGTACGAAACTCAAGTCGGTCACAGGGATTGTGCTCCCCGACTTCGGCGGGGCCGTATGGCCCCGCTCAGTAGATGACGTGCTAATGCAGTAAACAGAAGCACCTGGCCGGGCATCTTTTGGCGTACCTCTCCCCCATGTCCTCGCATTCGCGAGGCCATGGGTGGGCCCACGCCGACTCGCGAATGCGAGTCGGTGGGGAGTGCCCCCACACTCCCTTCGGTCACGTACAGTAGTACGCTCCCTCGGTCGCTGCGGGTGCGCCAAAATCTGCTCCGGCCATGTACTTCTTCCTGGAGTGATTCTTCATCAACGTGACTCTGTATAGCTGCGGAAGGCAGGGATCTTTTCAGGAGGAAGGGGCGGCGGATCCCGGGTGCTTGGTCGCCCCGCCGTGGTGGGCCGCCCGGGGCCGCACCTCCAGCAGCAGCAGTTGATCGTAGTAGCTTTTTCCATCTTCCTCTTCCCGCAGCATCACCCAGTCCTTGGCCCAGAAATACATCAGCCCCGGCACCAGG
>JBBRLA010000937.1:0-2158 GCA_038231615.1 Polyangia bacterium | reverse complement strand
GGCCCTCATGTATACTGTCATGCGCAATGGACCTGAATCTGCGCATACGAGGGGGCCCTGTTCCTCTGCTGTGGGATGGCGGTGTCGGCACCGCGCTCATCGAACAGGGGCTGGACCTTTCGGTGGAGTCGCCGGAGTCCTGGCTCTTGCGCCACCCGGATCGGGTGCGGGCGGTACACCAGGAGTTCGCCGCCGCCGGGGCCGACGTGATCCAGACCAACACCTTCGGGCTCTTGCGCCTGCGCCTGCAAGCGGACGGGGCAAAAAGGGACGCGCGGTCCCTGGTCGAGGCAGCGGTGGCCCTGGCCCGGCAGGGGGCTGTGGCAGGCGTCGGCGACCGGCCGCTCCCCGAGGTCATCGGCTGCCTGGGTCCAGGCGCCTCGTCCAGCTCGGTGCAGGTGGCCCAGGTGGAAGCCTACGCCGCCTACCTGGCCGGACTTTTCGAGGAGCTGGGGGTGGGGGCCATTCACCTGGAGACCTTCTACGATCCCAACGAGCTGCGGGCAGCGATCCGCGGGGTGCGCGCGCGGGCGCCGCGGTTGACCTTGCTGGCGTCCATGACCGTGACCCGGGGAAACAGCGGGCTGGAGACTCCCTTGGGTACACCACTTGCTTACATGGTCAAGGTCATGGAAGAAGAACAACCGGACATTGTCGGCCTCAACTGCTCGCAGAACGCGCGGCGGATGCGGCCTGCCGTCGAGGTGCTGCGCCGGGCGATGGGCGGCGGGGTGAAGATCCTGGCCCAACCGCAGGTCGGCCAGCAAGGTGCAGAGTGCAAAGGAAGCACACGGCCGGAGAGCAGTGAGCAATTTGTGCAAGGCCTGCTCGGGCTTCTGGATGCAGGGGCAGATGCGGTGGGGGGTTGCTGCGGCTGCCGCGGAACCCATCTGGCCGCTGCTCGACAGGCCATCGGCCCGGCGGCCCAACCAATGATTGCCTTCCCTGAAGGAGGGTGAAGACCATGGAGATCCTCATGGCAGTGGGACGGACGCTTCTCATGGCGCTGCTGGGCACGACCCAGATCAGCGCCGCGCGGGGCTATGCGACGGAGTTCGGGGCGAGCGAGGACATGCTGACAGGGGGCACGATGGCGTGCACGGGGAAGAAGATGGGGCCGGACGACCTGGTGTGCGCCCACCGGAGCCTGCCCTGCGGCACCCGGGTGGTGGTCCACAGCCTGCGCACCAAGAAGGTGGCCTCCTGCGTGGTGGTAGACCGGGGGCCCTACGGGGCGACGTTGCCCAACGGGGAGATCATCCTCAAGGTGCGTGCCTCTGAGGAGGGGACCTGGCGCGGCCTCATCGACCTGTCGCCAGCGGTGGCACGGGCCCTTTCTTTCAGCGGGCGGGAGCAGGTCGGGCTGATCTACGAGCGACCGCGGCGGCATGTCATGCAGACCCGGGCAACCCCCGAGGCGAAAAACTCCCTGCTGACTTGGATAGCGCCCAGCGAAGCGGAGCGCCGTTCTCCGTTAGCGTCCAGCGAAGCGGAGTGCCGTTCTCCGTTAGCGTCCAGCGAAGCGGAGTGCCGTTCATCAACCAAGTGAGTCCCCCGAAAAGATGGCCGAGAGGAAGAGGGTAGCCCGATCAAGCGGACGAAGGTACCCGGGCAAACCGGATCACTTCCGCGGCGTAGTGGCCCAGGTAAGGCCGCCTCCGCCCGCACAGGCGTACCTGCGGCTGCAGACCCTATGGTCGCCCCTTCTCCATGAGCCAAATCATTCACGGGCTGCTCCCCCCATGTCAGGAGGTCTGGAATCAGGGAGTGCTCCAGTCGTTGGACGTCGATGCGCCCCGCTTGTTGATTCGCGGCGAGACCTACGAGCGAGTGGCCCGTAAGGACGGCATCTACTTCACGATGGCGGGGCCCTGTCTGGTCTTGCGGTCGTTGTATCGCCAGGAGGGGCGGTCCGACGGCCCCGAGGTCGACCCGGTAAGCCTACGAGCGGGCGTTGTGCAGGGGGGATGGCTGCCGCAGACGGCGCAGGCCATGGCGCACCAGGTGTAGATGAACACGGCGCGAGAAGCCCAGCAGACGGCGAAGGTGATGCGTCGTCTGACGGCGCACTTTCCAAGCAGCCTTCCACCCCTTTCACCAATGCGCTCAGGAGCCCCGTCTCCACCATCGCTGCTTCCAGTAGCTTCATTCCTCCCAT
>JBBRLA010000936.1:0-2181 GCA_038231615.1 Polyangia bacterium | reverse complement strand
CTCGACAGCAACTTCGACGTCATGGGCCGGGCCTTTTTCGCGCCGCTGGCCCTTTTGCCCGCGGCCAACAGCAACCGCTGGCTTGGCGAAATCTGGGCCGGAGGCTCGCTGTGGTGGGGACAGCGCGGGCCGGTGGCCTATAACGTGCCGGCGCTGACCACCCAGGGCGGCGTGTCGCTTTTGCCCAACACCTTCGGCGACGGCTTCCAGCTCGGGCCCAGCGGCGACGTCTTCAAATGGGCCGTCGAGCTGAACGCGCCGATCGGTCCCTTCGGGCTGCGTTTCGAGCTGGTCAGCACCTCCGAGGGGCTCAACCTGTATGACAAGACGCGCAAGTCGCTGGGGACGCTGTCCCGGGGCGGGACGGCGTTCTACGTGCAGGCCTGGTACTGGCTTTTGGGGGACTACGCCATCCTGCCGACGCCGGGGCTGGAGTTGCCCACCCGGTGGAAGGGCTACAAGCCCGAGCTTGGGGCCTGGAAGTTCGCTCTTTTCCTCTCGGCGAAATACGAGCGCATGACAGTGACCGTGGAGGACACCCACGACGTGGGCAACGCCTTCACCGATCCGCAGAAGGCCATCCTGGGAAACATGACCGTGGACGTGGCCGAGATCGGCCTGAACGCCTGGGTCACCCGGCACCTGCGCTTCACCACCAACTACGTCATGAACTACCTGGACGGGGACATCGCCGTCCTCCAGACCGGGGGGCGGTTCTACAAGACAGCGGAGCACGAATTGCTCTTCAGAACAGCCCTGGCGCTTTAGCTTTAGAGCGGCGCTCACCATGATCCCCCCCTTGCGGCCCGGCCCCCTCCAGAGCATCATGCCCGCAAGGAGAACCACGACCCCTCATGGCCAAGACGCGCAATCCCGCCCAAAACGCCGGCAAACAGGACCCCAAGAAGAAGGGCGATCCGCAGGCGCAAAGAGGGCGGCAGATCGATCCCGAACCTTCGGCAGATAAGACCGCCACCCTGAGTAATGCACCCCGCCCCCCGGGCATGGGCATGGACGAGATCTCGGCCCACCTGGACCGCGGCTGGGACCTCCTGCAACAGGGCGACTTCCAGAAGGCCAAGCTTTCCGCCGCCCGGGTCATCGAACTCGATGAAAACTCCCCCGAGTCCTACACCCTCCTGGGGGCCATCTCGGCCGCCAGCGGCGACGCCGATCAGGCAATCCTGTACTACCAGCGGGCCATGGACATCGACCCCGAGTTCATCGACCCCGTGCTCTACGCCGCCGAGGCGTACATGTGGCCCCTGGGCGACTTCGTGGAGGCTGTGCGCCTGTGCCAGCGCGCCCTCGACCTGGCCGAGGAAGAAGACGAATACCTGGACGCGATCCTCCTTAAGGCCGAGGCCGAGCTCGGCATGGGCGACGAGGATTCGGCCCAGGCCACCATGGCCGAGCTGCCCGAGATCGACCTGCCCGAGCCGATCTACCACCTGCGCGCGGCCCGCACCTTCCTGGACATGGCGCGCGTTGAGGAAGCCGAGTCCCACTACAAGAAGGCCCTCCAGCGCGACCCGCAGCTCGCCGACGCCGTGCACGGCCTGGGCCTGTGCGCCGAGGAGAGCGGCGACATCGAGACCATGGTCAAGCAGTTCCAGAAGGTGCGCGAGCTGGACATGAACGAAGACCCTGCCTCGTGGGCCCTGAGCCCGGATCGCTTCGAGGAGGTGTGCACCCGCGCCGTCGCCGACCTGCCCGATCGCATCCGCAAGCTCCTGGCAAACGTCCCGGTGGTGGCGGCGGACTACCCCAGCGAGGAACTGGTCAAGGACGGCACCGACCCGCGGGCCCTGGGCTTCTTCACCGGCGTGCCCTACCCGCAGCAGCCGAACGTGGGCGGGGCGCCGCACCTGGAATGCATTTTCCTGTACCAGCGCAACATCGAGCGCATCGCCCGCACCCCCGAAGAGGTCGAGGACGAGATCGGCAAGACCCTGGTCCACGAGGCGGGCCACTTCTTCGGTCTGTCGGAAGAAGATCTGGAACGGATGGGGCTGGCCTAGCTTGTTGCCAGGGTCGGATGGCGAGTGCTAGGCTGCGATCATGCTGTCGGCAGAGCGGGTTCGTCCGCTTCCGGACGATGACGATTCCTACCGGGTAAACGACCACATGGGCGAGAGCGGACTCCAATGGCAGGTCAGCCACCTCCTGGTCGACTTGCTG
>JBBRLA010000935.1:0-2192 GCA_038231615.1 Polyangia bacterium | reverse complement strand
TTCGGGGTGCTCTTTCTGTCGGGCAGCGCCCTTTCCGGCACGTTCTCCGCGCCGTTTGCCCAGGCCACCCAATGATGGATTTTCTCCAGCCGTTCCCGTATTATGCGGATGAGGAGATCTGATGTTTGAGCTGCTAAACGCCGGTGGGTTCTTCATGTACGGCACTCTGGCTATCTCCATCGCCGGAATTGCCATCGGGCTGCAACGTTTTTTCACCCTGTGGCTCAAGTACCGACTTCCCGGGTCGGCGTATGTGAAGCAGGTCCTCGATCTGTCGGAGGCTGGCAGCTACCCGCAGGCGCTCCAGCTGTGTAGCATGAACCGCCATCCCCTCATGCGCATCATGAAGGCGGCCCTGGTGCGGGCCGACCGCAGCGAGAAGGACATCCGCCGCGCCGTCGAGACCAGCTCGACCACCGAGATCCCGACCATCCGCCACCTGACGTCGTACCTGCCCCACCTGGCCAACCTGGCGACGTTGTGCGGGCTTCTGGGGACCATCCACGGCCTCATCATCTCCTTCCGCGGCATCGGCAACACCGAGAGCACCGCCGCGCGGCAGGCGATGCTTTCCAAGGGCATCTCGATCGCCTTTTACAACACCTTTTTCGGCCTGGTGGTGGCGGTGATCATCATCTTCATCTACATGATGGTCTCGGGCAGGCAGTCCAAGATCCTGGTGAAGATGGAGCAGGCCACCACCATCCTGGTGGACAACCTGGCTTCCCAGCGGCCGGCGGTGCAACGTCGGGGGGCGGCCGGCTAGTGGCGAAGTCGGGCACCTCCGTCTTCGGCGGGCGCAAGCCGCTTTTCGGCGCCGAAAGCGAGATCGGCCAGGTGGACCTGAACCTGACGCCGCTGATGGACGTGATGAGCAACATTCTATTCTTCCTGATGGCGTCGGTAGGCGCGTCGGTCGTGGCGCTCCTGCCGGCCTCGCTGCCAACACGTTCGGACAGCGCCAGCGGAGCGGAGCCTCCGGTGGATCAAGTGATGATGACGGTGCAGATTACCCCTGTGGGGTTCAAGGTCAGCGGGGCCAATGAGCGTCTCAAGGCGGCGGATGTCGCCGCCTTGCGCTTCGAACTTCCCAAGGAAGCCGGCAAGGGCGAGTGGGGGATGCCCTACGACGAACTGACGACGCGACTCTCGACAATCAAAGAGAAGTACAAGGCATCGGACACGGTCATCCTCTTGCCCGAAAATCAGGTGCCCTACGAGGTCATCATCAAGACCATGGATGCATCCCGGGGCAAGGGCAAAGAGGGGAGCCTGACGCTCTTTCCGAAAGTGGTCATCTCGGACCTGGTGAAGTAAGGGAGACGCCATGGTTGCTTCTGGTGATCTCGACGACGATCAGGTCCCCCAGCTCAACCTGGTGGCAATGATCGACATCTTGACCAACCTGCTTTTCTTTCTGCTTACCATCTTCGCCTCTCAGCACCTGGCGCTTGAGGGGAAGGAGGGGGTGAACCTGCCGGAAAGCCGGCTGGGGCTGGACCTGAAAGAGAGCATCCTCATCAGCGTATCGAAGAATGAACTGGCCATCGAACGTTCGCCCATCGCGCACATCGACCACGGGAAGCTGGACGTGGAGGTGCATGGGGATCAGATCGTGCCGCTCTACAACCGGCTGACGGCGGCGCGGGCCAGCAAGAACGACCGGGGGGTACGGGCGTCGGCGGAGGACAGCGTGGTGTTGCTGATGGCGGACAAGGACACGGAGTATGCGCTGCTCGCCAAGGTGATGAAGACGGCGGCGATGGCCGGGTACCCGAACTTTCACCTGGTGGCGATCAGGAAGTAGGCTGCCTACGGGTGCAGTTCCTTTTCGCCAGCGCACTCACCAGATGGGTAAGCTGTGCCGCCAGCGTGTTGAGCGATGGGGTCTTGCCGACTTGGCGCGAAGGCTCGCAGGGACCCTCGGTGTTGAAGAATCGCTCCATGACGCGGGACGCTAGCCCGCGTCGGAGGTGGGGTAAAAGATGCGGTGGCGGATTGCTGCGCAGCCCGGCTCGCTGAATTCCCACCGACGACTGGTGCTACCTCGATGACCGGTGCCGCCTCGATGACCGGTGCCGCCTCAACCGGCGCCACCTCGACCACCGGCACGGCCTCGACCACCGGCACGGCCTCGACCACCGGCACGGCCTCGACCACCGGCACGGCCTCGACCACCGGCACGGCCTCGA
>JBBRLA010000934.1:0-2197 GCA_038231615.1 Polyangia bacterium | reverse complement strand
CAGGACGGGCGTCGGCGTCGGCCTCGGCCTCATCTGAGAGGGCGAGCATCTCTTCGTCGGACAGCTCGCGGCCCTCGGTTTCGGGGGCGGGCAGCGGCTGACGCAGGGGGTTGATGCGCTCGACAAGATGTCGATCTATATATCACGCTCTTCTCGCCGGTCACATCGCTCGTTTTCTTTGATCCACACTCAATGCGAACCTGGTTGGTTTGCATAGTGAGTATGTTTCGCATGTAGGTCATTCCATGACCAGAGGGATTGATCTCTGTCCTGGAGCAGGTCCGCGAGGGGGCCGCCGGGTGACATCGCGCTGACCGCCCCTACTCCTCGTCCTCCCAGTCCCCGGCGTTCAAGGTCTGGCCGCCGGCGCTGATCAGGGTGGGCCGGATGTCCACCAGAAGCCCCTTCGCCAGCTCGGGAATGTTGCCCCGGCGCGAGAAGATCCGTGCCCGCCCCTTGGGCATCCCGTGCGCCTCCATCTCCGAAAAGTGCAGGTGGCACATCCCGTGCAATTCCGCCTTGGCCTTTTTTGCGTCCCGGGGGTTTGACAAGCCAAACACCACGTGGTTGTCCGCCGCCCCCCACAGCCCCTTGCCCAGGTTCTCCAGGTGCTGCAAACCTCCCACCCCGCCCACCGGCCGGTGGCGCAGCTCCTCGGCGAAATTCATGCCGAAGCGCTGCATCGCCGCGTTGCCGCTCATCGCTTTGGCGTACTCCTCGAAGATCACCACCCGCGGCGGGTCCCCATTCTCCGCGCTGCGGCAAAAAGCGTTGAAGAGCACCGCCTGCATGGGGTTCACGAAGTTTTTGGGCAGGTAGCGCCCGCGCAAAAGAGTGAACACCGGGACCTCCCCCACGTGCTGCATCACGCTCTCGGTCTCCGAGTACATCCCCGAGAGCAGTTCGAAAAGTTCCAGGACCGTCGCCTTGGTGGTGCCGCGCAGGGTGGATTTCTGCACCGTCTCTTGCAAGATGCCCAGGGTCAACCGGTCCCCGTGCCGGGCCACCAGCGACGGGATCAGGTTCTTGTACACGGCGCGCTGATCGCCGCCCACGGCCCATTCCAGCATCACCTCGAAGGCGAAGCTGCCCAGGTCCGGGATGCCCAGGGCCAGCGGCACGATGAGCAGCCCGCGCTCGACGTAGGCCGCCAGAAGCTTGCGGTACGCGTCCACCTGCTGGCGGTGGCAGAGCAAGATGGCCCGCTTGAAGGCCAGGTTGCGCGCCTCGGTCTGGTAGAAGTCATGCAAGTGGTACAGCTGCGCTACATCGTGGTTGGGAAAAAAACCCTCCAGCATCTCGAATCGGCCCTCGCCCTGGGTGCACTCGGCGTCGATGAGGATGGCGCACTGGGGCCGCTTCATAAAGGCCAGGCCCTGCGGACGCAGGGTCAAAAGCTCGACCAGCACGCGGATGAAATGGCTCTTGCCCTTGCCGCGGTCGCCCAGCAAGAGGGTCAGCGAGGGCTCCCAGAAGTTCCACGTCACCAAGCGGTCATCCAGGGTCTTGGCGACGATGCCGTGGGCCGGGGGCAACGCCTCGGCGCCGACCACCACGATGCGCGATTGCCGCGAGCCGTGGACCGATTCGATGGCGGTACGCTGCTCGGCATCGGCCAACTGGGCCTGGTGCGCCTTTCCAGCACCCACCGAGAGGTTGCCCGAAAACTTGATGACAATGTGCCGCAACGGCGGCAACAAGTCGCCGAAGCGGCGCAGCAAGCACAGGTCGATGGTCGCCTGCTCGCCGCCCTGCTCGCGCAGGTCCAAAAAATCGCCAAGGTCCTGGTTGAACAGCGGAAGCTGGCCCAGCACCGTCCACAACAGCTTCTCCGAGAAGTTGGGGTCCGGCTCGTGCAGCGGGTCGCAGTTGTCGTGCAAGATCCATTCGATCAGCAGGTCGGCGGGTTCGGCGGGGTCGGCTGCATCCTCGTCATCGGCGGCGCGAGCGAGGGCGATGGCGGGTTCCAGCAGGGCGATCAAGGGGAAGAGGACCTCGCGGGTGTCCTGGATCTGGCGGTAGGCCAGGAGATGCAGGTCCAGGAAGGAATCCTCGTGCTCCTTCCAGCGGCGGCTCACGAACTGGGTCATCAGTGCGCTCAGACTGCCGGCGAAGCTGAAGATGCGGTAGCTCAGGCGCTCGCCGCGGGTCATGCCGTCGACGAGGGAGGGGTGGGCATAGACCGGCAGCAGAGCCT
>JBBRLA010000933.1:0-2207 GCA_038231615.1 Polyangia bacterium | reverse complement strand
GCGTCCTTCCAGCGTGCCTCGATCACCCCGCGCAGGGCCAAAAACCCCTGGTAGTCCACGGTCTTGGTGATCACCGTCAGGTGGGTCTGCGAGAGGTTGCCCACGTCGACGAAGCGCTGGAGCATGGCCTCCTGTGGGACCAGCGACTCCAGGTTGTCGGTGATCTTTTCGAGCGCCTCCTCGTCGTCGGGCAGCCGGTCGCCCTTGCCGGCGATGTAGCGCAGGGTGCCTAGAATCGTCGGCAGCCCCACCACAGCCCGCAGGGTTGGCTCGGCTTCCAGGGCGGCCTGGAAATGGGACAGGCCGCGAATGACCTTGGGCTCGCTGAAACTGCCCTGCCGGCCTTTGAGCCACACCTCGGTCACCGAGAGCCCGCCGCCCATGCTCTCGAAGCGCTTGGTGTCCTGATACAGTTCGGTGTCGTGGGCCACGTATTCGATGGCGTTGGTCTCGAGCTTCATCCCCGACACGAGGTGCGGGATGCCGAAGAGCGTCACCGCCCCGACGCCGCAGAACAAAAGGGCCCCGGGCACCAGAAGCCAGCGGAAGCGGTAGGAGAAGGCGGGCAGTTTGTCGATGACGAAAAGGAACCACGCCCCGGCGACCTTCCGCTCCCCTTGGGTCGGCGTGCGCAGGATCTTCTGCAGCGCCGGGAAAAGGGTGAAGCACAGGAACCAGGTGAAGACCAGCCCCACCCCTACCCAGATGCCCATCTCGCGGATCGGCCGGATCTTGGACACCGCCAGGGCGCCGAACCCCACCGCGGTGGCGAAGACCGAGGCGGAGCAGGCGACGAACTTGTTCACCAGGGCGAAGATCTGGTGGTCGTCCACCGACCGTTCCGGGGGCCGCTCGACGAAGCGCGAGTGGAGGTAAACCAGGTTGGCAGTACAGACGATGAGCACGGTCATGGGCACCAGGGACGAGACGATGGTGAACATGCCGCCGGTCAGGCCGACGTAGCCCACGGTCATCGCCGCACTGGTGCCAAGGGGGATGAGGAACGCCAGGAGCGCGCGAAACGAGCGGTACAGGGCAATGTTGACGACCAGGACAAAGAGCCCGAAGAGGGGAAAGTAACGCAGCCCCGCGGCGCGGGTGTCGTGGTCCAGGTAGGCGTTGACGTAGGGCTGGCCGATGCGCCGCAGCGCCGAGAGGGGCGCCAGTCGGGCGTCCTTGCCGGGGCCGTCGATGGCGGGGCCGAAGACTCGATCGATCGTCTGCTCGATGGCGGCCAGTACCTCTTGCCGGTCAAAGGTGGTGTGGATGTTCAGCACCAGGGGGACGGCGAGGAAATGATCGCCCAGGAGGCCCTGCTTGCGAAACAGGTCCGTGCCGGTGGCGAAGCGGCGGAGTGCGGCGACCTCCTCGGGGGTGCCGTCGAAGCCGGCGCGGGCACGACGGAACACGCCGATGACCGAGTTGGTGGTGACCCGGGGGACCGCGGCCAGGCCCTGCTCCAGTTGGTTGATCTTGCGCACCACCTGGGGGTCAAAGGGATCCGGCGCCTCCGCCAGAAGCACGACGTACTCGCCGACGCCGAAGACCTTGCCGAAGGCGCGATTGGCGATGTAGTCGGGATCGCTTTCGACGATCAACCGATCGATCGAGTTGTCCTGCTGGACCTTCAGGGCGTAGTAGATGCTGGGGCCCAGAAGGAGGGCAAAGATGCCGACCACCCACCACCGCTTGGAGATGATGAAGCGGAACAGGGTGAACAGGAAATTGGGTTCAAATTGGCTCATCTATTCAGGTGTCACATGCAGGTGACGCGGACATGCTAGCAGGATCTTCACCCGCGTGCCACCTATAGCGCGCGGCGAAGCGCAGAGTCCATCGACAAGATCAGGTCGACGACCTCGGAGAAGTGGTCGACAAGGTGGTCGGGCCGTGCTGCGACCAGACGTTCCCTGGGGACCTCGCTCCAGCCCACGGCACAGGTGCGCAGCCCCGCCCGGCGGCCGGCGACAATGTCGTGGTCGGTGTCGCCGATCATCATGCCACGCCGCCGGGCCAATCCCTGTGAGGCGTCCTGCGCAGCCTCGCCGAAAAGCTTGAAGAAGACGGCGTGCAGCACCGCCGGGTCGGGCTTGCACGGGATGCCATCGGAGCCCAGGACCAGGTCGAAGTGGGCGGAAAGACCCAGCCCGGCGACCACCTTCCGGGCCGTCGCGGTCATCTTGGTGGTGGCAATGGCCGTGTAGAAT
>JBBRLA010000932.1:0-2243 GCA_038231615.1 Polyangia bacterium | reverse complement strand
TAGCCGAGCCGGTCGCCCGGGGGCGAGAAGCGCAGGCTGCCTTCCGCGATCTCATCGAAGAGGGGGCCGACAGGGAGGAACGCGCCCGCTGGCGCGCCGTCCCGCCACACCCGCCAGCCCTCCTTTTCGCGGGCCGCATAGAGGCTGATCGGATTGCGCAAGCTATTGAATTATCAAAGAAATATTTTCTACTTGACTGCTGTTCAAAAGGATGATCTGAAAGCTTTGCAAAGAATCGGTTTGCTATCAGATCATCCACCCCTGCCCGGGTAGCCACCCGGAGAGGAGCTTGCCGTGAACTCTACCAACGATGCCTACCGTTGTCACTTGCGTACCCACCTGCTTGCCGTGGCACCTCTGTCGGGGGTGGCCCAGCGGCTCCGGTTCAGCATGCCCCACGCGCTGGCGCTGGTTCTTGTGGACCTGGAGCCTGCCCGGCCTCTGCTGACCCAGTGCTACAGCGGGCGAAAGGGAGGGCGGAGCCCGCATGATCCGGTGGCCATGCTGCGCTGCCTGCTGCTGATGCTCATGTGCGGATGCACCGACCCCAACGACTGGGTGGCCCGCCTCAAGGGCCAGCCCGAGCTGGGGGTCCTGTCCGGCTTCCCCGCCGGCCACAAGCCGCCCGGCGTGGGCACCTTCTACGACTTTTTTCACCGGCTGCTGGATGGCCCGTATCAGCCGCTTTGCGCTCATGCGCCTCGGCCCTCGCAGCGCATCACGGGCCGCAGCTTCGCGCGCCACCTGCTGCAGGAGAAGCAGGCTGTGGCGGCTCAGACCCAGGCCGAACTGGCCCTGAGCCAGCAAGGCCGCGTCGAGAACCTGGTGAACAAGGCACTGGAGCACAGGGACCAGGGCTTGCCCAACGACCTGCAGCAGCGCCTCAACGAGATCCTGATGCGCTGCGCCGTGGTCCCCTCTGCCGCCGCCGGGCTCCTGGGCGACTTGCGCCGCCTGGTCGTCAGCGGAGATGGCACGGCCCTCGTGTCGCACGCCAGCGGCTGGGGCCACACCCTGTGCGACTGCCGAGAGCAGGGCATCAGCGACTGCTCCTGCCCGCGCTACTACAGCGACCCGGAGGCCACCTGGGGGTACGACTCGGCGCGAGAGGAGTACTACTTTGGCTACCGCCTGCACGTGATGACCACGCGGGGCACCGGCGATGATCTGCCCCTGCAAATCTTGCAGGATGGGGCCCACACGCCCGACGTGGTGCTGGGTGTGGATGCCATCACCCGGCTGAGCAAGCGACTGGCCGAGGCTGACATCGCGGCCAAGGTGTATGCGGCCGTGTACGACAAGGGCTACGATGCCCCCGCGTTTTACACGCTGCATCAACGCCAGGATATCTGTCCGGTCATCCCACTGGCCAAGGAGGCCAAGACGCTCAACTGCGCGCAAGGGTACCCTCGGGACCAGGAGGGACGCCCCTTGTGCGCGGCGGGACTGCCCATGCGTCTGCACCAGCGCGGCGACGAGGAGCTTCTGTACAACTGCCCGGTCAAGCGTCCGGGGCGAGAGGCGGGCAAGATCGTGTTCAAGACACGGCAGGAGGAGTGCCCTCGGGGAGTGCTCTGCGAGCCGGAGAGCGTGATGGGCCCCCTGCTGCACATCCGGTTGACGGGAGATCCGCGGATGAACCTGGCGATTCCGCGAGAGAGTGCGTTGTTCACGGAGTTGTACAAGGACCGCACGGCCACCGAGCGCTATAACTCCACCTTGAAGAGCAAGGGGGCAATGGCGACGGGGGCCTATCGGCGAGGGCACATCTTTCTGACCATGGCGGTGCTCCATGCGGTAGAGGCGCACGCCGATGCCTGGGTGGGCCGGACCTTTGGCGACAAGCAGCCCAAGACGGTGGAAGAGCTACTGGCGTGGCTGACGCCGACTGGCTGCGTCGCGCAGCAGGCCGCCTGAGACAGGGTCGCTGAGAGGTAGGCACGGAGGGGAAAGGGAGAGATCTGTCCAGAATTCGCCCGTCGAGGCCCGTCGGGGAGAAAATGGCGGTGGGAAGGCCGGGCCAAGGCAGACGAGGTTCGTTTTGGGTGATGTCGGGCAAATATTTGCCCGGTAAATGGAGTCAATAGGGGTTCTGATAGGTTCCCATAACGGCCCTACAGGATCGGTTCACTCAACCGATTAAGCTCCGTCTTGGTGACGGGGAAGGGGCCAGGACCTGCCCTGGGCCGCCACCTCCTGCGGCATGCTTCAATGAGGCCCCGTCTTGGTGACGGGGAAGGGTT
>JBBRLA010000931.1:0-2250 GCA_038231615.1 Polyangia bacterium | reverse complement strand
CCCTCCGCGCGGCCATCGAGATCCGCGACCTGCCAGCGCCGCCGGACAACAACTACGCCAACTGCCCGCCGGCCGTGTCGGGCGCCAACGACGTCTGCTCGCGCAACAGCCCCAACCGGGGCGAGGCGCGCAACACCATCGAGAAGTGGCACCTTTTGAAGGACACCGAGCAGCTTCAGGTGGTCCGCTTCCTCGAATCGCTGTGACCCGAGGCGGGTTTGGCTGAATGTAACGCCAAGGGGGGACGGGACGGAAACGTCCCCCCGGGTTGGGTTTGGTTTGGCTGGGTTTGGTTTTGGCGGGAAACACAACGCTAGGAGAAAATAGGAGTATGGCCAAAGAGCAAGATCCGATGTCCACGCTGATGCGCATGCCGGCGCCCCCGCAGGCGGTCGACGCGGAAGAGGTCAAGACCATTTTTGGACGGCCGCGCACCCGCGTGGTCATCCTGGGCGGGGGCTTCGCCGGGGTCTACACCGCGCGGCACCTGATCAAGTTGCTCGGCCGCAAGGACCGCGTGGACATCGAGCTTCTGAGCGAGGAGAACTACTTCGTCTTCCAGCCGCTTTTGCCCGAGGTGGCCGCCGGCAGCATCTCGGCCAACCACGTGGTCAATCCGATCCGCGAGATGCTGCCCGGCGTGCGCTTCCGTTTGTGCAAGATCCAGATGGTGGATTTTGCCAACAACCGCGTGCTGGTGACCCAGGGCGAGGGGCTGGTGCCGGTGGCGGTGCGCTACGACCACCTGGTGTTCTGCCTGGGCAAGGTATCAAACTTCGCCGCCATGCCCGGGGTCGCCGAGCACGCCCTGGGGATGAAGGACCTGTCCGACGCCTTCGAACTGCGCAACCACGTCATCCGCTGCCTGGAAATGGCCGACATCGAGCACGACCCCCTGACCCGGCAGTCGCTTCTGACCTTCGTGGTCGCCGGCGGCGGGTACAGCGGCGTCGAGACCATCGGTGAACTGTGCGAGCTGGTGCACAAGTCGCTGCGCTATTACCCCAACATTCGCGAGCGCGACGTGCTCTTCAAGCTGGTGCACGCCCAGAGCGAAATCCTGCCCGAGATGACGCCCAAGCTGCGGGTGGCGGCCAAGAACATCCTGGAAAAGCGGCAGATCGAGTTGCTCCTGAATGAGAAGGTGCGCTCGGCATCGCCCACCCGGATATACCTGCAAAGCGAGCGGGTGCTGCACGCCCGGACCTTTGTGTGCACCATGGGCAACACCACCAACCCCATCGTCCGGCAGGCGCTGTCCAGCGGAGGCTTTGAGGACGCCCTATACAACGGAAAAAAGACCGGCCTCTTCGCCACCGATGAAGGGCTCCAGTGCAAGGGGCGGGCGGGCTACTGGGCGGTGGGCGACTGCGCCGGCGTGCCCAGCCCGGCGGGGAAAGGGCTCTGCCCGCCGAATGCGCAGTTCGCCACCCGCGAGGCCAAGGTGTGCGCGTACAACATCCTGGCGACGATCAACAGCCGCCCCATGCGGCGCTTCACCTTCAAGGAATTGGGGGGGTTCGGCTCCCTGGGGCAGCGCAGCGCGGTGGCGTCGGTATTGGGGATCAACCTGACTGGGTTTTTGGCCTGGGTGATGTGGCGCTTCCTGTACCTGAACATGCTGCCCGGCTTCGGGCGGCGGCTGCGGGTGGCCATCGACTGGTTCTTCGACCTGTTCTTCCCCCGCGACCTGACCCAGATGAACGCCGCCCGCCGGCCCCGCCTGCGGTTGCATCACTACGAGGCCGGCGAGATGATCATCAACCAGGGGCAGATCGGCCGCGACCTCTACGTCATCCGCACCGGCGAGGTGGAGGTGATCAAGAAGGGCAAGGGCGGGCAACTGGAAAAAATCGTCTCCCGGCTCGGGCCGCGCAGCGTGTTTGGCGAAAAGGACCTGCTGGAAGGGCGCGAGCGGTCGGCCTCGGTGCGCTGCGCCACGGCGGTGGACGTGCTGGTGACCTCGCGGGAGGACCTGGACGCGATGATGTCCATCTTCCCACAGTTGCAGGACCAGTTCACCAATACCATGGTCGGCGCCCCTCCATCCCTCCCAGAGTAAACAGAAGCACCTGGCCGGGCAGCTTTGGGCGTACGTCTCCCCCATGTCCTCGCATTCGCGAGGCCATGGGAGGTGCCCCCACGCTTCCTCGGTCACGTACAGTAGTACGCTCCCTCGGTCGCTCCGGTCGTGCGCCAAAATCTGCTCCGGCCATGTGCTTCTTGGTGAGGATTTGTCCAAAATTTACT
>JBBRLA010000930.1:0-2275 GCA_038231615.1 Polyangia bacterium | reverse complement strand
GTAAAGCGCGGAGCACTCATCGGGGCCAGACGTACCACGACGAGATCGTCGGACACGACCAGATCTCCAGGGAGCTGCATAGCTGTGCGGAGGAAAGCCCGCCCCTCCTCCTCGGCGCGGGGAAAGTGGGGACGAAGCAGGATCAACAGTGCCGTCTCCGCTCGATAGGCGGCGGCCTTGATGGCATGGGTGAAGAGCTTGCGCTCCAGGCTGAGGCGAACCACCAATGAGGACACCGCGTGTCTGCTGCGCATGCACCTGGTCCTGCTCTTGTTTCGAGGCTATCGTCGGATCACAGTGGTGCTGGATCAGCTCAACACCCACATGAGCCTGGATGTTGTCCAAATGGTCGCCTCGGTATGTGGGTTGCCACCGCCCGACCGGCCAGTGTGCAGACCATGGTTCAACGTAAAGCCTGGCTCGAGAACGCTGATAAGTCGATCGTGTTCTGCTTCACGCCCAAGCATGCAAGCTGGCTCAACCCTATCGAGATCTGGTTTGGGGTCCTGGCGCGCAAGGCTCTGCGTCGCGGTTCGTGTTCATCACTGGATGAGCTACGCACCAGGCTCAACGCCATTATCGAGAACAACAATGAGAAGATGGCCCATCCTTACAAGCTGCGCCAGCTCAAGAAAAGGGCCGCTTGAGCCATCCGTTCAGTGACCTGGGATTTCCGCAGCGCACCAGTAGTGCCCCGATCAGATCGCCTACCAGCCCCTTCACCTGCATCTCAACCCGTGGTGCAAACTGGCCATGGAAGAGCGGAGAAACGAAAACACTGGTCAGACTTTCGTCGTCTACAGCGATCCTCTCTGCGGTTCTTCTTTCTCCAGCATGGCCTGTATCTCGGCCGACAACTCTCGCTTCATGCCCGAAGGCCCTGCCCGCAGGATGCGGGCCAGGCTCTGCAGCACCAGTTGTGCCCGGCGCAGGGGCCCCCGCTTCATCCGCACCGCCAGCGCCCACCCCAGCGGGTTGTCCCCACGCAGTTACTCCTCGGCGCCCAGGCTCTTGACCGCCACCCGATAGTATTTCAGCGAGAGCCCCAACCCGAGCGCCTCATGACGAAATACATCCACCGCGATGGGCGTTTTGCTGCATCATCTGGTTGAACAACCCTGGCAGCAAAGTGGAGCGTCCCCCGGCGTCCCCTGACAGGCCAGCACCGGCCCTTGACGGCGAGCGTGGCCAAAGCAGATACTTCCAGGTGCCCGAGTGCGCCCATCCCGCAGCAAGCGTACCGACAGGAGCACCAGCATGCCAGTGACCTTATGGCCTTGCACCCAAGCTGTCCTCGCCAGATGTCGATCTTTGCTTTCGGTTTTGCTTCCTGCCTTGATCCTGACCCTCATGGCCGCGACCGGCGGCTGTCGCAAGAACCCCGACGAGCAGGCCGCGCCGCTCCTCAAGGAAGTGGAGACCGCCCTGTCGCAGCAGAAATGGGAGATGGCCCAGGAAAAGGCGCAGGAGGCGGTCAGGCTGCCCGGCCTCTCCGAGGCGCTGCGCGACCAGGCCCGATTGAAGGAAGAGCAGGCTCGCTCGGAGCAGCAGGCCAAGTCGCAGTACGCCCGTTTTGTCGGTAACGTCGACACCGATCACGACACCGCCGTGTCGGCCTACCGGGACCTGCCTGCGACTTCGTACTACCGGCAGCAGGGCAAGGACGCCTACGACAAGCTGCGCCCAGTCTACATCAGCGAGCACATCGAAAAAGCCCAGGCCGCCCTGACCAACGGCCGCTGCGACGACGCCAAGACCCAATTCCAACTGGTCATGGAGGTCGACGGCGCCAATGCCCGGGCCCTGGAACTATCCAAGATGCCCTGCGACCGGGGCGCCCAGCCTCGCTGATCCGGAGCATCCCGACGGGCCGCGCCCTGCCGGCGCCTCATGTGCGGTAAAACGCCGCCAGCGCCGCCGCGTAGACCTGCTTCACCGGTATCCCGTGCTCCCGTGCCCTGGCCTTGCAGGACTCATACTCCGGCGCCACGTTCCACACCTCGGCCCCACGTCGACCCACCTTCACCGCCACCACGCCATGGGGCGTCTGCACCTCCACTTGCTCCCGGTCCAACATCGTCCGCTGGACCGCGTGGCTGCGTACCCCCAGCGAGGTGGACTCACGCAAGAACACCGTCTCCACCGCGGCCCGCTGCGGCAGGTCGCAGAGCGCCGCCACCAGGAGCCCCGGCCGGTTCTTCTTCATCTGCGCCGGAGTGATCCACACGTCCCGGGCCCCGGCGGCAAAGAGCCCCTCCATCAGCGGCTCGCACAG
>JBBRLA010000929.1:0-2287 GCA_038231615.1 Polyangia bacterium | reverse complement strand
GCGGCCTCCGTGCTGAGGTCCTGCGCTCGCTCGACGATCTTCCTGAGCGCCCAGGGGTGAAGAGCGTTCTCGGGTTCTTCAATCGCCAGGGGGTAACCCCGTTCGCGATGGACCTCCAGGGCGAGCAGGAGACCGAGGGCAGGGACTGGGATAGGGCATCTCCTGACCCGACTTCACTGCTTCCTCATTGGCCTGCCGTTGAGCCAGGGCCCGCATTTCCTGCTGCTGGGTTTTGAGGGGCAGTCTCCGCTTCGAGGGCACCTGTTCAGCATAGCAGATTGGTGTGGTAGGCCAGCCATTGGGCCGACCTCGACTTCATTCAGCGAAGAATTGCCCCTGCCCCCTCCGCCCGACTTAGGTTGAAGACAACCACATGCGGAGGACGAGATGGAGGTGCAGATGAAGCCCGGGCCGGCGGTGACCGTGATCTTCGGGGCGGCGGGGGACCTGACCCACCGCAAGCTTTTGCCCGCGCTCTTTAACCTCTTTCTCGACGGCTGGCTCCCGGAGCGCTTCGCCGTCCTGGGCATCGACCAGCGCGAGATGAGCGACGACGCCTTTCGCGAGCACCTGAAACAGGGGGTCGACAGCTTCTCTCGCAGTGGCAAGGCCGACCCAAAGGACTGGTCGCGCTTCTCCTCTCACTTGACCTTCCTCGCCGGGGACTTCACCGCCGAGCCTCTTCACGCCGCCCTGGCCGACCGTCTGAACCAGGCGGACCAGTCCCTGGGCGACGCCACCCAGAAGCCGGTCCACGTCTTCTACCTGGCCACCCCGCCGACGCTGGTCGGCCCCATCGTCGGCCACCTGGGCAAGGCTGGCCTCATCGCCGACCGGAAGCTCTCGCGGGTCGTGGTCGAGAAGCCCTTCGGCAGGGACCTCGACTCCGCCTCGGCCCTGAACCACCTGCTCACCTCTGTCCTGTCCGAGCCGCAGATCTTTCGCATCGATCACTACCTGGGCAAGGAGACGGTGCAGAACCTCCTCGCCTTCCGCTTCGCCAACGGCCTCTTCGAGCCCGTCTGGGACCGGCGCTACATCGACCACGTGCAGATCACCGTGGCCGAGACCGTCGGCGTGGAGCACCGCGGCGGCTACTACGACCAGGCCGGCGCCCTGCGGGACATGGTGCAAAACCACCTCATGCAGCTCCTCTGCCTGGTCGCCATGGAGCCTCCGGTCTCCTTCGGTGCCGACGAGATCCGCAACAAAAAGCTGGACGTATTGCGGGCTATCCGCCCGATCCTCGGCGAGTCCGTGGACAAGAACACGGTCCGCGGCCAGTACGGCCCCGGCCGGATCGACAACCAGCAGGTGCCCGGCTACCGGCAGGAACCAGACGTGGCCCCGGACTCGGCCACCGAGACCTACGCCGCCCTCAAGCTGGGGGTGGACAACTGGCGCTGGCAGGACGTCCCCTTCTACCTGCGCACCGGCAAGCGGCTGCCGGAACAGTCCTCACAGATCGCCATCCACTTCCTGCGCGTGCCCCACCGGGCCTTCCCCGAGAGCGCCGGGCCAAGCTGGCCGCCCAACCAGATCCTCATCCACATCCAGCCGGAAGAAGGCATCACCCTGCGCTTGCAGGCCAAGCGCCCGGGGCCGGCGATGCAGCTCGCCCCGGTGGACATGCACTTCCTCTACAAGGAAGCCTTCCAGTCCCCCTCCCCCGAGGCCTACGAGACCCTGCTCCTCGACGTCATGCGCGGCGACGCCACCCAGTTCATGCGCGCCGATCAGGTGGAGGCCGCCTGGTCCCTGATCACGCCGATCCTCACGACCTGGGCCGCGAGCAAACCCACGGATTTCCCCAATTATCCCGCCGGCAGCGCCGGCCCCCAGGCCGCCGAGGATCTGCTCGCCCGAGACGGCAGGAGCTGGACGCCCCTGCCCGATGCCCCGCCCAAGTCACCCCAAACCCCCGAGCAACCGCCACCCGCCACACCGGGTCCGACCTCCTGACCCCGGCACACGTCCGATGCGGAATGTCCAGCGAGACTGAGCGCAGGAGCCGAATGTTCTTCCAGAAGACATCGGCATCGCGAGACCAGTTTCAAGGGGGTTCTTGCAAAAAGTTCGGCCAGGCGATTGGATGTCGCTCGCAGGTGCGGACACGGCCGGATTGCTCTCGATCCGCCGTACATGTTTACCGTCTATCACCGTCGAGAAGCATGAGCACAGCAAATACCCGCGTCGGAGCTTCCGTCGAGGGAGCAGGGTGAATGCGCGGGCATTGAGATTTTCTCCCGTCGAGAACGCACGGTAAACACGTACGATCCGCCTTCAT
>JBBRLA010000928.1:0-2314 GCA_038231615.1 Polyangia bacterium | reverse complement strand
CTCCCTTGCCAGCACCTTGAGATGTTCGAAGTACAGCAGGGTGCCGGCCACTCGCGAAAGCAAAACGGTGCGGGTGATGAGGATGTACTGGTTGGCCCGCCCCACCCCATAGTTCAAGTGCTTCTTGCACCACTTCCGCTTGGACTGAGTCCCGTCGAAGCGCCAGGGACGCAGCGCATCGATCTCGGCCAGGGCATCCCCCTTGGAGAAGATCTCCTCGACGGTCTCGCCCAGGTTGGCGCGGGGCTTCAGTTCCTCTGCGCGCTGAAGGACGCGGTGGGCCTCTTCGGAGGAGTCACGGTGGGCACTTCTGGGGACGGAGGTACGATTCGAACGGTTCTTTGGCATGAACAAGCGACCACAGCGCCCAAGGCGCGAGCAAATGGTTCACATCAGAAGCATGAGATGGAGCAAACGGGTTCTCTTTAGAGTAGGCCTACCAAAAGGATCGCGGCCTGTCAACAGCCCCGCGGAAGACGCGCCGGGGCGGTTCATGTGAAGCCGGAGGCGCCACGACCGACCGCTCCACGGCGAGGCCGGGCCGCCCGCGCGGGTCCACCTGCCCGAAGGCTGGGTGGCCTATACCCCCGACGGCCGCTACAAGTGCGGCGGCGAGATCGCCGGCGGTTTTTGGCACGCCATCAACCTCTGTCGCTTCAAGATCGGCGAACTCGACGACATCATCCCCGGCCTCCGCCTCGCTGACGACACCTTTATGGTCCCCTCCCTCCCTGCCTCATCAACCTCCAGAGGGCCGGGAAGACTGCGGAGTTCGCCGTCGTAGAACTTCCTGTGCTGCTGTGCACCGAGAAAAACCATGTCTGACGAGACCGTGAGCCTTGAGGTCGCCCGAAAAGATGTAGAGGCCGTGGCCCTCTGCCTGGCGCTGGGGACCATCCAGGCCATGCGCTCGGGGGCCTGGCCCACCGAGGCCGGCATCTGGACCCTCGGCCGTCCCCTCTTCTGGGCGCCGCTGGAGCGCCTCGGCCTCCCCGCGCAGATCCTGGGCATCTTCCAGGAAGCCGACGAATGGGAAGCCACGGAGCGGCTGCTCGGCCGCGAACACCTGGAGAGGATGCTGACCCGGGTGAGCGAGCAGATCCTGTCCCGCCTCGCAGAGTTGGAGGACCCCTCCTTCCGGGCCGCCTGGAAGGACCCGGCATAGCGCATCGCAAACCTGGCATCGGGCCCGCATCCTGACTATGCTCACGGCATGAACTCCGCGGATTCGACCTCATCCAGCCCTTCGCGGCCGGGGGGCCGGGCAACCCTCAAGGACTGGCTCGCCATCCCCGAGGAGGAGCGCGCCGAGCTGATCGACGGCGAGATCGTCTACCAGAGCATGCCCGGCCCCAGGCACGGCCGATCGCAGGGCCGAATCTTCTCGCGACTCACCGACGTCTTCGACCGGAATGCCGGCGAGGGCGGCGTGCCCGGCGGATGGTGGATCTCCATGGAGGTCGATATGCACATCGGCACCCTGGGCTGCCGCCCCGATGTGGTGGGCTGGCGCCGGGACCGCCACCCCGAGCTGCCAGAGCCCAACCAGGACGGCCTGGTGACCGAGATCCCGGACTGGATCTGCGAGGTCCTGTCCTCCTCCACCGCCTATCTCGATCAGGGCAGGAAGCGCTCCGCCTACCACGCCGCCGGTGTGGAGCATTACTGGTGGCTGGACCCGCACTACAAGACGCTGACCGTGCTCGCCCGCGAGCGGTGCGACTACGCGATGGCACTGCTCGCCAGCCAGGCCGAAATCATCCGGGCCGAACCCTTCGACGCCATCGAGATCAATACGGCGGACTTGTTTCGACGATAGCGCTAAGCGAAGCGCCGTACTTGGAATCAGGGCCCGGGCGAAGCGCAGGCTTCCGGCCCAGCCCCGGCTGTGCTACCACTAAAACGGCGAACGGTGCGGGCCCGCCGTCTATGGTCCCATGGCGGCGTTCTGGCCGCCATGCACCGCCTCTAGATGCCCGTCAACGGATGTGCCATAACCTTCGACATCCATGCTCACCGGCGACCTCCGCAACCAAATCGACCGCATCTGGGACGCCTTCTGGTCGGGCGGCATCTCCAACCCCCTCGAAGTCATCGAGCAGATCACCTACCTGCTCTTCCTCCGCCGCCTCGACGACCTGGAGACCCTGGAGGAGAACAAGTCGACCACCCTGAAGAAGCCCATGGAGCGGCGCATCTTCCCTGACGGCAACGACCCCAGGGGCCGCCCCTACCAGCAGCTCCGCTGGTCGCGCTTCAAGAACCTGGAGCCGCGGGAGATGTACACCGTGGTCGGCGACCACGTCTACCCCTT
>JBBRLA010000927.1:0-2329 GCA_038231615.1 Polyangia bacterium | reverse complement strand
GTGGCCGTCGCCAACCCCGCCCGCGTAGTCCGCCGCCGACAGTAAACAGAAGCACATGGCCGGGCAGATTTTGGCGTACCTCTCCCCCATGTCCTCGCATTCGCGAGGCCATGGGAGGTGCCCCCACGCTCCTTCGGTCACGTACAGTAGTACGCTCCCTCGGTCGCTGTGGGGGTGCGCCAAAATCTGCTCCGGCCATGTGCTTCTTCCTGAATGACTCTTTATCAACTGACTCTGTATAGAGTGCTTGGTACATGTCCCCGGGAGTTGGTGACCACCCGTAGTCGTTGGGTAGATGATGACTGGTCGCAGTCGTTGACATTGGATACGCGGGCGCACGTTGCGCACTGGATCGATTTTTCTGCACGCTCTGTTTCCGGGAAATCGCTTACTTCTCCAGGTCGGCGGCCAGTTCGGGGCGGTTGTTGCTGGCTACACCCCATCGAGACTTCTTCCAGTTGTTCTGATAAGCCATCCACAGGCCCATCGCATCGGTGATGAAACGCTGGGCCAGGGGCGCCTCCCCGATCAGCTCGTGGGCCTCGGCGGGATCGCTGACTGCGTCGGTCAGCCGCACCACCCCCGAGCCGCCTACCCACAGCTTGTAGCGCGAGAGCCGCATGGTGTGGGCCAGCTCATACTGGCTGGAAATCGCCGGTCGCGGATACCCCTCGCCTTGCCCTTGCGCCAGCGCAATCAGCGACTCGCCCTGCACTGCCGTGGGGGTCTTCACCTGCAGGGCATCGGTCAACGTCGGCAGGATGTCGACCACCTCGACGCCCTCCTCCACCACCTTGCCCGGCGGGAAGAGCGGCGGATAGTAGATCCACAGCGGCACATGCACGAGCTCCTGCCGCAGCGACTGCCCGTGACCAATCTTTCCGTGGTCCCAGAACTCCTCGCCGTGATCGCTGGTGAAGACGATCATCGTGTCCTGGTCATGCCCGCTCTTCTTCAGCAGCCGCAAAAGCTCGCCAAACTGCTTGTCATTGTACGAGATGTCGCAGTCATAAAGGGCCGAGATGCGCTCCTTGTCCCGCTGCGTGATCGGGAGCTGTCCGGTCACGATCTTGTCGAGCTGCGGGTCCATGCAGCCCTTGACGAAGGGACCGCTGTAGGGCTTGGGATCATAGCGCGAGATCCACGGCTCATACGCCCGCCAGGACACGTGGGCGTCGATGGTGCCCAAGTACAAGAAGAACGGATGGTCTTTTCCCGCACCCTTGTTCAAGAACGTCCCGGCGTGGCCCACCAGATCGCTCGCCCGCAGGCCGCCGCCCTCGTGGATGTGGTTGCGCATGTAGTCCCAGCCCTCGCCGAAGCCCCAGCGCTTGCTGATGTAGCCGTTGGCGATGTGGCCGATGGTGTACAGGCCCGCGACCCGCACCGCCTCGGGAAGGATCACGAAGTGGGAATCCAGGGTGACATTGTGAGCGATGAACTTGTGCTGCGCCGGGTACATCCCGGTAAAAAGGGACGCGTGGCTGACTCGGGACTCGTTGCCCTGCACGTAAGCCACGGCGAAGCGGGTGGCCTCCTTGCTGAAGGCGTCCACCACCGGGGTCTCGACCCGGGACTTGGGGTTCCACAGGCGGTAGCGGTCGGCGCGGGTGTCATCCGTCAGCCAGACGATCACATTGCGCGGGCGCTGCAATCGCTCGACCTTGGGCTCGGGGCCGGCGGCCAAGAGCTGCGCCGACGAGAGCACAAGCTGGGCGCACGGACCCGTCGCATGCAGGCCCAGGCGCACCACCTCCCCCGCCTGCTTGGACAGAGACAGGGGCGTGCCGTCAAGCTTGACATCCACCGAGGTCCCGGCCTCCTTTTCGCCGCCCGTCGTGGACACCGTCAGAGAGCAACCCTCCCCCTTGCCGGAAAAAGCCACCGCCCCGCCCACGGGCACCTGGACATAATAAATGAGCGCGCCGCCGCCCGGGATGGCCAGGGCATCACCCGCAGTCAACGCCGGGACCGCGGCCTCAGCAGGGGGGGCGGTGCCGCCGATCTGCACCCATTCCACCGCCGCCGCCGCCTTCATCTGCACCCCGCCGGGACCGGCGAAGTGGCCGTTCTGGGCGAAGGTCAGGAGCAGCGCGTTCTCGCCGGGGTGGAGCAATCTTGCGGGGAGCTTGACCTCGACGGTCTGCCAGCCGGGTTTTAGGGTCGCGGCGGCGGAGGCCCGATGGGGATCGTCGATCCGCGCCACCTTGACCGACGAACGCGACAGGGCCTTCAGGCGCATCCAGATCGAGGTACCGCCAGCCTGCTCGGAGGTCAGCGGCACGTCCAGCCGGGCGGCGGCCTGGACCAGTGCCAGCTTGCGGCCGTC
>JBBRLA010000926.1:0-2337 GCA_038231615.1 Polyangia bacterium | reverse complement strand
TCGCTGCGCCAGGCGAGCCCGGCCTTGCCCAGGACCACCCGGAACCCCTTGCCCACCTTGTGCCATGGCCCCGCGGGAGCCGGACGTTCATAACGCTGGGCCGTCCCGCCGCCGGCATCCCAGCCGCTGGTCGTCACCAGGACCAACTGGGTCGAGGCCTGCAACGGCGATGCTCTTGAGGCCACGGCGGCTGCTGAGGCAGTCTTTTTGTCAGTGGCATTGGGGACCGGCTCGGCATGAATCATGGGGGCGGCGCCGAGCACGGCAATCAACACGGGAAGGGCAGGGCGGATCATACGGCACACTCTTGCACGGCGATCTCCCCGGCAACAATGGCAAAGCTTGGTTCTCCGCGAACAAACCGCCGGTTGACATCTTGCCGCTACCTGCTAAGAAGCCATGAGGAGAATCCTTTGCTCCGGTCCCTCACAGAAACAAGGAGAACCGCCATGTCGACACGTCTGCCATCCCGCGTCCCGGGCATCCTCGTCTGGTGCGCCCTCTTGTGCTCCATGACCGCCTGCAACCGCGGCCCACAGGAGGTCAAGCTGGAGATCGGCTCCATCGGCGAGACCATGGGCTACGACAAGAAGGAGCTGATGGTCCCCGCGGGAAGCAAGGTGACGCTGACCCTGAAGAACAACGCCACCAGCCCGGTCATGACCCACAACTGGGTGCTGGTGAAGCAGGGCACCGTGGACCAGGTCGGCCTGGCGGCGGTGACGGTGTCGGCGGACCAGGGCCACATCCCCAACAACCCCAACATTCTGCAACACACCGCCCTGGCGAAGCCCGGGGAGACGGTCTCCATCACCTTCCCCGCCCCGCCGCCGGGGACCTACGAGTACCTGTGCACCACCCCGGGCCACTACGCCTTGATGCGAGGTACGTTCACCGTCCAGTGATCTTCGCATAAAGTATCCGGCATGAAGATCACCTGCGTCGGCGGCGGCCCTGCCGGTCTGTATTTCGCGCTCCTCATGAAGAAGGCCGACCCGGCCCACGAGATCACCGTCATCGAGCGCAACCAGCCCGACGATACCTTCGGCTGGGGCGTGGTCTTCTCCAACGAGACGCTGGGCCACTTCGAGCGCGCCGACTCGCCCACCTACCAGGCCATCCGCGAGAGCTTCCGCTACTGGGACAACATCGACACTTTCTATCGCGAGCAGCGGGTCACCTCCACGGGGCACGGTTTTTGCGGAATGTCGCGAAAGCGGCTCCTGAACATCCTGCAAGGGCGTTGCCGCGAGCTGGGCGTGGTGCTGCGGTTCCAGCAGGAGGTCGGCGGCACCGATGAACTGTCCGCCGCGGACCTGATCGTCGCCTGTGACGGGGTCAGCAGCCGCATCCGGGAGCAGCACCGGGAGCATTTCCACCCGACCCTGGAGTGGGGCCGCTGCCGCTTTGCCTGGCTTGGTACCACCCTGCCCTTGACCGCCTTCACCTTCATTTACCGCGAGAGCGAGTTCGGCCTGTTCCAGGTCCACGCCTATCCCTTCGAGAAAGACCAGGCCAGCGGCCACCTGAGCACCTTCATCGTCGAATGCCGCGAGGAGGTCTGGCACCGCGCCGGCCTGGATCAGGCCACCGAGGAACAGACCCTGGCCTTTTGCCAGCGCCTCTTTGAAAAAGACCTGGACGGCCACCCTCTGCTCTCGAACCGCTCCATCTGGCGCAGCTTTCCGACCCTCCGCAACGAGCGCTGGCACCACGACAACATCGTTCTTTTGGGCGACGCAGCCCACACCGCTCACTTTTCGGTGGGTTCGGGGACCAAGCTGGCCATGGAGGACTCCATCGCTCTGGTTCAAGTGTTCGCCGAGCAGGGCAGCACCGATGTCCCGGCCGCCCTGTCGGCCTACGAGGAGCGGCGGCACATCGACGTGCTGAAGATCCAGAAGGCGGCAAAGACCAGCCGGGAGTGGTTCGAGAACTCCGCCCGCTATCTGTCGCAGCCCCCGCTGGAGTTCACCTTCAACCAGCTCACCCGGAGCCTGCGCATCACCTGGGACAATCTGAAGCTGCGCGACCCGGCGCTCATGCAGAAGGTCCAGGCCCACTTTGTCGCATCGCGACCCGTGCCCTCGCAGGACGTGTCGTCCCAGCCGGGCCCGCCGGTCCCGATGTTCACGCCCTTCCGGCTGCGCGGGTTGACCTTCCCGAATCGGGTGGTGGTCTCCCCGATGTGCATGTACTCGGCGGAGGATGGCACGGTCAACGACTGGCACCTGGTGCACCTGGGCTCGCGGGCGGTGGGCGGCGCCGGCCTGATCATCGCCGAGATGACCGACGTGACCCGCGACGGGCGCATCAGCCCGGGGTGCGACGGCATGT
>JBBRLA010000925.1:0-2358 GCA_038231615.1 Polyangia bacterium | reverse complement strand
GAGAGATCGGGAGACATCCACGAGCCTGATTTTTGGGCACCGGCCTGGGTGGCACGCTTCTACCATTCCGAGAAGGCCCCTCCCGGTGGACCCGTGCTTTACATCGGGTGCATCCTGTCCGATGGCGCAGGCGCGGATTTTGAGTTGCCCCATGATGCAGAGCCAGTACTGACGGCCGGAATCATTCATTATGGGGCCAAGGGTGAGCTGTGGGACTGGCACTACTGGATGGCCAAGGGCTGGTTTTGGCACAGCAAGGATCGAATCCCTGATGGCAGTTGGACGGTCGCCGCCAACGAGCAATGGCACAAGTGGGGCATCAGCCAGTGGGAATCGTTCGCACTGCCCCTTCTGAGCATGAACTCGCGATCAGAACTGGAAAAGCGCGTGATTCAACCCTTGATAGCCCGGGCCCGCGAGCCGCAAAAAAACGATGTCTTCGATCTCATTGCTCACCTCGACCCGGGTACGCGTACCAAAGAAGACATCGATCGGCAGATCGCCGAGGAGCGGGCTGCCTGGGGGTAAACATGGACGGCATTTATCTCGACGCCTGCTGCATCATCTACCTGCATGAGGGCGCACCGCCCTTTCAACAGGCGGTTGTGGACCGATTGCGACCGTTGAAGAACAATCTTGACGCTCGCCTTCTGACGTCCCGATTGTCGCGGCTGGAGTGCCGCACCCGGCCGTTGAAAGAGGGTAATCAACTTCTATTGGAGCGCTATGAGGCATTTTTCTCCAGCTCTCGTCTGACCCTCGGCGAGATTACGGCGAGTGTGGTGGAACGGGCCACCGAACTGCGAGCTCGTTACGGATTTCGGACCCCCGATGCACTGCACTTGGCGAGCGCCGTGGAACAGGGCGTCAGCCTATTTCTGACGGGCGATCATGCCCTGGCGCGTTGTACCGAGGTCCGAGTTGAAGTGCTGACCCCGTGAGGCCGACCCAAGAATTGTGGAGGCGAGGACCTTACAGATCGAAGAGCGACATCTGCCGCCGCGGCCCCTGGGTCGTCACTGCCGGGCGCCGGAATGTGGAGGCCGCCGGCTCTTCGTCCCCCGCCCCGCGGTGGGTCGAAAACCCCAGCCGCCGCGCCGCGCCCGAAAAGAGGGTCCCGATGAGCGCGGCGTATTCCCCCTCGCCGCGCTGGCGCTTGCCGAAGGCCGCATCGTATAGTTTCCCACCCCTTGTCTCGCGGATGCGGTGCAGTACCTTGTCCGCCCTTAGCGGCATCCGCTCTCGCAGGCGTTCCTCGAAGATCGCCCGCACCGAACCGGGCAGCCGCAGGAGGACGTAGCCGGCGTGGGTCGCCCCCGCGTCGCGGGCCGCGGTCAGGACCTGGACCATCTCCTCATCGTTCAGCCCCGGGATGATCGGCGCCACGTTAACCCCCACCTGGATGCCGGCACGGGCCAGCCGCTCGATGCTGCGCAGGCGCCGCTGCGGCGTCGCCACGTAGGGCTCGATGGCCCGCGCCCGATCGGGGTCGAAGAAGGGGATGCTGACGATGACATGGGCCCGCGCCACCCGCTGAAGCTCCTTGAGCAGGTCGAGGTCGCGTTCCACCAGCGGCGCCTTGGTGATGATGCTGACGGGGTTTTTGTATTCGACGCAGACTTCCAGGCAGCCGCGGGTCAGGCGGAAGGAGGCCTCCAGCGGCTGGTAGCAATCGGTCACGCCGCTGAACATGACGGCCTCGCCCTGCCACGAGGGGCGCTCGAAGGCCTCGCGCAAAAGGGCCGGGGCGTCGGGCTTCACCACGATCTTGGTGTCGAAGTCGGTGCCGGCGCCGAAGTCGAGGTACTCGTGGGTGGGCCGGGCGTAGCAGTAGGCGCAGGCGTGCATGCAGCCGCGGTAGGGGTTGGCGCTGTAGCGGAAGGGCAGGTCGGGGCTGTCATTTTTGTTGAGGATCTGGCGGCTGTGATCGACGAAGACCTGGACCTGGGTGCGCGGCACCTCGTCGAGGTATTCGACGGAAGTGGTGGCCCATGGGTTGGGTGGGTTGCTGAGCGGGCGGGGGAGCATGTCGCAACGTAAGTCTGACCGCCCGTTCAGGTCAAGGCCTGTTCGTGAGAGAGGAGCCAACGCTTGCAAGCCAGGCCGCCGGCGTAGCCGGTGAGGGTGCCATCGGCGCCGATGACGCGGTGACAGGGGACCAGGATCGAGACGGGGTTTTTGGCGTTGGCCGCGCCCACCGCGCGCACCGCCCGCGGCCGCCCGAGCTGCGCCGCCAGCTGGCCATAGGAGCGGGTCTGCCCGGCGGGAATGCGCAAGAGCGCTCCCCATACGGCGCGCTGGAATTCGGTGCCGCACAGGGACAGGGGCACGTCGAAGGCGGCGCGGCGGCCGGCGAAG
>JBBRLA010000924.1:0-2376 GCA_038231615.1 Polyangia bacterium | reverse complement strand
GTGTCCGATCGCGAAGCGCGAAGTGCCGCGGTGTCCGATCGCGAAGCGCGAAGTGCCGCGGTGTCCGATCGCGAAGCGCGAAGTGCCGCGGTGTCCGATCGCGAAGCGCGAAGCGCCGCGGTTATAGATCACCACGGGACGGACTCTCCCTTGTGCTGGAAGAAGCCGCCGCTGTCCCGCAGGGTAAGCCGGTCGATGACCTGGACCATCCCGGAGACCGACTGCTCCACCGTCAGCGGAGCGGAGGGACCGCCCATGTCCGTCCGCACCCAACCCGGGGAAAGGACGGCGCTGAGGATGCCTGCGGGACGCAACTCATGAGCCAGGCAGCAAGAAGCCATGTTCAGCGCGGCCTTGGCCATACGATAGCCATAAAGTCCTCCAGACGCATTGTCCCCGATGGAGCCCAGGTTGGAGCCCAGATGCACGACCTTTTTGCCCGGGCCCTGTCGCAACCACGGCAAGAGGGCCCGGGTGACGCGCAGCGGCCCCAGCGCATTCACGTCGTAAAGGCGCGCGACCTCGCCAAAATCCATCGCGGCCAGATCCGCCGCCTCGTCCTTGATGCCGGCATTGTTGATCAGCAGGTCCACGGGTGCGGCGACCTGATCGGCGGCTCGCAATGCCGACTCCTCCTGGCTGACATCCAGGACCACGAGGCGCAGGTGGCCGGGGTGGCGGTGCGCAAGGGAGGCCAGTTCCCGCTCCGCCTCAGGCTGGCGGGCCGCGGCGATGACCTCCTCGCCCCGGGCCAGGTACTGACGGACAAATTCCAGGCCGATGCCGCGGCTGGCCCCGCTGATGAAGATGCGCATTGCGGCAAGGTAGCCCGCGTCAAGGCGCCGGACAAGCAGCGGCGAACGAACCGGATGTTCGCGCGGGAGGGTGTCAGTCGCCTCGCTCTGCCGCGGGCGGCGCTCCGAATCGGTCCTGGAACTGCCGCCGCAGCCGATCCGCCGCCTCCACGGGGTCCTGCGAGGGTCCAGGCAGGGCGAACCGGCACAGGAGCGGTCCCCTGGCCAGGGCCCGACGCCCCACCTCCCCCTCCAGCAGCTCGCGCAGGGCCTGACCTACGTTCTGGCCACCGCCGTACGCCACCATCGCGCTCTTGCCGCTGGGAAAGTTTATTAGACCGTCCCGTATTCGGAGTTGGAATACCCCTTTGCCGAGGGGCGCCAGGGCCATCGCCCGGGTCGGATCTGGCGGCATGTCAATCCAGGTTCCAAAGCGCATCGTCAGTACCTGTCCCCGGACCTGGCTACTGGGCGTACGGTTTGAGGGGTGGCAGAGGCAGGGAGGTGGGGGCCGCGGGGGGCAGGCGGGGCTGCAGAAGATCCTCGCGCATCAGGTTGACGAGCGGCGGGAGCCGTTGGTTGTTCCGCTGGATGTGCCACAGGAGTTTTTCGTAGCGATCCGCGACCGCCGGGCGGAAGGACTGGAACTGCGGGTGGGTGTGGCCGGTGAAGCGGGTCATGATCTCCCGCAGGCGCTGCACCTCCTGCGGTTCCATGATGTCGTCAAAGACGATTACCGTTGGGCGGGGCAAGGGGCCGCTCTCATAGGTCGGCCGCAGGCCCCGGGCGTGGACCACGTCGTCCTCGTAGAGCAGCACCGCATCGGCTTTCTTGAGCGAGATCTTGCTCAGCGCAGAGGCGGCGTCGCGGGCCGGCTCCAGCCGGTCGTGGGTGAAGCGCAGCTCGCCTTCGAAGACAAAATTTTCCAGGAAGGGCTGCTCCTGGTACGGGAGGGCGGCGTAGGCCAGTCGCTGCCCGCGCAGGCTGGCAGGGCCGGCGGAGGGACCGCTCAGGACCACGAAGTGCGTGTCCTCCTTGCCGTTGACCGAGGCGGTACACAGGGGGGTCAGGGTGCTCATGCGGGTGGCCACGTAGGTCGCTTCGACCAGGGCAATGGTGATCCGGGGGATGTCGGTCTCCAGCGCCGCAGCAGTGGCATAGACGCGAGCGGCGGCCGGCCGGCCGGTGGATCGCGAAAGGTGCGCGGCCAGCTCCGCTCCGAGTGCTACCTTGCCATCGAGCTGGGCGAAGTACAGCCCAGGCAGGTAGATGGCGACGATCATCTCGCCCCCGGGGGGGGCCGGCGTTGCCGGGGGGGTCGGCGTTGCCGGGGCTGCGGGCGCCGTGGGAGCGGCCCCTGCGGGTTGCCCGGTGGCATGGGTCGAAAGGAGACAAAAAAACAGGACGGCCGGCGTTAGCAGACGCAGGACCGCATCCCTTCTCAGATGCAGCATCGCTCCCTCATCGGGCGTTCTCCGGGGGCCGTGGGGCGTGGGGCGCAAGCTTGCCGGCACGACGGGCGGCGGTGCGGCTTTGCTCCGCGGTCACCGGTCGATTCTTTTCCCCCGCGGCCACGTCGCCC
>JBBRLA010000923.1:0-2384 GCA_038231615.1 Polyangia bacterium | reverse complement strand
GTATAATGAGTCGATTTCTGTTGGCGCTGCGCTGCTTCTTGGCGGTGCTGTTCCGGTACCGGCTGCCCGCCGAGGTGGTGGCCTTGCTGCCACCTCCCGAGCTGAGCCCGCCGGATCTGCCAAAACCAGAAGTGCCAGAAGCACCGCCGACGTCCGCCAAGACCACCGCGCCCCCGGCCACGGCAGCCCCCGATGCACCGACCCCGAAAGCCCAGTCCCCGACCCCGCTGATCCCGGTTCCCGACGAGGCCGATCTACGCCGCCGCGGCGCCATCCAGATCCTGTCCATCCTTCAGCGCGAGGGGCGTCTGGTGGACTTCCTCATGGAGGACGTCAGCGCCTACAACGACGCCCAGATCGGTGCCGCCGTGCGCGACATCCACCGCGGCTGCAAGAAGGGCCTCGTCGAGCACCTCCAGATCGCCCCCGTGCGCCCCGAACCCGACGAGGCCGCTGTCCGCGTCGAGGGAGGCTACGACCCCTCCCAGGTCCGCCTCATCGGCAATGTCACCGGCCGCCCGCCCTTTCACGGTACCCTACGTCACCACGGCTGGACCGCCCGCTCCATTACCCTGCCCGACCTGCCATCGAGCCACGATCCTCTGGTCATCACCCCGGCGGAAGTCGAGTTGGGCGGGTGACGAGGCAGACCCCTAAACCACGAAGCACCCGAGCCTCTTAGATGAACGATCAACCCAAGAGTCGCTATGTCGTCGGCATCGACCTCGGCACCACCAACTGCGCCGTCGCCTACATCGACACCGCAGGCCTGGACGAAAACGAAAGCCCTCCCTCCGATCAACCCGTGAAACCCACCGTCCTGTCCATCGATCAGGTGGTCGCCCCGGGACAGGTCGAGGCCCGGCCCCTTCTGCCCTCGTTCCTTTACCAGGCCGCGCCGCAGGAGTTCCCCCAGGGCTCCCTCGACCTCCCCTGGTCCGCCGGTCGCACCTACGCCGTCGGCGAGTTCGCCCGCACCCACGGGGTGCAAGTGCCCATGCGCCTGCTCTCGTCGGCCAAGTCGTGGCTCAGCTACGCCGGCGTCGACCGCACCGCCCCCATCCTCCCCTTCGGCGCCCCCGAGACCGGCGACGAGGCCGTGCCCAAGCTCAGCCCGGTGGACGCCTCGGCCCGCTACCTCATGCACCTGCGCGACGCCTGGGATCAGCACCTGGCAGCCGATGACGAAGCCCTCCAACTCACCCACCAGGACGTGCTGCTCACCGTGCCCGCCTCCTTCGACGCCGTGGCCCGCGAGCTGACGGTGCGGGCGGCCCAGGCCGCAGGCCTCTCCCGAGTCACCCTCTTGGAAGAACCCCAGGCCGCTTTCTACGCCTGGCTCGGCGATCACCCCGGCGCCTGGCGCCAGCGCCTGCGCGTCGGCGACGTGGTCCTGGTGTGCGACGTGGGCGGCGGCACCACCGACTTCTCCCTGATCGCCGTCAGCGAGCGGGCCGGGGACCTGCAACTGGAGCGCATCGCCGTCGGCGACCACATCCTGCTCGGCGGCGACAACATGGACCTGGCGCTGGGCGTCTCCGTGCTGCGCAAGCTGGAGCAGCAGGGCCACAAGCTGGACCCGTGGCAGCGCCGGGCCCTGGTCTTCAGTTGCCGGCAGGCCAAGGAGTCCCTGATGATCCACGCCGACCTGCAAGCGGCGCCGGTGGTGGTCCTGGGGCGCGGCTCCAAGGTCATCGGCGGGTCGATCAAGACCGAGCTTTCCCGCACGGACGCCGAGGAGCTGCTCCTCGACGGGTTCTTCCCCCGCATCGCCGCCAGCGAGCGCCCCCGCGCCCCGCGGCGCCTCGGTCTGCAGGAGATCGGCCTGCCCTTCGCCCACGACCCGGCGATCACCAAGCACCTGGCCAAGTTCCTGGGGGACCACCGCATGCCCACCGCGGTCTTCTTCAACGGCGGCGTCATGAAGGGCGGCCCCCTTCGGCAGCGCATCGAGGAGGTCCTCGGCTCCTTTGCCGGCGACGGCCTGCGCCCCCTCACCGGGACCGACATGGACCTGGCGGTGGCCCTGGGCGCCGCTTACTACGGCCTGACCCGCCGCGGCAAGGGCCAGCGCATCCGCGGCGGCACCGCCCGCGCCTACTACATCGGCGTCGAGGCCTCCATGCCCGCCGTGCCGGGGATGGAGCCGCCCCTGCGCGCCCTCTGCGTCGCCCCCCGAGGGATGGAAGAGGGCACCGAGGCCGACGTCCCCGGGCAGGAGCTGGGCCTGATTGTCGGCGAGCCGGTAATGTTCCCGTTCCTGTCCTCGTCCACCCGCAAGGGCGACGCGGTGTTGTCCATTATCAGCGGTATCCCGACCCGCCGCCCGATCGCGGCCACCTCGGCGATCGGAAACACCCGCAACTTCGGATTGGGCAACGTCT
>JBBRLA010000922.1:0-2390 GCA_038231615.1 Polyangia bacterium | reverse complement strand
GGGCGGCGATCGGGTTCCAGGGTGGATACGGAATGGTCCATCCCCTTCAAATAGGCACATCAGGGCAGCCGACAAGGGCGGATGAAAAGAATCTGGACAGCGAGCCTGTCCATCAAACATCGCGACCGCGGTGCCGGCGGCGGGTGGCGAACGGTGCCGGCCGCCGCTGCCCTCGGCAGGGCCAAACCCCCGGTAGTTTCTCCTACCCTCTTCGGCGGGCTCCACATCGGCGATCATCCTACGCCCGAGCGCAATCGCTACCTGGTCCTGCGCGTCGACTTCGCCGGCATCGATGCGGGGATGGAGCACAGCCTCGATGAGCGTCATCGTCGAGTAGTCCTTGGCCGAAGTCCCTGTCTGAGCGACCTTCGGAAGCGGCACGACCCGGTATGAAGAGGTGGCCCAACAAGCCGCTGCTGCCGACCGCGCTTCGCGCGGCGGCAGACCGGCAGCCGTTGAGTGGCCTCGAACCGGGGCTGATCTGGGCCGAGTCACCAACGCGATAAATGCAACTCCAGCCCTCCCGTCCCAGGGAACTACCTGTCGCTCACGCCACCGCTGCAGCGTGAAAGGGTACGACTACGCTAGGGCGTCTTCGTCCACCGCCCCTGGCCGGGGTCCCAGTGCATCCGCGTCCAGCCTATTCGCGCGACCTTCGAGATGGAGATCCCGTCGGGCAGCGACCAGCCGACGGCCGAGCCGCTGGTCGTCGGATCTCTTTTCCACTTCTGCAGGCGGCCCCCGGGCACGCTCGCTTGCTTGTCGGCATCCTCCAGGTAGGCGCCCTTCCGTCCACGGAAATACTCACCCCAATCGATCTGGGGAGAATGGTTGTTGCACCACTTCCTGACTTCCTGGCTCCTTACCAGGGGCCGCTGCTGGCTGAGGATCTGGACCGCCTGTACGAGTAGGTCGACCGTGATTCTCGGCATCGTCTTTACCCCTCTCCTTCTCCGAGGGCATTGATGAACCGTTCCACCAGCGCGAAGGCGTCAATGGCACGTTGCACGGTGTCAAGAGGATCACGTGGAGCCCTGTCCCCAGGGCCGACGTGCTCCTGATGGTGCATTACGGAATTTCGAATGTTGTACAGCATCCGCAGCTCGCTCAGGAGCCCATCACGAGCGATGCCGGGGTAGACGCCGCGCCCATGGGCCAGTTCGCAGATCTCCGCGATGTTCAGATAGGCGAGCAGCGACAAGAACTCCGACGCTCTGTGTCTCTTCTTCCTCGATTGAGCCTCTCTGACGAACCTGGCGCAGGCCGGATCGCCTTCCCATGCATCATGGGCGAGCCGACTGCGCAGGCGCGTCTCGACTTCTGCAAGCTGAGCGAAAAGGAGAAGCCGCACCGGGGTCTTCTGGAGGTCGGCATGGTTGACAATGCCCGAGATTCCATCTGGGAAGCCGCTTTCGGCGGCGCGAACGAGCAGGAAGCCCTCTGCCCGAAGCTTTGGCAGTAGGTCCCTAAGGGGAGCATCAGCTGAGACGACGTGACTCGCGAGGAGCGGCGCCCTGATATGAAGATGGTCCTTGGCCGTGCCCCGGGAGGAGGCAGTCAGGCTGTCGCGACAGATGACACCGAGGAGCCGGTTCTGCTCGTCGCGGACGGGGACATGACTGAAGTCCTTCTGCCTATTCGAGATCTCATGCCGCAGCTTTTGGATCTCGTGGCCTGGCCGGCAGCAGAAGACTGGAAACTCGGCGACATGGCCGACGGTTAGAGCAACCTTGAGCGTGCTCAGTGTGCGTACAAAGGAGCTTCCCATAGTAAAATGCTACACTGAGGACCGGGAAGGTTACAAGCCGGGAGCCAATGCGACTGCCGCCCAACAAGCCGCTGTTGCCGACGCCGCTTCGCGGCGCGGCAGAGCGGCCAGCCGTTCGGCAGTCTCATGTGGTAGAGTTACGAGGACGGCGATGAAAACCGAAACGAAAGCAAGCGTCTATCTTGAGACCACCATTCCGAGCTACCTGACCGCGTGGCCGAGCCGAGATCTCATTCACGCAGGCCATCAGCAGGTCACGCGCGACTGGTGGGAAGCCGACCGTCACGAATTCGACTTGTTCGTCTCGGAACTTGTGCTCGAAGAATGCGCGGCCGGTGACACGCAGGCAGCAGCCAAGCGATTGGAGGCGCTCCACGAGATACCTGTTCTGCAGTTGACGGACGACGCGACGGCCTTGGGCGGAGCGCTGTTGCGGGCTGGCGGTCTTCCGCCGAAGGCGTCGGCCGATGCCCTTCACATCGCCATCGCTGCTATCCATGGAATGGACTACCTGCTCAGTTGGAACTGCGCCCACATCGCCAACGCGAGGATGCGCGCCAAGATCGAAGCTGTTTGTCGTTCGGCAGGCTTCCAACCGCCGATCATCTGCACCCCAATCGAG
>JBBRLA010000921.1:0-2393 GCA_038231615.1 Polyangia bacterium | reverse complement strand
GGAAAAAGCCAAGTTCGCCGGCTTCGCCGAGGCCGGCGTGCGGGCCCAGATGAAGCTCATCCAGAGAATCAGCACCCGCAAGAGCTTCCTTCTGGACCTGCTTTTGCAGGAGGTGCCGCTGGTATTCCTGATGGAAAGCCGCGACCTGGGGCCCGACTGCATCCTGCCCCTGGAGGTGTCCATCATGTCCATTTTGAGCAACATCCTGCGCGATGGCAGCAACCCCCTGCGCTGGTTTTTCCTGCACGAGATGGCCAAGCAGGGCCTCCACTGCGTGGTCGTACCCTGGCTGATCGAAAACTCCGCCGAGGTCCGCCACGGCGTATGCTCCTACTATCTGGAGACCCAGCAGATCGGTTTTCTGCCGCCGCAACTGGTGTCGCTGGCCACGGGCATCCTGGTATTCAGGGGAGTGAGCCGAGCGGACTACCGGAAGCTGCAAGACCTGTACTGCGCGTTTCAGGACGTCCCGTTCCAGTGCATCGCCGAGCTGCCCGATGGGGTAGCGTACATCGCCTTTACCCGGGCCAGCGACCCGCGCTACCGGGGCCGGGCCTTCCGCATGTTCCTGCGCCCCACCGCCACCTGGGCCGGCGGCGAAACGATCGCGGTGGTGTAGACGGTCAGCGTGCCGCGCCGTTGTCGTTGTCCGGCCGGTGATTGGTTAGAGTGCCGCCTGTGAATGGAGGAGAACCCCGCCAGCGAGTCCGTCATGCAAGCGATGGCTTTGTGCCCGCAGCAGGACCCGCTGCGCTTGAGCGCGAACGGCGCCGTCGTCCCCGGCCTGGGACCGAACCAGCACCCGCCGACGCTGTTGGGGGTCAGGTCAGGGGCGCCCTTCGCCCTTCCTGCTAAACGCCGCCAATCGCCAGGCATTAATCGTCTACTCAAGTCTGTAGTGAGAATAGTTGCTTGACTCTACTTCGTGGAATGGACAAGATGCGTTCTTGAAAGGAGTAGGTGCGAAGAGAAGAAAAGAGAAGTCGGTGAGTTGGCCTCATTGAAGAGTGGATTGGACTAGATGGTCCAACCTCAGGATTCCAAATTTCCGACTCGCCGATTTCTCTATTCTTCCCTTCGCGTCAGGAACGAAATGGCCGATAAATTTATCACTGACACGCAAGAGGAGGCGGCTCCATGCTTTCGCAGTGCGTTCGCCAACAGGTGCTGACGCTGCTGGCCGAGTAAGTAGGGCCCCTGCGAGGGGCCCGCAACAAGGAAGCATCCGCGCGTCCGCGCCGCGTGGCGAGAGGCCCATCGCCGTGCTAATCTGCGCCCATGGCCAAGCTGGTCGTCTGCCTCTACAACCCCAGGGACGAGCACCTCTTTTACGAACTCGAGCGCCATCTGATGTTCCTGGAGCGGGCAGGGGAGGCGGTGATCTGGCACCCAGGCCACCTGAGGCCGGGGCAGCATCGACAGATGGAAATCGGGCTCCGCCTCGAAGAGGCCGATGTGATCCTGTTCCTTATCAGCGCAGATTTTCTGGCCTTGCCTGAGGCGCAGCAATGGGTGAGCCTCGCGCTGAGGCGCCAGCGGCGGGACTTGGCGGTGGTCATCCCGGTGCTCCTGCGTCCTGCCCTGCTGATCGGCCCTCTCGACGGGCTCCAGCCTCTGCCGAAGGACGGCCGCGCGGTCACGTCCTGGCCCGATAGAGACGAGGCCTGGACCTCAGTGGCGGAGGGGGTCTACCGGGTCCTCCGGTTTGCGGCACCGGACGAGCGCGTGGGCCGCCAGGACAGCGGCCCTGCTCTCGCTCCCCCCACCGAGATCTTCCCGCTGCACAGGATCTTCAGCTGGACCGGCCTCCCGCCGCTGACCTATGTCGAGCCCGAGCAGATGGAGGAAATCCGTAACCATCTCTTGCGCCCGCGAGAGGGCCTGGTCATCGAGGGGCCCTCGGGCATCGGCAAGACCACAGCCCTGAACAAGGCGTTGGAGGCGCTGGAGCCGCCCCGCGTCTACCGCCTTTCCGGGACCCACCCGACCAAAAACCCGCGGGCGGCCCTGCAAAAGCTCCTCGACGACGGATTCACCAGCACCGGCGGCCACCTGATTGTCGATGACTTCCATCGCGTTGACCGGGACACGCAGCACGAGATCGCCAACCTCATGAAGTTCGTCTCCGACGAAGGTCCCGACCAGGCCAAGGTCACGCTCATCGGGGTCAACCCCGTGGGCGAGACCCTGCTCCGCGACGAACCGGACCTGACCGGCCGCTACGCCAGGGTATTCATGGGCAAGCAGGGCGACGACAAGATCGCCGAGCTCATCCGAGCCGGCGAGCGCGCCGCCCATATCGAGTTCGCGCGCCGTGACCAGTTCGTCGAGTTGGCCGGCGGCAGCTTCTTCATCGCTCAGCTGCTGTGCTACCAGGCCGCCTTCGGTGAGGG
>JBBRLA010000920.1:0-2393 GCA_038231615.1 Polyangia bacterium | reverse complement strand
TTCGTCATTGTTGAAGCGCCGGGGCGCCGTGTTCGTTGCTCTCGGAGAGAAGACATAGCAGGGGGCGTGCCAGGAGTGGCGAAGGAGAAAAGCCCAGGGGTTTCGCGGGATGTGAATGGCAGCGAAGGTGCGGATGAGGGGTGCGCTTATCAGGACTCGCCCTCAGTGAGGGTCAGGCCCAGCATGGCTTCGGCACCCAGTCCCTCTTGCAGGCGAGCGGGTATACGTCGCGGGTCAGCCAGTCGTCATAGGTCGGCTCCCGCCCTCGCCGCCGAGCGCAGCCAGCCGGGCCCGCTTGTATTCCAACACCGGGCCCACGGCGAAGTCGGCTTCCTCGAAGGGGGGCAGGCGCACCACATCTCCATCGTAGGCGGTCTCGATCAGCTCGTAGCTCCGCTGCGTGCAGCGGTAGACCCGCAGTTCCTCTGCCAGAAGGTCCATCAGCCAGTACCACTCGACCCCCGCGCGCTGGTAGGCCTTCCGCTTGACCCCCTTGTCCCGCGACGCCGTCGAGGTCGAAAGCACCTCACAGACCCAGTCGGGGGGGGTCACGATCACGCCGAGATGGTCCTGTACATTGACCATGAGGGGCGGCGCCGGGTGCTTGTCCACCCGCCACCCGGCCACGTCCGGCCGCATCCCCTCCCCGCTCAGGTACACGTCCACTTCCAGCGTGAGCCACCAGCGCGTCCCCGGGCCGCCTCGCCCGTGCTGTTTCAGGTACTGACCAAAGATGACCCCCTGGGCCGCCCCGTGATCGCCCCTGGCCATCGCCTTGTGCACGATGCGCCCCCCCAGAAGCTCCGCGCTGATATTGTCCGGCAGCGAGAGCCACTCGACCAGCCGCCGCTGCTCCTCCGGCGTCCATCTCGGTGCCGCAGGCTCGGTCCACGTCCCTGGATAGGACTCGGTATGCGGCGTTTCCATGAAGGTACCGTACCACCGACCCGCAACGCCGGCAATTCCAGCGCCAACCTCAGCGGCCTGGGTTGGCTGCTGCGCCAGCCCCGCCCGAGGCCTGGCTGGGTTGGGGCGGACATGATCGCCTTGGATGTAAAAAAAACACTTGCGCGGCACTTCAGACTGCTTTACCCTACTACTCTATACATGTACTGCCTCGCCTTCTTACTTTGTTGCTGTCCCGAGGCCCGCTGAACCGAGTGTCGGTTCGGCGCGGTGACAGGCCCCTTGCTGGGGTCGGCCAGTAACAGAAGTAAGACCCTCTTTGTATCTTTGGCGAGGTAATTCATGGCCGCGATTCCTGATATCATTATTTCCGGTGCGCTTTCGGGCGATGCCCTGGTAGCCTTCTTCATCAAGAACATCGGCACCATTCGCCTGGTGGCGTCCCTTCGTACCAAGGACCAGATACCCAAGGACTCCATCGGGGCCGCGGCGTTGCGTTATTTGGGGGCGCAGGTCATGGCCCTGGCCCCCAAGGTGCGCAGCTTCCTGGTGACCACTTTGCCCACCGGCGCCCTGTCGGGGCTGGGGTTCAACCTGGTGGACTTCGACAAGGCCGTCACCCGCGTGGCCGATGCTCATGAGGCGGACACCACGCTCTCGGTGCTGGCCAAGGACGCCCACGGCGAGGCGGTGGCGGCGATGCAGACCCTGGCCGCGATGCTCCTGAGCGTGGTGCAATCGTACCTGGGGACGCTCAAGCTCAAGAGCGCGGACCCGCATACCAAGGCGACATTCAAGGCCGCCGGCGCCAAGCTCGAAGTCACGCTGGCCCAGATCGCCGAAGTCCGCAAGGGGAGCAAGATCACCAACGCGGACCTCAAGACCCAAGCCGGCACCATCGGCACCCAGGAAGAGCAGATCAAGCAGTACCAGACCGAGGCGGTGGTGCAGAAGGTGCAAGACGAGTTGAAGCTTCAGTCGCTGACCGGGGAGCCGCTGCGGCCCAAGGACCTGGTAATGGCCGATGTGCCCACCGATTCGGCGGCGCAGGCGACCCCGGGGTATGGCCGGAAGCCGGCGGCGCAGCACAAGACCTTCGCCACGCCAGCGGCGCCCACGGCCGGCAAGGCGCGGCGGAAGTCGCCCCGGTAGCTACCGGGCTACCCGCGCTCTGAGGGCGGCCAGCCGTGCAAGGCTTTTCTGATGAGGTCGCTCCACCCTGGAGGTGAATCATCAGACAGAACTTGATACGGTCGCGCCCCTTCTTATCCCATCTGGCCCGCCTGACTCGCCCCGAGGACGTTGGTCAGGTCCTTTTTCATAAATCCTCCGCTGCGGCTTCGATGCCTGGCGGACGCTGATGACCGAAATCTATTGGGCGTGGTAGCGAAGGACCGTGCCGCCTTGACCAACGGCCCAGAGGTTGTTGGCATCGCTGCCCCACACTGCACGGAGGTCATTCGTGGTGCCGGAGGACAGCGAGGTGC
>JBBRLA010000919.1:0-2404 GCA_038231615.1 Polyangia bacterium | reverse complement strand
GGCCTTCCTTTTCGGGGCGGGCCAAATGGTCCACCAGATAGTAAAACGAGCCGACCTGCCTCGCGTTGGCCGGATGCTCGCCTTCGCTGCCAAACACGCGCACCCGGGTCACCGAATCCAGCCGGTTGCCCACCACTGCTAGCGCATCGATCAACCGGGCCAGCCGGTCCCCGGTGATGCTCAGGGCGGCGCTGATGGCCTCGGCTGCGGCTATCAGGGCCGGGTCTACCTCAGGCTCCTGGGCTGCCGCAGGCTCTCCTGCCGCTGGGGCTGCATCTGCCGGAGCTGCATCTGCCGGAGCTGCAGCTGCCGGGGCTGTATCTGCTGGGGCTGCTGCATCTGCCGAAGCTGCATCCGCCGGGGCGTCGGGGGTCGGGGCTGCTACTTCGGCCGGAGGGGACGCGTCTGCCTCGGCGTCAGGCGCGGCGGACGGCTTTTCGGCTGGCGCCTCCTTGGGAGGGGGTGGGGGGCGCAGCCGGGCGGCCTCGCGTAGCACGCTGCCGGAAAACTCAGTGATCGTCTTCATCAAGGTTCCTCGCCAAGAAGGGGGGCCGCCGGGAGGGTCCGGAGGCGCGGCGTCTGTTGGTCTAGCTGTGGAGGTCCGCCGGGCGACCAGGTTGGCGTCGGGTGACCGAGCGCATGGAATAACAATCCGGCCCGATTCTGCCCGGAAGAAGCATCCGAAGCTTGTACCCCTTTTTGTTCTCTTGGCGCAAGAAGCGGCCAGGCAGGGGATAAGATAGAGGGCGGGGGTCGTGGGCCAATCGCGCTAGGACGCGGCGGGGGCGCTGCCGGCGAGGCGGGCGCGCAGGTGCTCGCGCTGTTCGGGGATGAGGATGTTGTGCACATGCTCCATCCCATCCGGCAGGTCGCGGCGCACCTCGGGCGAGGCTCCGGCGAAGAGCGCCTCCACCTGCCCGCGATCGAAGCGCTCGGCGGCGATCGCCGAGAGAGCCGCGGAAAGGCGCGGGCCGCTGCGCCCGAAGAACTCGGCGAGGCGATCGAAGATCGGCTGCGCCTCCTCCTTTTGCCGCTGGTTCAGGTCCAGGCCGAGCAAAAGCTCCTCGATGGGCCGGCTCGGCGTCCGCGCCGCCCCGCTGCCATCGGAGAACGGCGCCCCGCGGAAGTCGCGGTCCAGGCCCGAGTGATCGCCGCCGCCCCAACGGGCGCCGAAGCCGCCACCAAAACGCCTGCCGCCCCGCCTGCCGCCATGGCAACCCCCGCAGCCAGAGAACCGGCGCAAGAGCTTCGCCGCCAGCACGCCAAGAAGTAGACCGAAAAGGACCGGATGACACATGTTCGTTTCCTCCAGAAAGAGTTCGTCGGTTGGTGAATTCAATCTGGGGGGCCTCTGTAAAGGAGGTATTCGGCCCGGGTAAAGATTTGTTAAGCCCCGCTCGCGAGAGGGGCAGCGCCCCGTCCTTGCGCAAGACAGCACCCATCCTGTACTAGTGCATAAACGCTTGACCGCCACCCTGTCCCCGCATAACCAGGGCCGCGATGCCGATCACCAAAGCTTCACCGACATCATCTGGATCCGGAGGAACCACATGCGATCCCGTCTCCCAGGCCCTCGCACGGCCTTGTCCCCCTTGATCGATAGACCGCGGCGCCTGCGGCGCTTCGCGATCGCCGCCGCCATCATCTTGGCGGTCGGCCTTGGCCCACGCGCCGCTGACGCGGACGAAGGCGTGCCCCTGGAGGCCGGGGTGTTCCTCGGCCCTCACTTCTTTTCCAGTTCGTCCGGACTGGGCTTCAACAAGAACGGCCCCGCGGACAACTTCCTTACGTATACCGGGACGTTCGGCGCCCGCTTCGCCGTCGGCATCACCTCGCACTTCATGCTGGAGGCGGAACTGGCGCTGATAAACAGCTCTGGCCAGGCGTCCAAGGGGCAGGTGATCGTGGTCAGTTACGGGGGCCACTTCCTTTATGACATCCTTTCCGGCCGGTTCCGGCCTTTCGTGCTGGCGGGCGTCAACGGCCAGTCGACGGTTCCCGAGGCCGCGTCGCTGATCTTCAAGGACTCGGCGGCCTACTTCCACGCTGGGACGGGAATGAAATTCGACCTGAACCAGCACTTCGGGCTGCGTCTGGACGGACGGATCTTGCTCGGGCCGGACCTCAAGACGACCCTGGGCACCGAGGACTGGGAGGTCCTTCTGGGGCTCTACGGACGTTTTGGGGCGGGGCCGTCCAAGCCGGCGGTGGTGGACACCGACCACGACGGCATCCTCGACCCCGAGGATCGCTGTCCCACCGAGGCGGGGCCGAAGGAGAACGGCGGCTGCCCGGACAAGGACGCGGACAACGACGGCATCGTGGACCGGCTGGACAAGTGCCCGAACGAGCCGGAGACCAAGAACGGCTACGAGGACGAGGACGGCTGCCCCGACGAGGTGCC
>JBBRLA010000918.1:0-2421 GCA_038231615.1 Polyangia bacterium | reverse complement strand
CGCGACCTCGCGCTCGATGGGCGACTGGGTCGCACGGTAGACAAACCCCATCCCCCCCGAGCCTATGGTGGCGCGGATGGTGTAGCGGCCGGCTCTCGTGCGGCCAACCATCGAGGTTGCGCTATGCGGGTCGGATTCGATCATTACCCTTGCACACGGGCATCCGAGTGCAGGAAGCATTTTAGCCGATCTACGCGGTTTCAGGCCATCCCTCGATCCTGGGAGCCGCGCTGCCGTCGCCGAGGCGCGAGAATCTCGGCGGCGGGGGCGGGTACAGGCACCAAGGGCCGGTTCGGGGAGGCGGTAAAGAAGGGGCAGGGAGGAAGGAAAGGCGGCCCCGGTTCGGGCCCTGTCGCCAGGCCCTAGGGCTGGGCCCTGGAAGAACGGCCAGCGGGACCGGGACCGGTTATTGGCCGGCGAAGGTGGCGCCCTTGGCGATCCAGGCCCGCCACTTCACGTAGGTCAGGTCCTGCATGCCGGTGAAGAGCTTGCCGCCGGTGTGGCCGCTGTCCAGGGGCACGGCCAGGAGCTGCGAGACGTCCGGGCTGGCGGTGTCGACGAACTTGCCGCCCCGGAACGGGACGGTGGAGATGAGCACCATGAAGTTGGCCATCTCCTGTCCGGCGGTGGTGTCGAGGATCATCTTGTTGGCGGCCAGGGTCCCGCCGGGCTTGCCATGGCAACTGCCGACCAGGCACCCCTTGGCCTGCATGTCCTGCTGGATCACGGTGTAGCTGGTGATGGCCGGCGTGGTGTCGCCGCCGCATCCGCCAAGGATGCCCATCGCCAGCATCAGGGCGCCCAGGGTGCGGCGGCCGGCGGCGTGACCGGTGGCGTGGCCAACGGCGTAGATCGATCGTACTAGGGACGCTCGGTTCATGTACTCACTCCTCTTCGTCTTCAGGAAGGGCAAGAGACAGCCTGTTTCTGTGTGTGGGCGGACAGGTTCTTGGGGCTCCGCGGTCCCGAGGTAGACATCTTGGTTCCAAAGATAGAATATCATTACAGGAGAGGTGCTGACCATGGCAAAGACGACGTGTCCGGTCACGAAGGAAGAATTCATGGAGAAGGCTGAGCCGGTGAAGATCGATGTGAACGGGTCCACCCTGTGGGCTGAAAAGAAGCTCTTCAGCACCGGGTCGTTCGGGTGGTACCTGTCGGGGAAGGCGACTGTAATGGTCGATGGCAAGCCGGTTCAGGTGCAGGTCGGCGCTAACCTGGCGGTCATCGGCAGCAAGGAAGCCAAGGACAAGTAGTGCCGCATCAGCCTCGGCCAGGCCGCCGGTTTGATTCCGCCTTCGACGTGGGTATTCTTTGGCCCGCTCCTCCATGGAAATCCTGACACCACCAAACTTCAATCTTGCTTATGTGGTCGGCAACGCCCCGTTCCTTCACCTGCCTCCCCATCATTATGATGCCCTGGCGCCGGGCGGGCATCTGGAACTGCTTTTGCGCCGGCCCAAAGGCGCGGTCGTGCGGGTGGCGCTGACTCAACCCCGCGGGCCCGAGGCAGGGTGTCTTCTGGCCCAGGGCCTGCCCGAGGGACTGGTCGCTGACGTACGCGCCATGCTGCGCCTCGACGAGGATCTGAGCCTCCTTTACAGCTTGACCGACGATGACCAGGATCTCTACTGGGTGCGCGAGTTCGACGCCGGGCGTCTCATGCGCTCGCAGACCGCCTTCGAGGACCTGGTGAAGGTGATGCTCCTCTGCGGCGGCCCCCGGGGGCAGGCCATGCGTGTCTGCGGCGGGCTCTGCGATCGCATGGCGTCGCAGACGCCGCGGTCCTTCAGGTCGGGGTTCCCCACCGCCTGGGAGATGGCCGCTCAGCCGTCCTCCTTCTATGAGGGCCTGGGCGCGGGCAAGCTGGCCCCGGCCCTGTACCGCCTGGCACATGCGTGCAGCGACGGCGCCTTCCTCCCCGAGTCCCTGCGCCGCGGGCCGCTGTCCACTCTCCTGTCCACCGATCACCTCAGCGAACCCGAACTGACCGAGCTGATTCTTCTGGAACTCGACTGGGAGGACCGGTTGGGGGCGCTGCTCTTCTCGCTTCCCGGCTTCGGCGTCCGGGCCGTCGAGAGGATGCTGCCGCTGCTTGGCTGCTACGACGGCGTGCGCCTGACCCGCAAGGTCCGGATCGCCTGGGCCCGACGGATGCAGGGGCCCGCGAAAAGGCCCCGCCTCAAAGCCGGACCCCCCGAAAAAAGGGTCAGGACACTGACCCTGGTGCAGCAGCCTGATCGCGAAGGGCGAAGCGCCGGGGCGAAGGATGGAGAAGGGCGAAGCGCCGGGGCGAAGGATGGAGAAGGGCGAAGCGCCGCGGTGAAGGATGGAGAAGGGCGAAGCGCCGCGGTGAAGGATGGAGAAGGGCGAAGCGCCGCGGTGAAGGATGGAGAAGGGCGAAGCGCCGCGGTGAAGGAT
>JBBRLA010000917.1:0-2432 GCA_038231615.1 Polyangia bacterium | reverse complement strand
GCCGCCGGATCGGACGAGCTGGTCAACGCAAGGCGCAACGCCATCGACGTGTCCCAACAGACGCTGGACAATGCACGGGCGCGGCTGGAGGCGGGGGTGGTCAACCGGGTCGAGGTGACCCGGGCCGAGCTGGCGTTGATCCAGGCGCAGCAGCGCCTGCTGGAGGCGGAGGACCAGCGCGGGTCGGCCTACCGGGTGCTGGGGACACTGCTCTTGTGCCACGAGCCCTTCAAGGTGGTCCCGCCGCCGGAGCCGACGGTCGACGCCCGCAGCACCGGCGAGCTGGTGCAGGAAGCACTGACCACGCGACCCGAGGTGCCCAACCTGCGGGAGACCATCGCGGCCGCCGACTCCCAGGCGCTGTCGAACAAGCTACGCTGGCTGCCGTCTCTCTCGGCGTTCGGCAACATCCGCTTGACCAATGCCCCGGGGTTCTCGGCCAACCCGGACGGTACCCCCCGATTCGCTTTCTACGCCGCCGGGGCGCAGCTCGACTGGACGCTCTTCGACGGCTTCGATCGCGACGCCACTCGTCACACCTTCGAGGCGCAGGCAGCGGACGCCAGGCTGCGCCTGTCGCAGCTCCGGGACACCATCGCCGACGACGTGGAGACGGCGCGGCGGGCGCTCATCACCCGCAAGGAGGGCCTGCGCACGGCGCAACGCTCGATGGCGCTGGCGCAGGAGACGCTGGACCTGGTGCGCATCCAGCACGACGCCGGTACGGCGACGCAGCTTGACCTTTTGACGGCGCAAGACTCGCTGGTGCAAGCCCAGGTGGGGCTGGCGCAGGCCCACTTCGACGTGTCGCTTTCGGATATCGGGCTCCGGCGTCTACTCGGCTCCTTCCCCAGCAAATAAACAGAAGCACCTGGCCGGGCAGATTTTGGCGTACCTCTCCCCCACGGCTTCGCATGCGCTCAGCCGCGGGAGGTGCCCCCACGCTCCATCGGTCACGTACAGTAGTACGCTCCCTCGGTCGCTGCGGGGGTGCGCCAAAATCTGCTCCGGCCATGTGCTTCTTCCTTAGATGACTCTTCATTCACTTAGAACAGGGAGTATTTCCCCGAGGAGAGTTCTTCGACATTTTCCGCTGGCCCCTTGCACCCCCTGCCCTCCTGCTTATCTGCTTCTTCATGAACCACAACCCGCTCCCTCTCTCCATCTGCATGATCGTCCGGGACGAGGAATCGACCCTCCCTTTGTGCCTGCGCTCCGTCATCGACACCGGCGTGGCCCGGGAAGTCATCGTCGTGGACACCGGCAGCCGCGACCGCACCCCACAGATCGCCCGGGAGGCTGGCGCCACCGTGCTGAGCATCCCCTGGGCCGACGACTTCTCCGCCGCGCGCAACGTGGCCCTCTCCGCCGCCACCTCCGAGTGGATTCTTTCCCTGGACGCCGACGAGGAGCTGGAGGCTGAGAGCATCCCCCTTTTGACCCGCGCACTGCGGCGGCCGGAACCGGCGCAGATCGTGCAAATCCAGCTCCTGTATCAACCCGGGCAACCCGGGCTTCCGGGGGCGCAGGCCGTGCCGGTGCTGAAGGCGCTGCGCCTGTTCCGCAACGACCCGCGCATCCGCTTCCGCGGCCGGGTCCACGAAAACGTCGTCGAAAGCGTGCTGGCCCTGGACGCAGGGGATTGGCCCGACTCGGGCGTGCGGGTGCGGCACCACGGCTACGTCGATCGCACCGAGAGGAAGCGCAAGGGGCTGCGCAACCTGCGCCTGCTGGAGGCCGCCCACCGGGACCACCCGGACGACCTTTACATGATGTACAAGCTGGCCCTCACCCTCCCCGATGCGGACGGGGAGCGCCGCCGGGGGCTGCTGGTGCAGGCGGCCCAGAAGGCGCTGATCCTGAGCGAGGAAGACCTCCATTCCTATTCGTTCCTGCCCCAGCTTTTCTGCCGGCTCTTCGGCGAGTTCCAGCGGGTCGGCGAGCTGACGGCGGCCGGACGCCTGTGCTCCCTGGCGGCGGAGCGCCTGGGGCGATCGGTGTGGTTCACCGCGGGGAAGGCGCTGGCATACGACGGAGAGCATGAGAAGGCCGACGAGGCGCTCCTGCGCTACCTGGAGACCGAGGGGCACGTCGGGCACCGCCTGCTCCTTTCGGACCCCGAGGCCTCCATGACCCGGGCCTGGTACTTGCTCGGCTGGACAGCGCTAAAACGGGGGCGGTATGCCGACGCCAAACGCTGGCTGGACCAGGCGCTGGTGGCCACGCCGGGCAGCGGCCACACCCGGGACGACCACGTGGTCATCGCCTGCGACCGGGTGCGGATCTACCTAGGCACCGGGCAGTTGCACGCGGCGGTGCCGGACCTCTCGCGCCTCTCGCAGCTAGCACAGGAGGCGGGCGCTTCGCGGGCGCGGCGAGAAGTGATGCTGGTCAGCGCCGAGGTCTCGGTGCTGGCCGGGGACCTGCCCGGG
>JBBRLA010000916.1:0-2433 GCA_038231615.1 Polyangia bacterium | reverse complement strand
ACCGCTACTCTGCCGTCGAAGACGCATATCTGCACTGGACAGCGGACCGGGCGGCCATCCAAGCCGCCCTGGCGGAAGCGAACGGCATCGGCCTGCCCCGGGGCTTCGCGCTGGAGAAGACGCCCGACCGCTGGAACAGCTACGATCTGTTCGTGGTCGCCTGGTACTGGTCACACCATCCGGTGCCTTGGATTCAGCCCCCGACAGCGGCCCCTCGCGTGGCCTTCCGCACCGGTCCCAACGATGATGCAGTCAACGACCTGCTTAACGCACTGTACCGCCACGGGCTCAGCGCCGGCGAGATCGGACGGCGCGACGCGCCCGCGGTGCTCGATGCGTTGCAGTGGCGGGCGCTCTACCGAAAACACCACCTGCTGGCGCCGGAGTGCGAACAGAAGGAGGGCATTGACTCGGACGGGGTGAACGACCTGTTCCGACAGGGGAAGCTCGCCTGGGCGCCGATCAACCAAGAGGACTCGCTCTGGCTCCATGGCGGCGCCCGCCGCGATGCCGAGCCGGGGATGGCCCAGGCGGGTGACCTGAGATGGGCGACCCTGCCGAGCGGCGCCTCGCTCGAACTCAAGGACGGCGCGCCGGCGCGCCCGGGCAGGAGCTTCTCGCTGGAGGTGGTCCAGCTCTGGGCCCTACCGGTGCACTCCCCCCATCCCCTGCTCGCCTTCGAGCTGGCGCGCGCCCTCACCAGCCGCGGTAACCAGCAGCGGGAGACCGAGGCGCAGGGACTTCTGCCCATCCGCAAGGACCTGCGCGCTGAGTACCCCATCCTCTTCCGCCTGGAGTGGATGCAGCGCATCCTGGATGCCAGCTACCACCAGATGAGCCGGGGCACCGGGCCTGTCCCCGCGGACGTGGCCACCCTGGGCTACGACGACCGCTACACCGCCCTGTTCGACCAGGTGCTGAGTGCCGACCCCGGGGTCACGCTCTCGGCCATCCGGTCCGCCGCCGAGGCCGCCCATGCCAACTGAGCAGGATCTGCCCATCGCCGACAAGCAAGCGGGGGCAGAACACCCAAAGGGCCCTGACTCAGCCTCGGACCCGGTGTCCGCAGAGACGGAGCTTTTGCGCGAGGAGGTCGCGCAGCAGCGCCACGAGGCCGATCTGCGTGAGGACCGCGAGAAGCGCACCGAGGAGCTGAAGAATCGCGTCTCGGTGGTCGCCATCATCCTCACCACTGCGCTGTCGTTCATCAGCAACGTGAAGGGCGACCGGGCGGGCACCGCTCAGGGGGCGCGGGCGGCGGCCCAGTCGGCGCGGCAGCAGGCGGCGGAGCTGTGGGCCTATTACCAGACCAAGCTGGCCGAGCGCACCAGTCTGGAGGTGGCCCGCGACCGGCTGCGACTGGAGATGGCCCATCGCTACAACACGGACCCAGCCCAGCACCGGCTGCCGCCGGAGGACGCCACCGTCAAGTTGGAGATCCTGAAGCTGACCGACTACGAGGAGCGGATCGGTGAATTCGACGCGGACACGCAGCAGGTCTTTTATCGCGTGCAGGACCTGGAGAAGGAAGAAGGGCAGAGCAGGGACCAGGCCATCGAACCGGAGCACGCCGTGTTCCGCTACGAGCTGGGCAGCAAGCTGATCACGCTGGCCCTGATCCTGCTGTCGGTGACCATCCTGTCGAACAGGCGGTGGCTCTTTGTGGGCGGGGTCCTGCTTGGCATCATCGGCATCCTGGTTGCGTTCGATGGGTATCTGCTCTTGTTCTGATCAGAAGAGGTCATCGTTGGAGGGTTGGGCCGCTGAGGGGGCTATGGAGTCGCGGGGGTGAGATGGCTATGCGGCCTCAGGGTCGAGGCATGCGAGCAGGTCGGCCATGGCGTCGCCGTGCGTTTGCCAGAGGGCGGCGATGGCGCGGTCGAGGAGGTTGGAAAGCAGCAGGGCTTCGTGGGCAGTGAGGGGAGGAAAGTGGATTTGCGCGTGGGGGTACCGCCACCCTGCGCCCCGCCCGCCCGGCCCGCTACCCGTGGTTCAATAGGCGCTTACGCACTTGGGGCATTTCAGTACGTCTAACCCGAATGTCCGGCCCTCCCCCGTCGGGCTTGGTGGTCCCCACCGCCCAGACCGGCCCGCCCCTACCCGGCCCAGAGTGCCGGCATCATTTGCCCGGGCACGACCGGTCCACGCAGTCCGGCCCACGGGTCTTTTGGCTTGGTCGCCTCCTTTTCCGCCAGCATCTGTGCCATGTCCCGCTCCCGGTAGAACGCCAGCCGCGTCAGCGTCGCGGTCACTGCCTCCCGCAACTCCGGCGGCAGCCGGTCTCCTTCCTCTGCCAGGCGCTTTTCCAGCACCCAGTGGCAATCCGGCAGGTCCGAGTCCACATAGACCGCCATCGCATACGTGCCTCGCTCGATCCACGGCGTGTTCCACAGCTTGCCCAGGACCTCCTGGTAGGTCGCGGAGGGGATTATT
>JBBRLA010000915.1:0-2434 GCA_038231615.1 Polyangia bacterium | reverse complement strand
GTCCCCTGCTGCACCTGTGGCTTATCGCCGTCACCGCCCAGAGCCCAGACACGGGATCATCCGCTCAGTGATTCAGCACTTCGGCAGCGCACCACTAGGGCGTCTTGTTGATGACCCGGACGTCGCCCTGGAAGGGGGCCGCGCCGTCGTTCACCCAGTAGACGTTGTTGGCGTCGAGGACCAGCTGGTTGGGGTGGCCCTCGTTGGAGGACCTGACCTCACCGGTGCCGCTGGCCTTGGGGTAGCGCACGACCAGCCCAGGGAGCACCTCGCCCACATAGTAGGACGTGGCGTCCACGGCGATGGCGTTGGGACGGCTCATGTGCCGCAACATCTGCATCGCGCCGCCGCCGATCGAGGCGCTCTGGACCAGGCCGTCGCCCGCGTTGACCCAGAAGACGCGGGTGGCGTCCACCGCCAGGCTGGCCGGTTCGGCCTGAGCCGAGGCCAGGGTCACCGGGGCGCCGCCCTCGATGGGTACCTCCATGACGGCGCCGCTCCTGCCGCCCTTCGGACCGCTGGACAGCCAGTAGACGTTGCTACCATCGAGGGCCAGGGCCATCGGCCGGTCCCCGGTCGAGGCCAGCACCGTGGCGTTGCTGCCATCGAGGTTGGCGCGGTTGAGGGTGTGCAGATCGGCATCGGTCCAGAAGACGTAGGAGGCGTTGATGGCCAAGTCGATGGGGAAGCTGGCCTTGATGAGGCGCACCGGCGCCCCGCCGGCCAGAGGGGCCTTCATGATGCCGGCGTCCCCGGCGCTGGGGCCGCTGCCGCCGTCGGTCCAGTAGGCGTAGGCGCTGCTCAGGGCGATGTGCTTGGGATCGGCCTGCCCGCTGGCGAAGATCTCGGCGGCCGTGCTGCCCAGGGGGGCCCGCATGACCACTCCGCCCGCCGCCTTCTGGGCCGCGGTGCCGCCGCTGGTCCAGTAGGTGTGGGTGGTGTTCACCGCCAGGCCCTTGGGGAAGTCCTGCTCCGCGGCCACCGAGGTGCTGCTCTGCTTGACGGCGACGAAGGTGCCAAGCCCGGTGGTATCGGCGGAGATCTGCCCCCTGCCCGAGACGGTGCCTGGCGACAGGGTAGTGCTGCCCAGGTGCGACAGGTACACCGTCTCGACGGCATCCGACGGGAGGTTGGGGCTGGGGGTGTAGGGCAGGAAGACCCGCACCGGCTTCTTGAAGACCTGGGCGTCCGGCGCGAAGCGGAATGCGGGGCCCAGGGCGCCCCCGGGGGTCTCATTGCTGCGGACGATGGTCATGGGCACTTCGGTGTCCAGGGCCCCGGCGGGGACCTCGACACTGGCTCCGTCGGGGCTGGTCACGGTGCCTCCCGCGGGCCCGACCGTGCCGGATAGACCGGCCCCGTCCTGGCACCCGGCCGCGGCGAGGGAAACGGAAACGAAGAAAGACAGAAAAAGCCTGCTTGAAATATCCATGATTGCGTACTCCAACAAAATCTCCGGCGCCGCTGCCACGGGAAGAGACGGCGGCGCCGGATGAAGTAAGCCCATGGTCCATCACAGCCGATTTCCGGTCAAATTTTGCCTCCCGAGCCGCGGATCGGACCAGCCTGCTGCAACCTCGTCCCCGTGCTGCCCAAGCGGCTACCGGGTCGCGTCCGCCGGGATGTCCTCGCTTCGGTCCGGGTCTCACAGAGGCGACCCGGACCCCCACCGGGCAGATCCTTGCTCTCTATTCCACCGCCGTCGGGCGGCCAGCAGGGCCCTCTCGGCGGTCCCGTAGATCATCACATCCATGGGCACAAGCTGCATCCGCGGCTGGCAGGGCAGGCCCGCATTGAACAGCCAGCCCTCTCCGTTGTTGGTGCACAGGACGGTGATCGCCTCCCCGCGGTCTGGGGACATCGAGGGAAAGTAACCAGTTCGCAGAGGGGTCTTCGCCGGTCTCATTTCTCACTCTCATACGCTCTATGAAGTGCAGCGTCCAGCCCGCTTCCGCGCCCAGGTGCTGGTCAGCTGTCAGCCTGGTCCCCCCGCGGGACCGCTCAGGAGGTCGCCAGCGCTGGCCCGCATGGGGCCAGGGTCTGCCTCGGCTGCCTCCTTTATTTCGGAGTAGTGGACATGCATTCTGACGCCGTAGGGGTTCGTGGGTACCTCATCTTCGGCGGCATCGGCCAATGTAGACAGGTGACCCGCCCTATTGTCGAGGTTGGATTTGGTCGTAGTTTTTGTATTTGGGGCCATCCTTCCCAGGGTGATCGAGGCGCCACGGCGGCTCAGGCATCCTTGTTTGCCTCTTCTTCTACCCCCTGCGTGCCTTCGGGGACTTCGTCCTGCGGTAAGCGCTCGATAAACCACGGATAGCGACCCAGGGCGAGGGCAGGCAGGCTTGCGGGCATGGCAAACCGCAGGCACTGGAAGCAATGGACCGAAGAGCACGCAAGACAGGTGCTCGACCAAGCAGACCGCAGTGGGCTG
>JBBRLA010000914.1:0-2491 GCA_038231615.1 Polyangia bacterium | reverse complement strand
CACGGTCATCTGGGCCAGCGCCGATGAGCAGACGGCGTCTACGTCCCAAGCTGGCGCGCGGCGGATACCAAGCTTGTGCGCGATGAGCGCCGGGTTCCTGGGATGCAGATGATCGGGCAAGAATGAATGCACGAGCAACGCATCGACATCATTGGGACCAAGATTGGCGTCAGCCAGGGCGTTGCGAGCAGCCTCTACTTCCGCGTCGGAGACACTGCACCCATCTGGCAGCCGCCGTCGCCGCTGGGAGCCCCGGTATGGATCCCCATAGCATCGCCGGACCTCGGCGATGGTGCGCCGGTGCTGCTCTGGGCTGAGTGTCATGCCGGCCACCTGCACCGGCCGGTCAGGGGAGTCTCCATACAGAGGATCCAGCGTGCGCGACCGGGGCCGCACCCCGATCATCTCATTGGTGATGACGGGGCCGTTCCACAGGCCGGTTCCCAGAATGCCAATATCTTTGAACATAAATCTTGCTCCTTTGTCGTCGAAAAATGAAGTAATGGGCGCTTTGGGCCCTACTTCCCCGTCATCTCCATGATGGCCTCGGCTCGGCCTCCGCTGCGCACCCGCAGTTCGGGGTTGTGCCGGATGTCCAGCACCACCGGGCCGCCATCTGCGGTCAGCTCGGTCAAAAGCGCGCTGTCGATCTCGCCGGGCCGCTCGATGCGCCGCCCCCGCGCCCCCAGCGCCTGTGCCCAGGTGACGAAGTCGATCGTCGGCATGTCCCAGGCCGCCTCCCTGCCGAAGTGCAGCTTGTACCCCTGGTAGACCATGTTGTAGCGCCCGTCGTTGAAGACCGCGTACACGATGGGCAGGCGGTACTTGATCGCCAGCAGGATTTCCATTCCCGCCATCTGCATCCCGCCATCGCCGCAGATGCACACCACACGTCGCCCCGGGTCCCCCAGGGCATGCCCGATCGCCGAGGAGATTCCCGACCCCATCGAGCCCAGGCCCAGGTGGATGACGAAGCGCTGGTCCTGGCGGATGGTCAGGTAGTGCAGCGCGAAGAGCATGTGCTCCCCGATGTCGGTAATGAAGGTGGTGCGCGGCCCGGCGGCCCGCCACAGGTCGGACACCGCCCGGTAGGGCGAGAGGGGCAGGCTCAGATCGTCGCCAAAATAGTCCACGTCGAAGGCCGGGCCGGACTTCGCCTCGCGCAGGAGGTCCGCACGGTCAGGGGCGCCCCGCCCAAGCAGCACCGGCGAGAGAGCGGCTGCAAACACGCCCACGTCATAAGTAGCGCCGATTGCCGTGGGCACGTTGCGCGCGAACACCCGGGCGTCGAGATCCACATGAATGAGGGTGCCGCCCGGGGCGACCGGCGGGGTGGCGCAGATAGCCACATCGTCCAGATCGGTGCCCAGGGCCAGGGTCACGTCGGCCCCCGAGTTCATGTAGCTTCGCGCCCACATCGAGCTGCCCATCCCGCAGGTTCGCAGCGAAAGGGGGTGATCCTCGGCGATCAGCCCCTTGGCCTGGGGGGTGGTGACAAACGGAACGCCGGCCGCCTCAACGAGGGCCTGCACCGGAGCCTGGTCCAGGCGGCAGCCGGCCCCAACGATCAGCAGCGGCCGGCGCGCCGAAGCCAGGTGTCGCGCCACCGTGTCGAGCAGGTTCTTGTCCGGCCCCGGTCCGGCCCCGATGGGCCCTTTGACTCTGGCCGGGGACAGGTCCGCGCAGGCAGGAGCGGAGATGCACGGGGCGCGGCCCTTGCTGCCTGCCTTGTCGATGGACAGGACGACCACCGCTGGGCCGGGGCAACGGGGATCGGTGGCGGCCTGCACTGCTGCGCATACCTGGGCGCTGGCGCTCTGTGCGTGGGCGATGCGGACTACCAGCCGGGAGACCCCGGCCAGCATGCGCTCGATGCCGACGCCGTCGATGCTGGTGTCCTGGAGCATGCGCTTGCCGGTGGACAGGGCGGGGACATCGCCGCAGATCAGAAGAAGGGGCACCCGCTCCAGGTGAGCGGACACCACGCCGGTGATGACGTTGGTGGCGCCGGGGCCGGCGGTGACCACCACCACCGGGACGCGGCCGCTCGAGCGATAATAGCCTGCCGCGGCGAAGGCGCCGTAGGTCTCCTGTCGGGGCTCGATGAGGCGGGCCCGGGGATTGGTCAGGATGGCGTCGAAGATCGGGATGATCGGGCCGCCGGGCAGGCCGAAGAAGGTATCCAGGCCGAGCTGGCAGAGCAGGTCAACCATGGATTCGGCGGCGGTGCGGGCCGGGGGCTCAACTTGGTGGAGCGGGCCCTTGCCGGATGGCGGCTCGGCCCCAGGCGGGATAGGAACGACGATCGATGAAATCGGGGGACGGGTGAATGGAGGGGCCGACCAGCTCCGCCAGTTGTGGGCGCTGGGCAGGTAGCGGCGCTGGTTGTTTTCGTTTTCGTTGGCCATCGGTTCCTCGCTTTCTTGATGTGCGATCGCTGGGTTGCGAAGGAAGCATCGGAAGGCGAGCGGAACCGCTTGAGGGGGGTCCT
>JBBRLA010000913.1:0-2518 GCA_038231615.1 Polyangia bacterium | reverse complement strand
TCCGCGAAGGCGTTCAGGCGCACGTGGGCGGTGCGCTTCTGGTTCACGTTCAGGTCCTCGGCGTTGTCGATGAAGTGGCGCAGCCCGGCGATGGTGTCCCGCTGTCCCTGTTGCTGCGCCTCGTCGAGCATCCGTCGCACCACGCGGGTGTCCTCATCGGCGCCCAGCAGCGCCTCCAGCCCGGGCTGCCCGAGTTGCGCCAGCGGGAACTTGAGCAAGACCACCTCCAACCCCAGGTCCTAGTAGGGACGCAAGCGCCGCCGCAACTCGGGGGTCAAAAGGGTCTTGGGGATGGCCAGGCGCAGGCCCGGCAGGGACAGCGGCCCGACGCCCAGGCGCATCCGGAGCAACTCCACAGTTACAGCTACTTCTTGCCGCTGAGGCTGCGCAGGTCCCGGGCCTGATGCACTACGCGGGCGATCTCGACGCCGCCAGGGGCGGGGCGGTAGTAGATCGTGTATTTCTCGACGAGAGCGGTACGGACGCCGGGGCCCATGTCCTCGCGCGAGCGTCCGACCGTGGGATCTTGCCCAGGGCCTCGAAGCGGTCCCGCAGGGCGCGGGCCAGGACCACGCCGGCCGCCGGGCTGCGATCCCTGTAGAAGCTGGCGATCTCCCGAAGGTCCGCCTTCGCCCGGGTCGAGAGCCGGTAGCGTCTCATCGAGAGGGAGCGGGAGCGGTCGCTGCGGCCTTTTCCAAATCGGCGATCAGGCCGCCCATGAAGGCTTCCCCGTCCTCGCCTCCGTCCTGGTCCATCTCGACGAAGGCCGCGGCGATGGACAGGCGCAACTCTTCGTCTTCGCCTCCTTCTTCGCGGGGCGGGGCGGGGCGTCGAAGGGGCGTGGATGAACTCGGCATCGGGGGTTGCTCCTGGTGCTTATCCTGGATCGGGCGGGGCCTGGGATCAAGGATCTCGGCGGTGCGGGGGGCGCCGGCTTGCCCGGTTTGATCGATCTCCACTCTTCATCGTACCCTCCGCCGCAGGAGGTCCGGTCGATGCGACAAGGCTTGAGTCTGGTGATGCTGGCGGCGGTGGGCTGTTCGGCGCAGCAGCAGCAGCCCCTATCCGATGGCTGTAGAACCGACGAGGATTGCAAGGAGGCCAGGATCTGCGACGCGAAGACGCGCCTGTGCATGGACCCACCGACCACGGCCGACGGGGGCTTCCTCGCCGACCTCAGTTCCCACCCCGATCTCGGCGTCTGCGGCATGGTCACGGGGCCGCACTCCCTCTACGCCACGAATGCGCTGCTGCTGCCCGGGGTCAACTCCTTCGCCATCGACATCGACGGCGGGGGCCGAAAGGAGAACCAGCTCAAGTCGATCGTCGGCGCCATTTCGGCGGCAGGCTTCGACCTTCAGGGGCCCATAGATGCTGCCATCAAAGCGGGGCGGGGCGTCTTTCTCTTCGACGAGGAGTCCCCGAACCTCACATCGGGCTGCGCCTCGTTGACGGTGAACGTTGCCGAAGTGCCCTTTGTGCCGCCGACATTCGGTGGCAGCGACAACTTCGCCATCGACGCCGGCCAGATGGCGGCCAGCCTCATCGGTCAGATCACCAATTCCAAGTTGAATACCACGTTGCCCAAGGACCAGACCGGCGCCCAGGTGCAGACCATCGTCATCCATCTCCCGCTGGCGGGTGGCATGCTGCCGCTCACCATCTACGGGGCCCACGTGCAGGGGCAGCTCAGCCCCGCCGGCATCATGAGCGGCGAGATCCACGGCGTAATCCGCCAGGCCGACATCAATTCGATGATCATCCCGGCGATCGCTGACCTCTTGACCAACCAGATCCGCAAGGACCCCACCGGCGGCACCACCGGGACCATCGTCAAGCTCTTCGAGGACATGACCAACCCGGCCACGATCGCCAAGTGCATGGTGATGGCCGACTGCTGCGCCAAGAGCCCGACCACCTGCAAGATCGTCCCGGACGAGGTCAAGAGCAACTCCCTCATCCAGAACGTGCTGGCGCCTGACGTGCAGGCCTTCACCGGCACCACCTGGATGCCCGTGCCCAAGGGAACGATGAAGGACTCCCTGTCGGTGGGCCTGGGCTTCACCGCGGTGAAGGACACCTTCCAATAGATGAGTCGGTGCTGGGCCCAGGTGCGGCTCGCCAAGTCGGGTTGCTCGGTCTGTTCGGTGGAGCTTACGCCCTTCACCAGTCCGCGGAGGAACTGTGCGGAGCGCGGATGGTCGCTCCTCCCGAGCTGGCACGGGGGCTGCACAAGACCCGCCAGCCCCGCCATGGTGACGGTGCTGGGCTGGATGATCTGGCCCGCCGAAACCCGCCATATGCCTGCCCATCCTGCAGCGCCGCCACGTCCCCCAGCGACACCGAGGGCCGGATCGGTCAGCGCGCCGTCAGGGTTTCCCCTCCGGCCCTCATCAGGGTCGGCCGGGTGTGGATGAGGGTCCCCCGGGCTGCCTCGGGGTCGTTGCTCTCCTGCCCGTACCAGTAGGCCCAGCCGGGGGGCAGATCATCCACCTCCTTTTGGCTCACCCCCCTCATC
>JBBRLA010000912.1:0-2522 GCA_038231615.1 Polyangia bacterium | reverse complement strand
TTGAGGGTGCGCATGGTGAGGGAGCCGACGTTGCGGCCGGCAAGGAGCCACTGGACAAAGAGCTCGTCGATGTTGGGGACGGACTGACGCAGACGGTCGCGGCCTTTGGGTGCGCGCGCTCGCTCCTTGAGCAAGAGGATCTCCTCTCGATGGTGCGGGTTTTCCAGGATCTGCTTGATGCCCCACTGGCGGTTGTAGTCGGCGACCTGGGTGCCGGCATCTAGGAGCCGGACGTCGGTATCCGAGGCGCACAGGGTCAGGGTCTTGTGGGCGAAGGCGGGCGGGACGGAGTACAGGTTGCGGTCGAAACGGACAAAGGCGGTCTTGTCCACGGCGACCGACAGAACCTGGTCGGTACAGGGCAAGGGGTCGGGAAGCCGCAGCAAGAGCGGCTGTTCCTCGGCAAGCACCTGGGCGACCGTGCGATCGGAGAAGTCGGGATGGGGCCGCTCGGGGGGAATCTGGTTCAGGAAGTCCAGCAGCTGCTGGTTCCCCGACGCGATGTCGTAAATCGTCCGGCCGGCGAAGAAGCGGTCCTTCAGGTAGCGGACGGCCCTTTCCACACGGCCTTTTTCCCACGGAGCGCGCACGTTACAGAGCCGAGTCTGCACGCGCAAGCTGCCGCTCAGTTCCAAGAGCAGAGGATGAAAGCGGGCCTCCCCTTGATGACGCTCGATGACCACAGTCTTGGGATTGTCAAAGAGCCACTGCCGGGTGCAGCCGCCGAAGTACTCTGCCGCCCGGACTAGGGACCGCCGCAGGGAGTGGACCGACAGATCGAAGACCAGCTCGGCCCACAGGGCGCGGGAATACGCCAGCACCATCACGAAGACCCACAGCGCACGCGTGCCGCCGGGCACCGCGACCTTGCCGAGGTAGCCCCAGTCTACCTGCGCCTGCTCGGCCGGCAGCACCTGGAGCCGTAAAAAGACCTGCGCCGCGGGCTTGGGCCGCACCCCTTGTACGTAGCGCCGCACCGTGCGCGGCGAGCCTTCATAGCTGCGCTCGCACAGCATGTCGTACAGCCGCGTGGAGCAGAGCTTGGGATAGGTCTGCAGCGTGTCGGCAATGAATCCCGCGTACGGAAAAAGGGTCGGGCAGCGGGCCGTGCGCTCACCGGTGGGCTCGGGCAAAAGACCCAAGACCCGGCGCACCACATCGGGATGCACCTTCAATTGGGCGGCGATGGTGCCGACCTTGAAGTGCTCCCCATAGTGCAGCCGGGTGATATTTGCCTCGACCAGCGCGGAGACCGTCATCGCTCACCTTTTTGGCAGAGCCGACGCAGAGCGCGAAAGTCACCGGGTCCTCCCAGACGGAGGCCGCGGCGGCGGTCGGGTCCGCACACGTCCACTACGTAGCACATCGTGCTGTCGCCGAACCGGAAGCCGTCCGACAAACTCAGAGTCAAGGGAGACGAAGCGCCCGACTCGGGTACAGACAATACAACGGACAGCGGGCGCTGGTACCACAGCGACAGGCCTTCCAGCAGCTGCGGGGCCGCCAGCCGGTGCACTTGGGAGGGGGCTCCCAGCCGGGCCCGCAGCACCTCGTTCGGTCCCGACATCGCCAGAATGTCTGTCCAGTTCTGGCTGGGCGCAATCACTACGTGGAGTCGATCCATGACAATCCTCTTTTTCAACGCTCACTCGCGGGCCGACCGTCGGTGCGGGAGGAGCGTTTTGGGAGCACCCTGGACCAGAAATGTCTTGCTGAGAACTATGATCCATCACGCGGCGCCGCTCCTGTAGTTCAGCTCGGTACCATCGCTGCCGATCGCGGTGGTCCAGGCTTCCTTCGGGACTTCGCTGGTACTTGCGCCGCGCTTTTTGCTTGGACAGGGTCCGCTTTTCCTCTCGACAAGCCTCCGAGCAATAGCGGTGTCTGCGGTCGCAGCTCTTGCATAGGTAAAACAGCCCCTGGCAGGCGCCGCACCGCCGCTGTCGGAGGATCACCTCGGTCGCCGGGTCCGGCCCGGCGCACTCCCGTTGGCACGCAGGGCGTTTTGCACGGGGCCCCCTTGACGGCGGCTCCGCTTTGTTGCAGCTTGGTTCTGCGTCGGGACCTACTGACGTTTTGGGGCTTCGGGTGGACCAGACCCGAGGCCCCATCTTTTTTCCACGGTGGGGGACCTGGGCCGCAGCCTACTCCTGCTCCCGGCGAGATCCAGTTCTGCTCTTCTCGCGCAGGACTGGCCAGAGCGAACTCAGCTGCTCGGGGCCCAGGCCTCGGTTCTCTCCGGGCGGACCCGGGTCCGATTTCTCTCTCGCTCAGGGACTCCCAAGTCGTCCTACTTGCTGGCCCTGGCTCCGTCGGCCGCTCTACTGCTCAGGACATCCTCTGCGCAATCAAGGCGCATTCCCAACCGCTTGGGTCAGCTTACGACACGGACCCCTTCCACTTGGCCACGTCTCGTAGGTCAGGCTTCATCGGAGATTGCTGGCCATCGACACGCCAGGCCTTGGAGTCCTTCCGGGCCTTCCGCCTGGCCGATCCGAATGCCAGCTCTGAGCTTTTGAGCC
>JBBRLA010000911.1:0-2524 GCA_038231615.1 Polyangia bacterium | reverse complement strand
CCCACATCCCCACCAGGCCCACCTGCCGATTGCTCATATTATAAAAGAGGTTGGCCACCGTCGTCTGCCCGCCGGAGATCAAGATGCTGTTCGGACTGATCTCCTTATAAATGTGGCTCTTGCCGGTCCCACGAGGGCCCAGCTCGCAGACGTTGTAATTGTTCTCCACCAGAGGAATCATTCGCGCCAGCAGGTGCCACTTCACCCGCTCCGTGAAGTGCGCCGGCTCCATCCCGGTCGACCGGAGCAGGACATCGATCCACTGCTCCTCAGTGAATGCCTTCCTGCCCTCGAAAAGACCCTCCAGGTCCATGTTGGGCATCTGGATGGGCTTCAACTCCTCGATGATGAAAGGAGACCCCTTTTGCCCCTCCTCGAAGAAGTATCGCAGGGTGACGATGCACCAGATGCCCCCTGCCAAGAGCTTTTCATACTTCTTGACCGATTCGCTCGGGACTTCGATCCCCCGCGTGCCCAGGTTCGCCAGCAGGGCCTCATAGACATCGCGCTTCTCGTTCAGCGTCACCGAAATCTTGTCGATGACCTTCAGCCGCCCCCGCTCCCGGATGGTCGACTTGACCTTCTCGGCCTCGTCGGGCCGGACGTAGTTCTCCGTCAGGATCCGCTTGACCGTTTGCAGCCCATCCTCGATGATCGCCTCGTCGTTCGAGGCGCAGTACGAGCCCAGGAGATACTCCAGCACGTACACGGGCACGTTCGCCCCTTCTTTGACCAGCTTGGTCAGGTCCTTTCGGACCACCTTGCCGGCAAAGTGGCGATTGAGCAGATCGTCCAGGCTCGGGTCGTTCGGGCCGGCCTCTTTGGTCTCAGAAGTCATCCGTGAAAGCCCTGTCGATGATTACCCCCACGCTCTGATGCTCGACGCCGGTCTCCGCATCCCGTAGCTCGAGGCGATAGGCGACTTTCTTATCATACTTACGGTCTTGCAGCACAAGCCGCACCCACTTCTTGCGCTCATCCATGTTGGCGGACGCGCTCTCGAATGTCACCGTGGCGACGTCCGTGATGGCCGCATCGCCTTCGTACACCGCTACCTTCAGGGTGATCGGCTTGATCCGGTCGCTCACCGCCTCCGTCTGGAGCAGCTCGAAGCGATGGCTCGGGGCCGTGATCTTGTGGCTTGCCCCCAGCACATGGACCGTGACCGACCTGGTCTTCGTCTCCTTGACCGACTTGCCGCGGGCGAGCCGGACCGTGATGACCGGTACGACAATCTCCTGCAACATGGCGCCGCCGTGAACGAAGCGCGCCCCGCCCACGAAGTGGAAGCGGCTCGCGCCCTTGGGAATCCAGAATTCCATGCCCCCCTCGGCCTGCGCCGTGATCGCCGTCTTCCCGTGCCAGACCATCTCATGGTCGGGAAGGTCATGACCCAGCAGGTAGCGCTTCTTCGCCTTGACGGTCCCGGTCGGCTTCTCGGGCAGTTTGCTCTTGTCCAGTTCGCCGGGAGCGGTCTCGGTGAAAAGGAAGCCGTGATCCGCGGTGATCAGCACATGGCTCCCGTTCAGGTTGTTGAAGATGTGGCCGACCAAGGCGGCCAGGTCCTTGATGGCCTTCCGCACCGCATCGAAAGTGCTCTTCTCCGTCGAAGAATGATCTCCCGTCGCGTCGACCACGTTCTGGTACAAATAGATGACTCGCTTGCTGCTGACCAGCTCTCGACCTTCGTCCTTCTTCGTCGCCAGCAAGTCATCCGCCGGGTAGGCCATGCCGCTTTCTCTCCGCAAAATCTCGTCACGCTGCGCCAGCGTGCCGGTCGGCATTCCATCTACTAGCACCTCGCCGTTCTGCTTGAAGGCCAGGGTCTTGTGCGGCAACAAGCTGGCCATTCCCAGCGCCGTGTAAGAAGGAAGAACGCCCAGTTGGGAACTCAACTCGGCCTGAAAGCGGTCCTTACCGTTCAGTTCCTGGGTCAACTCCTGCGCAGCCTCATAGCGGAACGCGTCGCTGATGATGACATAGGCCTTCCGGTTCTCCCCTTCTTCCAGACGGGGCTTTACATGGGTACGGAAGAAGTCTTGCTGATTGGGCACGTCTTTTATGCGCCACTTGCTCAGCAGGCTGGTGTCACCGGGCCCGCCCTTGGCGTGGACAAAGCGGCCCCAGGTCACCGACATGGTGACCACATACCAGTTCGTATAGCAGGCCTCCACTTCATCGCGCAGCAGCTTCAGGATGCTCCAGCCCTGTGTCTCCGCCAGGTCCGCGGCCTCGCACACGTGCCGATAAAGCTGGTCGAAGCGGTACAGCTCCGTGACGTAGGCCTGGTACATCGCCCTGGGCCCATCGAACTCGAAGCCGTCCCGGTACTGATTTCTCAGGGCGAACAGGTCCGCCGCCGCCATCAGGGCATCGTAGACAGCATGCAAGGCCTCGCGGGAAACCTCGGCAGTCGAGAAGATTTTCGCTGAGGCCCAGTGCCCCGCCTGCCGGCGCGTGGCAACCGCCCTGATCTCCTCGTTTTGCATGGTATGGGCCGAAGACCGGACCCGGTCGCGGAGGT
>JBBRLA010000910.1:0-2535 GCA_038231615.1 Polyangia bacterium | reverse complement strand
GAGGCGGCGCAGAGCGACCCCGCGGCGTTCCTCAAGGACCCATCATCATCCAAGCGCCCGCATCATCACCATCACCGCGCTCCGTGAGGGGACGGGGTTTGGCGGGTCGCTTTTTTGGCTGCCGGCGGGGTCTTTTTCTGTCAACCTTTCTTGGGACTTATACTTCCGGTACCCCGATAAGGCATGTTTATGCTCACGATCAACCCATCTGAACCAAACCCGTCCTTGCCCCCACAGGGGCCCCCCCACGTGGTCATCATCGGCGGCGGCTTCGGCGGCCTGACCGCCGCGCAGTCCCTGGCCAAAAAGCGGGTCCGCATCACCTTGATCGACCGCACCAACCACCACCTGTTCCAGCCCTTGCTTTACCAGGTCGCCATGGCCGGCCTGTCCCCGGCGGACATCGCCTCCCCGATCCGATCCGTGCTGCACGGCCAGAAGAACCTCACCGTGCTCCTGGACGAGGTCAAGGACATCGACCTTTTCGCCCGCACCCTGCGCCTGCGGGAGGACTCCCTGGCCTACGACTTCCTCATCCTTTCCACCGGCGCCCGCACAGCCTACTTCGGCCACACGGATTGGGAGCGCCACGCCGTCGGCCTCAAGGACCTCGACGACGCCGTGGAGATCCGCCGCCGCGTCCTGCTCTCCTTCGAGGCCGCCGAGAAAGAAACCGACCAGGTCCGGCGCCAACGCCTGATGACCTTCATCGTCATCGGCGGCGGCCCCACCGGGGTCGAGCTGGCCGGCGCCTTGCGCGAACTCTCGCGCTACGTCCTGGCGCAGGATTTTCGCAAGATCAACCCCGCCGACACCCGGGTGCTCTTGCTGGAAGGCAGCCCGCGCGTCCTGGCCTCGTTCTCTCCCAAGACCTCCGCCAGCGCCATGGCCCAGCTCAAGGGCCTGGGCGTCGAGGTCCACACCGGCAAGGCGGTCACCTCCATCGATGAGACCGGCGTCACGTTGGGCGACCAGCACATCCCCGCCGGCACTGTGCTGTGGGCCGCGGGCGTCGCCGCCACCCCCCTGACCGCCCGCCTGGGCGTGCCCCTGGACCGTTCGGGCCGCGTCATCGTCGAGCCCGACCTTTCCCTTCCCGGCCACCCAGAGGCCTTCGCCATCGGCGATACCGCCCTGTACCTGCACCAGACCGGCCACCCCCTCCCCGGCGTCAGCCCGGTGGCCATGCAGCAGGCCCGCACCGCCGTCAAGAACATCCTTTCCTCCCTAGGCAGCGCGCAGCGAAGCGGCGACAAGCGGCCCCGGCAGACCTTCCACTACTTTGACAAGGGTTCCATGGCCACCATCGGCCGCTCCGCCGCCGTGGCCGAGATGGGCCGCCTGCGCCTTTCCGGCTACCTGGCCTGGATGGCCTGGCTCGGCGTACACATCTTCTTCCTCATCGGTTTCCGCAACCGCTTCGTGGTCCTTTTCGAATGGATGTGGTCCTACCTGACCTACCAGCGCGGCGCCCGTCTCATCACCGGCCACCGCCTGAGCCCCGGCGCCCCTGCCACCGCTCCCCTGTCCTGGGACGGCCAGCCGTCACGGCCCCCAGTGCCCCTCCGCGAAGATCGCCCCGTTTCGTCCGCGTGAGATGTACTTCACCGAAGCAGAGGTCGCTCTCTACTTCGCGATTCGATATGTCGTATAGGAGTTGACCCAACCCATGAGGCCAGGCCACTTGCCCGGATGGACGGGGATCGCGTGGAGTTGCTCGCTTGTCGGATACTTGCGGAACAGGAGTTCCTTGACGGTCGCGCCGATCTCCTGGTTACCCTGGTCCGCCGACACGTGTGCGGCCCGGCTGTAGGCATCCACGTCCTCGCGGCCGATCTGGTCCAGCACATAGGCGGTCACGTCGATGCCGTCCGGGTGCGCCTGCGCGTATTCGTCAATCCAGGTGCGAACGTTGGCCAGCGTGAACTTCGCCATGGGGTCATGATACCGGAAAGGCCGCCGGCCGGCATCCATCATCTTCACTGCCAGGTTGGGGGTGTAGATGGGCCTCCACTGCCTCGTATTCCCAGCCCTTGGTCCGCTCCAGCTCTATCGACCCGGAGCGTTCCGGGCGCGTGCCCCGTCGCTGATCCGAACGGCGGGAACGCTGCGCCTCAAGCTCAGGTTGCGCCGGGGCTCATATCTGCCGATGCATCCGACCAAAAACGTGGCAGCCGGGCCGGGGCCACCCGGCCCGGCATGCCACTCTTTCACAACGCTTCGATTGTCAAAGATATCGTTGGGGCCGCGGGCCGCGGCCCCGTCATCTCGCCATAAAGTCCCAGGGACAGCCGACTACACCATCCCCCGGGTGTACCCGCCGTGCTCGCAGCGCAGCGGCCGGATCTTCACTTTGACCGAGCTGTTCCGGTACGCCGGCACCGTGGAGCGGCTCATGCCCAAAATGGCTTCGGCCACATCCAGTGCCGCCACCTCGCTCCACTTGCGCCCGTGTACCGACCCGACCCGGCTCTGGATGTTTTCCCATACCTTGGGGTTGCGTAGCGCGAACACAAAGATCAACTCGGCCAGATT
>JBBRLA010000909.1:0-2541 GCA_038231615.1 Polyangia bacterium | reverse complement strand
GAAGCACACCCCTTGAGCCATTCGCAGAAAAACGTAAGCTGGCCCTTCTTTTCGGCGAGGGCCGTTTCGTCAGGACCCCCCTTGGGGGATAAACGCCTCGAAGATCGACCGGTGTTTCGCGGCCGGGATGCCGATGCCCGTATCGGTCACGGCGAAGTGCAGGCACACCTGCTCCGCCGTCCGCCGCCCCATCTCGACACGGATAACCACCTCACCCCGGTCCGTAAACTTCTGTCATTCCGATGATGGCGTTCATGGGGGTGCGGATCTCATGTTGGCCAGGAAATCGCCCTTGGCACGGCTGGCCGCTTCGGCCGCCTCCGTGGCCCTGGGCAGCGGTCAGCTTCTGGTTTACCGCCTCAAGCTCAGCCAGTTCGGCACCTTGACCATTCCAGTACGCCACGCAGCGCAGCACGCCTGCGGCTGCATCCGCACGCCAGATCTCGCCGAACTCCCAGCCGAGTGTCTCGCAGATCGCCTGCAGTATCCTGGGCATGGCCTCGGCCAGCGTGGCTGACTCTGCCAGGACGCTGTTCACCTCACACTGCGCGAGCTGGAGCTGGGTCAATGGATTGGCTTGAGCGCTCATGGATCAACCTCGCTGGTACCGGTTCGACTTAGCGGCCATGACACATGCGACCTCACCAACGCAACCAGCTTCGCTATGTCGAATGGCTTGTCGACGTAGCCGTCCGCTTGCATTGCCATGCCGAGCTTGTGATCGACGTCTTGCACCTTGGCCGAGACCAGCAGTACCGGGATCTTCTGTATCTGCGGGTGCGACTTGATCTCCCAGCACAGTTTGTAGCCGTTCTTGCCCGGAAGCATCACGTCCAGGAGCACCAGGTCGGGCCGGAACTCCAGGATCGCGTCCATCGCCTTGGCCCCATCGCCCACCGTGCGGCAGATGTAGCCCTCGTACCCAAAGATGGTGAGCAGCAGGACGGCGAGCTCCTCATCGTCGTCGATAATGAGCAGCCGCGGGGCCCGGCCACCGGCGGGCGTGGCCGCGATGGACGGAGTCGTCCTGTCGCTCTGGCCCTCGGGGATCCCAGACGCTCTTTTTGGCGCGCTATGCCGGATCGCCAGGCTGGAGGGTAGCAGGCTCGCGGAGGGTTCGATTGCCCGCTCCAGCTCCCGCACGAAGTCCAAGATCGTCTCGAAGCGGTCTTCCTTGCGCTTGGAAAGGGCGCGGTCGATGGCTGCCAGCATGGACGGCGGCAGCCCCGGCCGGAGAGCGTCAAGGGGAGGCGGCGGCTCGTGCGCGATCTGGTACAGCGTCATCAACTCGCTCTTGTCCTGGAACGGGCAGCGCCCCGACAGCATCTGATAGGTGATGACGGCCAGCGCGAACTGGTCGCTCCGTGCGTCCACCTGGGAGTTCAGCCCCTTTGCGGCCTCGGGTGACATATACATGAGCGTACCGAGCATGATGCTGTCGTGAGTGATGTGCGGGTCGATCAGAGGGCCGTGGAACCGCGAGATGCCGAAGTCGATGATTTTGACGTGCTCGGCTGAATTCCTATCATCTCCCGCCCGGAGAAGGAAAATGTTGCTGGGCTTGACGTCCCGGTGGATAATCTGGAGCTTGTGCGCAAGCTGCAGCGCAGCTCCCACTTCCCGAACGATGTGGAGGGCCTGCGCGGCCTGCAGCGGTCCTTCCCGGCTCAGCCGCGCGGCCAGGTCTTCGCCCTCCAGATACTCCATGACGATGTATGGACGGCCATCGGGCAGCTCGGCGAGATCGAACACCTGGACGATGTTTGGGTGGCGCAGCGCGGACGTGACCCGCGCCTCGTTGAGGAAGCGGGCGTAGAGATCCCGTTTGCGGGCCACCGAGCGATGCAATACCTTGACGGCCACCATGCCATCGGTGCGCACGTTCCGGGCCGCGTACACCACCCCCATACCTCCGTGACCAAGCACACCGTGGACGCTGTAGGTCCCGCCCAGGATCTGCCCTACCAGCGATTGTGCGGACTCCCTCAGCATGTCCGTGTCCTTTACCTGTTGCACGATGGCTCTCCACTAGAGGACTACATCGACCTCCAGCGTCTCGGCGGCAGGGCCGACAGGGCGGTTGCACGATGGCTCTCCGCTAGAGAGCTACATCAACCCTTCGACAGTATCATCCCCCACCAGATGAATAGCAATCACGAAAACTACATAAATCGGTGGTCAACCGACATCGGAGCACAAAAGTCCGGCGGCCCGGGTTTCTAGTGGCGCCGTCTTGCTCAGGTCGCTCGCAACGGCGCCCGGTCATTCGGCCTCCGTGTCTCGAGCGACCGCATCCAAGCATCGGCAGCGCGACGAATCAAGAGGCAAAAGCGGAATAAAGCAAGATGCCAAACGGTGCGTGCAAGTCGTGCACGGGGGGGTCCGCTTGTGCCTGAGGTGCCGGGGCAGATTTCAGTCCCGATGGGCCATCTTTCCTTTCGTTCCGCCGTCAGTACAGGCGGGACCGCGAGGGCGAGGGCTCTGTCAGATACTCGGTGAACTTTCGTTGAAGGACGATGCGGCGGTGCTCGCGCAGGGCCT
>JBBRLA010000908.1:0-2547 GCA_038231615.1 Polyangia bacterium | reverse complement strand
TTTATCTCCATGGGTCAGCAAGGTCATTGCAACTCGCAAGCCAGGGGTGGTTGCCCATGCGCGCCGCGCACCGGCGCGACCCCAGGTCGTCGATCTGCGGGCCGGACGCGACAACCTGAGGCCTGGGCCCATCAGCAGCCCCCCATCGCCAGGCAGATGTAGTATCCATGTCCCCATGCGCCCCTGGCAGACCCTGGAACACGCCGACACGCGGGAAGGGCCCCTGGAACTGCGTCAGCGTGGTGAACGGGATTTCTTGATCACCCTTTCCGGGCGCGTCTTGATGTCCAGCCAGGCCCACCGTTCCGAGGACGAACTGGCCCGGCTGGCCTGCGCGACCCTGACCGAGCGCACCCGCCCCAAGGTGCTGATCGGCGGCCTGGGCATGGCCTACACCCTGCGCGCGGCCCTGGATCTTTTGCCCGCCCGCGCCGAGGTCATCGTCGCCGAGCTGAACCCCCAGGTGGTGGCCTGGTGCCAGGGGCCGCTGGCGGCGCTGACCGGCGGGGCGGTCGCGGATCGGCGCGTGACCGTCAAGATCGCCGACGTGTCGCGGATCATCACCGCGGAAAAGGGTCGCTACCACGCCATCGTGCTGGATCTATATGAGGGGCCGCACCACGCGGTGAACTCGTCGCGGGACCCGCTTTACGGGGCCGCGGCCCTGGCGCGGACCCACGAGGCGCTGCGGCCGGAGGGCGTGCTGGCGGTGTGGTCCGAGGAACCGGATCGCCCCTTTCAGACGCGCCTGGAGGATGCCGGCTTCGAGGTCGCGCGACACCGCGTCGGACAGGGCGGACGGATCCACGTCATCTATCTAGCACGGCCTTTGGCACGCCCTTTGGCACGTCCCCTGGCCCGCCCCTCGGCCCGTCCTTCAACCCGCCCTTTGACACGTCGCAAGCCGTGAGCCTCGCGCATCGCGAAATCTGTGGACGCTGCCGTAGGCCGAGCCCGGTGTGCTACTGCGCGCACCTGTTGCCGATGCAGACGCGCACCAAGGTAGTCTTCCTCCAGCACCCGCGGGAAGCCAAGGTGCCCATCGGAACCGCGCGCATGGCCCACCTGATGCTCGACAACTCGGAGATCTACCGGGGGGTGCTTTTCGGAGAGCACCCGCGGGTGCGGGAACTGCTGGCCGATCCCGCCGCGGCGCTGCTCTTCCCCGGCCAGGGAGCGCTTCACCCGGCGGCGCTTGCCGAGGTGCGGACGCTGGTGGTGGTGGACGGAACCTGGGCGCAGGCGCGCAAGGTGCTGAAGGAGAACCCGATCCTCACCGGGTTGCCTCGCATCGGCCTTTTGCCCGAGCGGCCGGGCAATTACCGCATCCGCCGCGAGCCGACCCCCGACTGCCTGGCGACCATCGAGGCGGTGTCCCGGGTGCTGGGCGTGCTGGAAGGCGACGCCCCCCGCTTCGAGGCCATGCTGGCCGCGTTCACCTTCATGGTGGACCGGCAGATCGAGCTGGCTGCCTCGGGCACCGGTCAAACCAGGCAGCGCGGCCTGCGCCAGAGGAGCCTCGAGGCCGAGGCACGCCAGCAGGACCACCTGTCCCGTGCTCTGGTGGTCCACGCCGAGGTGAACGCCCACCCCCGGGGAAGCGGCATGCCCGGGCGGCCGGAGCTTTTGCACCTCTGCGCGCAGCGGGTGGCCACCGGCGAGAGTTTTGCCTCGGTCATCGCCCCTCGCCGTCCGCTGGCGGAAAACGCGACGTACCACCTGGGCCTCGACGAGGCCGATCTGCAAGCGGGCGAGCCGATCGAAGAGGTGCTCTTGCGCTGGTTGGCCTTCGTGCGGCAGGGAGATGTCCCCTGCGGCTGGGGGGGCTACACCCGCGATCAGCTCGCGATCGAAGGGGCCGGCCTGAACGAATGGCTCGATCTGCGGCTGGTGGTGGCGAGGCGCTTTCAGTCGAGCCCCGGCACCCCGGCGCAGGCGGCCCGGCGGCTTTTCGGGCCGGTCGCCGCGGTCGAGCCGCGACTGCGGGCGGTGCGGGTGGTGGCCGACCTGGTGCGGATCGTCTCGTCCCTGCTGCCCCTGGGGCAAGCCCCTTTATGGAATGGGACGGGTCCCTTGAACAGGACCGGGGCGGCCCGCTAAGATGCGTCAGCACCATGGCCAAGAAGAATTCCATGACCCCCGCCGTGATCGCCGAGATGGCGCTGCCCTCGCTGGTGTTGTTGCGCAACGATGATCAGCGCGGCACCGGCTTCGCGGTGGACAGCAGCGGTCGCATCGCCACCTGCCTCAGCACCCTGATCGGGCCCGGGACGCCCGGCCTGTGGATGAACGATGAAAAGCCGTGGGGCGAAGCGGTCGAGGTGCTGGGCACGGATGCGCAGGTGGATCTGGCGCTCCTGCGGGCGCCGACGATGGTGCTGCCGGCGCTGGCGCTGGGCGAGAGCCGCAAGGTGCGCCCCGGGGACCGGGTCACGGTGCTGGCCCACCCAGACGTGCGGAGCCCCACGGTGACCGACGGGCTGGTCAGTGCGGTGCGAGAACTTTCGGGCGGTTGTTCGCTCTTTGAACTCTCGGTGCGGATTGGTC
>JBBRLA010000907.1:0-2549 GCA_038231615.1 Polyangia bacterium | reverse complement strand
TGAACGACGACCCGAACGATCTCACCGTGGCCCGAGGCGCGGTGCGCGTGCTGGAGGAGGACGCCTGCGACTTCAGCGCACCCTCGATGTTCCCGCTCGGGGACTGGCTCCTGCCCTACCGCGTGAAGACCGTCGACGGCGTCCCCGTCCCCGGCGGGGTCGAGATCGTGCTTCCGCCGCGGGACCTGTTGATCTACGGCACCGTGGTCACGCCGGATCGCAGCCGGGCGCTGCTCCTGGCCCGGGTGACCCACAAAGAGGACCAGTTCTTCCTGGACAAGGTCTTCGACAACGTTAACACTGAATATGATTGTAGAATCAACTGGCTGGGGTACACCTATCATGTGCTGCTGGTGAACCTGCAAACTGGCGCCAAAGAACAGGACTGGATGGTAGGGGTGCAGAACCAGACTTGCGAGTCATATGCCTACCTCGGCATCACGAACACCAACCAGCACTGCTTCGCGAGCTGCGAGGAGACGGACCCCAAGACTGGCAAATTCCTTCGGGACGGCCATTTGAAGGGATATAAAGAGGGATTCATTCCCGCCGGGGCCAGCGCCCTCTTCGGGGATCGGTAGATATGCGGGGCACTCTCTTCACGATTGCCTTGTTCTCCCTGCTCCCCGCCTTGACGCTGGCGGAGAAGACCCACGGCGCCTCGCCGGGCAAGGTCGCGATCCTGGAATACCGCAACGCCGTCGGGCAAATGTCCGATCTCGCAGAGCGGCTATCCGAGGATCTTTCGCGGAACACTTCCCTTCAGGTCATCACGCCCCGGGAGGGGCGACGTCGCCTCGGTGCCCGCCTGGATGCCGAGGTGGCCCGTTGCGCGGGCGCCGTGGGGTGCCTGTCCGCCATCGGGGTGCGGCTGGGCGCAGACGAGGTGCTGCTTCTGGCGGTCAGCCAGCTCGGTGATGTGGTGATGGCGCTGCAGCGCATCGAGGTGCGCAGCGCCAAGGTGGCCGCGCGCGTTGCCGACTCCATCGCTGCCGGCACCACTGTCGACGAGGTCCGGGTGCTCGGCTGGCTCCAGCAGCTTTACCCCCCGGACACTTTCAAGCGCTACGGACAGATCCGCATCACCACCGACGTGCCCGGGGCCCAGGTCTATGTCAACGCCAAGGCCCGCGGCAACACCCCGCTCGATGGGCCCGTGCAGGTGCTGGCCCCGGGGAACTACCGGCTTTTGGTCGAGAAGGCCAACTACCTGCCCTTCCAGGCGTCGCTCACGGTGATGCCGGACAGCACCGCCGAGGTGGCTGCGCGGCTGGTACCTGAGATGGTGGCCACGCCCTGGTACAAACGCTGGTATGTCTGGGCGGGCATCGGCGGGGCGGCGGTGCTGGCGGTGGGCGGCGTGGCGGTCTACTACGGGGCGTTCAACCACCCGCCGCCGGACCTGACCCACGTCCCCGGCACCCTCACCTTCGGACTGAGATGATCCAACCGTGAAAAGAGGTCAGTATCCTGACCTCTTTTCTCTCGTAAACCCCGGATTTCACTGGAGAGAGACAGCCCTATTTACCGCGCCGGCTACCGCGCCTGCAACTGTGCCTGCGCCCACTCCAGGTCCGCCTGCGCCCGCATCTTTTCCGCCCGCCCTGACTCCTCGCCCGGGGCCTTCTTCAGCCGCCCCTCGGCGTCCTTCAGCAGGCCCTCCGCCGCCGCCCCGTCCACCTGCTCTCCCTTCACCGCCCGCTGCATCAGGGCGACCACCGCCCCCTTCACATCCACCTCGACGAAGCCCGGCCCCACCGCCACCTTGCCCCGCTCGCCGCCCCGACGCCAGCTCAGCACCCCGGCCTTGGTGGCGCTGATGAAGGGGATGTGCCCTTGCAGCACGCCGAACTCTCCCTCCACGCCGGGGGCGGTCACCTCTTCCACCTGCGTCTCCAGAACGGGGCCCTGCGGGGTCACGATGCTAAGCTCGAACATGGGCTACGCCCCCGCGCTGAGCAGCTTGTGCTTCTCCACGGCCTCTTCGATCGAGCCGACCATGTAAAAGCCCTGCTCCGACACCCAGTCGTACTCTCCATCAACCACCCCGCGGAAGCTGCGGATCGTATCCTCCAGCGGGACCAGCTTGCCCTTGATGTTGGTGAACTGCTCGGCGACGTGGAACGGCTGGCTCAGGAAGCGCTGGATCTTCCGCGCCCGCCCCACCACCAGCTTGTCCTCCTCCGACAGTTCGTCCATCCCCAGGATGGCGATGATGTCCTGCAACTCCTTGTACCGCTGCAAGAGCCGCTGCACGTCGCGCGCGCACTTGTAGTGCGCCTCGCCGACCACATGGGGCTGAAGGATCGTCGAGGTCGAGTCCAGCGGGTCCACCGCCGGGTAGATCCCCAGCTCCGAGATGGCCCGGCTGAGCGTCGTCGTCGCATCCAGGTGGGCGAAGGCCGTGGCCGGTGCCGGGTCCGTCAGGTCGTCCGCCGGTACGTAGATCGCCTGCACCGAGGTGATCGACCCCTTGGTGGTCGAAGTGATCCGCTCCTGCAGCTCGCCCATCTCCGTCGCCAGCGTGGGCTGATAACCGACGGCGCTGG
>JBBRLA010000906.1:0-2554 GCA_038231615.1 Polyangia bacterium | reverse complement strand
CGGAAGCGGAACATGTGCCGGCGAAGGTGCTAGAATTCTACCTGACCAAGGAGAAGATGATGGAGAGCAGCCTGTACCAGAGCATTTATTCCGACGGAGTGGCCGAGGGGCGGGCCGAGGGGCGGGCCGATGGGCTGATCCGACTGCTGGTGGTCCGGTTGGGGCAGGTGCCATCGGAGGTCCGGCAGGCGATCCTGACTCGCGCCAAGGAAAGCCCCGAACTCATCTCCGGGTGGTCCGATGAGGTCATGCTGGCCCCTGATGCCGAAACCGTCCTGGGGCTGGTCCGCAAGATCACCGGCATCTGAACCGGCACAGCACGCCTTTATCCCCATCAACGCGGACGTTTCAGACGTCCGTGGACCCCCGAAAGGGCCCTGCCAGAGTCCCCTATCAGCGACGGAAAATCCATCACGACACCGGGTCCCCGCCATTACACGGAATTGCGACCCCAGGCTCCAGCCCGCTCGATCTGCGCGAAGGCTGTCCGCGCGGACGTCCCGAACGTCCGCAGGCCCCCAGGAAGCCACTGCCAGCGACCCTTCTCAGCGACAGCAACCCCAGCGTAACCCGAAGCCGCCGTCATTACACGAAAACCCGGTTCCCTCCCCGCCTACCCCCTCGCCGGTCCTCATGCTTCGCCATGCCCCGCCGATTCAATGTCTCCGGCATCTGCCGCCCCCAGCGCAACTACATGCTCCCTCCGCTGCCGCGGCTGCCCACGGTGCGCGGCCTGATCGAGGGCCAGGCCTACTTCGTGCTGCACGCCCCGCATCAGACGGGCAAGACCACGACGCTCCATGCGGTTGCACAGGATCTGACTCGCTCGGGCCAGTACGTGGCGGTCCTGGTCTCCATGGAGGTCGGGGCCGGTCGTGCCAGCGACCCCGATGCCGCCGAGCTGGCCGTCCTCGCGGATTGGCGCGACGCCATCATCGATCAGCTCCCGCCGGAGTTGCAGCCGCCCTCCTGGCCCATCGCCCCGTCGGGGCAGCGGATCGGCGCGGCCCTGGGTGCGTGGGCGCGCGCCTGTCCGCGTCCTCTGGTGGTGTTCCTGGACGAGATTGATTCATTGGAAGACGAAATGCTGGTTTCGGTGCTGCGCCAGCTCCGCTCCGGCTTCCTGCGCCGCCCTGAAGGCTTCCCGTGGGCCCTGGCCCTGTGTGGGATGAGAGACGTCCGCGACTACCAGGCCAAGTCCGGTGGCAGCACAAGGCTCCACAGCGCCAGCGGTAGTGGTCAACTTTGGAGGTTAAACCAATTAGAGGATGTTGCGCCCGTGGTCACGTTGTGCCATCCATAGGGAGAATGCCAAAGCGCACTGGTAAGCAGGACTTCAACCAAGCAGTACACGCTATCTTCGACAACATTGCCGAAGGGGTATCACCTGACGCCAATGGCGAAGCGCCAGCCAAGCAAGAGCGAGAGAAGGACCCCGCCGCCGTGGCCCTAGGAAGACGAGGCGGACTGAAGGGTGGGAAGTCGAGGATGGATGGACTCACGCCAAAGGAGAAGACGGAACTGGGCAAGAAGGCGGCTCGGGCGCGCTGGGGGAAGCCGAAATCAAGGTGAATGTATGGCAGCGTACGGCAGGTAACATCATCATAAATCGTTGAAATCGCTTGCTGCTGGTTGACTGGCATCACGATGCGAATACACTTCGCGATCAAAAGACAAGCATTTTAGTGGTCAGATCGTACATTGTTAGTACGATCTGCGAACTGCCTAAAGAAGCCTCCCAAGAGAGCCGCTGAAGGAATGGTGATGGCAGACGCCTAAGGACCCTAAGGACAAACCAGCCCCTACATCGCTGGTCCCAAGGGGGTCAAGCGAGGATGTACTAAACGCCGAGGTTGTCGAGCTTGCCAGACAAGAGCAGGCCCTCGCCGTAAATGTAAATGTACTGCTTGTTCAGACTGCGCAGAAGACTCATTCGCTTGAAGAAAGCATAAAATATACCACTGAAATATTGTCTGTCTCTAAAGATTTTGAAGAACACCGATTGGCTCTCTTTGAAAGAAGAACAAAGGCGATAATCCAATACAAGCAAGATGACCCCGACGAGATTGATAAAAGGAACAACAACTCGGTCAGACGCTCATTGAAGCTATGCACTGGCATAATAGCGTTGATAAGTTTGATTTCGGCGATGACGTTACTTGGTATTTATGGGATTTCCGTCCCTACTACGTCCATTGCTATTCTTCTCCTTGGTATCGCCGGACTAAGCCTGGCCATGATCGGCCCCATGGCCTCCGGGGAATCAATCAGTTCCAATGATGTTGTTAGAACGATCAACGCTTTCTCTAAGATGATTGGCCTGTCCAGGCCACCAGAGAAACAACAACTCCCAGCGCCAAAAGACAAGGGAGGGAAAAGAAGATGACGCTTCGCAAAGCCTTGGCAGTGGTAGTTGTTGGCAGGGGGTATGAAAGCGCGCAATTTCGGTGAAGAGCGCGAGACGCAATCGGTGCGGCACTGCACGGACTTACAGTGGCCACTTGGGGGCGCAGCCCTCCGATCTGAGAGATCGAGCATTTTGGAGCAGCTCTTT
>JBBRLA010000905.1:0-2559 GCA_038231615.1 Polyangia bacterium | reverse complement strand
TTGTAGATGGCGCGGCGCTCGCCGGTCTGCTCGGGCTCGATCTCGCGCTCGCTGCGCTTGATGTCCTGGGCCGGGATGTGGCCATAATGTGCCTGGAGCAAATCCAGGGTCTTTTTCTCGTCAAAGTCGCCGACCACGACTACGGTGGCGTTGTTGGGCGCGTAGTAGGTCTGGTAAAACTGGTTGGCGTCTTCCAGGGTGATGCCGCGGATGTCGCGCATCCAGCCGATGGTCGGCCAGCGGTAGGGGTGGGCCTCGAAGGCCAGGCGGAACAGTTTTTCGCCCAGAAAGCCGTCGACGGAGTCCTCGACGCTCATCAGGCGCTCGTTCATGACCACCTCCCGCTCCGGCTCGACCTGCTCGGCGGAGAGGTCCAGGTGGACCATGCGGTCGGCCTCCAGCCGGACGGCCAGTTCCAGGTCGGCGGCGGGCAGATCATCCTGATAAAAAGTCCAGTCCACCCAGGTGGCGGCGTTGGTCCCCCCGCCCTGGGTCTCGATCAGGCGGTCGAACTGTCCTTTGGGGTAGTTCTTGCTGGCCTTGAACATCAGGTGCTCGAAGAGGTGGGCGATGCCGGTCTTGCCCTCCCGTTCGTCGCGGGAGCCGACGCGGAACCAGGTCTGGTAGGCGAAGATCGGCGCCGCCGGATCGGCCAAGAGGATCACCCCCAGGCCGTTGTCCAGCCGGTAATGGCGGACGGAAAGCGGCGGGCCGCGGAAAGGCGTGGAGGGGCCGGGAGGACCCGATGAATCTTGCGATCCCCAGGAAAACGAATGCTCGGACAATAAGACCATGGGACGCCATAACTATGCCGCGGGAGGGCGCCTGTCAACTGGAAGGGGCGCGGGCGCCCGGGAAATCATCACCTGCCGCCGTCCCCCCGCGTGCTGAAACGATTCTCGGCCCAGCCCGGCGGGAAGGGGTGAATAAGGCTCCACCGGGTCGATCGAGGCCGGGCAGTCCGGGCGCAAAAGAATAAAGCCCTCGTAGCTTTGCGTCGCCGCCAGCACCTCGTCGGAGCGGGTGGCGACGATGAACTGGGTCTGCGGCGCCATGCCGCGCAGGGCCGCGATGAGCGTTGACTGCCACGAAAGGTGCAGCCCCTGTTCCGGTTCGTCGATCAATACCAGGTCCGGCCGCGCCTCGGCGCCCGCCGCCGGATTGGGCCCGGGAAACAAGAGCGGCCCGGCGAAGGAGAGCAGCGCCAGGTCCCCCGAACCGAGCTGCAACATCGGCACCATCCACGGCACGTCCCTGCGCAGCGGCGCCATCCGCCGGGCCAGGGCCACGCTGGTCACGTCTTTGGGCAGGGGACGGTCTTCCCGCACGATCACCTCCAGGGGAGCGCCGGGGCGGTTGTCCGTCGGCAGAAAGTCGAAACGCTGCCCCGGACCATGGAAGCGCCGCCACATTCCCTGCAGGCGATCCAGCACTGCGTCGCCCTTTCCCGAGCCGGCCAGCGAAAGCAGCCGCCGGCGCAGTTCCAACACCCGCTGCGACTCGGGGCTGGGGTCGGCCGCCACCTCGGGACCGCCTTCCCGCAGGATGAGCCGCCGCCGCGCCGAGAAATACTCGACTTTTACCGCCAGGCGGCGCAAAAGGTCCACCTGCGTCGCCCCGGGGGTCTGCCCCGGAGGCGTCGGGCGGTCGAGTTGGGCGCTCTTCACCTCCAGGTGGACGAGTTCCATCAGGGTGCGCGGGCCCCGGTTTACCTCGACCTCGCCGGAGATGGTGAAGGAGTCGGCGCCGAAGCGGATCTGCTCGCGCAGGGGCGGCAGGTCAGGCCGCAAGAGCGCCCGCTGTCCCAGGAGCAGAAGCACCGCTTCCAGCGCGGCGGTCTTGCCGGTGCCATTCTCGCCGGCCAGGATCGACAGGTTCAGGGTCTCGTTCAGCGCCCCGCAGAACGAGAGGTCAAGCGACTCGATGCCGCGGAAGTTCTGGATGTGAAGTTCCATCAACTTGATGGAAGGAGCGGGACGCGCTGCGGGTCCTGCCGCCCCGGTGGACTGTGGCTCATTCATGGGCATGGGAAGAGGTCTTTAGCACACTGCGGAGCCGGTCGCGGGGGAATTCCCACGGGGATCATAGGCAGGCAAGGAAGTGAGCCGCGGGATAGGCGGTCACTTGTTGTCGTCATCATCCCCCAGGACCTGGGTTTCACAGACTCCCAGTGGTTGTGCTTGCACCGTTGTCCGCGCGGCGAAGGTGGCGGCAGAAGAGCGCCATGATGACGACGTGCACGATGGCCTGCGTCACCGAGTAGAGCAACCAGGGCAGGCGGGGCACATAATCATGGATCGCGGCCAGCACCAGCGGCTGCCCTGGTACTTGCCGAAACTCCAGGCGCGGCCGTTTTTTGCTGCGTCGCACAAGCAGCCCGCCGGTAATGTAGAAAAGCTGGCGATCCGCGGCACTGCGCTCGTTCGAGAGCGACAACTCAAGAAGAGGCGGGCGCAGCAGTGCAAGGTAGAACAGGGCCTGGTGATCCCGGACCACTTCGACGCGAAAGAGCACGCGAAGCAGGCGAGGCAGCCAGGCCAGATACTCGTGTGCCACCCA
>JBBRLA010000904.1:0-2560 GCA_038231615.1 Polyangia bacterium | reverse complement strand
TTGCTGATGCGGACGTGGCCGGGCTGGACCACGACGAATGATCCACGCAGCCGATCCTGATACTCGCTCACAACTCGCAGGACAAGCGGCGCCAGGGAGTGCCGAGCCTCCGCAGGAAAGCGAAGCAGGATGACACCGGCCGACTCCGCATGGCTGACAAACACCAACCAGCCAAAGTCCTTGTCCTCGGTCAGCAGGATGCGCTGGCGCCGATGCGCAAGTTCGATCAACTCGCTATCGTCGGAACGGGTGGCAACTTCGCAGACGGCGAAGACATCATGTCCCGCCGTTCGCAACGCGCGGACCAGGGCGAAGTCGCAATTCTCATCCGCCAGGAAGCGGAGCGGGCTCATCAGGCGCTTGGAGAAGGATGGTCTCGTTGGCCAACGCATCGGCTGCGTAGGCCAGGGCCGCCTGGATATCTTCTCGATGAAGCCGGGGGTAGGCGTCCAGCAGCTCCGCCTCGGCGGCCCCCTCGCTCAGCTTGCGGATGAGCAACTCGACGGGGATTCGCGTGCCGCGGATGACCGGCTTGCCCAGAAGGACACTGGGATTGACTTCGATGCGCCCGGTTCGATCAATCGCCATGTGTACGGCTCCGAAGTAGCGGCTCTTCAGGTCGACTCTATCATGCCAAGCTTGCCTGGGCCGTGTTTCTCGTTGACGCGCGATCAGAACGTCAAGGACCCCCTGGGCAACGGCTGGACATGGTGTGGCAGTTGACGCTACAAACCTGGGCCTTCAAGGAGGGCCTGAGCAGTGAACCGCGACTTCGTAGAGATGTTGTCCGCGTTATCCGCGCTCGGTTTGATGAAAATCTCCAGGTTCTTTTGCGGTCGGCTGGGCATCCCCGCTGATCTATCTCAGAAGAGCGGTCGGAAGCTATAAAGAAACGACGGCAGGTCGCGGGTGCGGAAGCGCAGCTTGGTGTGAGCGACCTCTTTGCCGTGGTCGTCGCGGATGTCCCCGGGAAGGTTCTTCAGCGTCTTCATCGGGTGCAGCACCTGCAAGTCCTTCTGCCCGGTGAACATGAGCATCTTTCCCTCGGTGCCGCGGAAGGAGAACTCGTAGCGGATGACCCGCTGCATGAGGTGAATCCACAGCTCGCCCCGCAGCGGCGCGTCGCTGGCCACCCCGTCGATGGTGATGGTGCCGGCGATGTGGGTGCGGCCGTCGCGGACGTAGTCGATCAGGCTGGGGGCCTCGGCGGACAGGCGGAATACCATGTCGTGCTGCTTGCCGTTCATTGTCGCCGTGCCCGACATGGTCTCGGCGAAGCGGAAGCCCGGCACCCGCAGGCGCGGCAGCCTCGACAGCACGGAGCGAAACGGAGCGCCGTGCTTCAAGACGCGGGCGTGTAGCCCAGACCACAGATGTTCCATATTTTTTTCTACCGTTTGTACGTTCATGGGTCCCTCTGCATGAAACATAGCCACTCTGGCGCCCGATGCCAGCGTTTCATGACAGTCTGCGTCAACATCTCTGGCCTGGCCCGGCCTGCCTACCCTGGGGGCCGACCGCCCAGGAACTCGGGGCCGGCGACGACGGGGTTGCGTAGGGCCGGGAGGCCGGCGATCTCGATCTCGATGACGTCCCCCGGGGTCAGGTTGCCCACCCCGGCCGGGGAGCCGGGGGGGCCGACGTCGCCGGGCAGAAGGGTCATGAACTGGGAGATCAGCGAGAGCAGGGTGTACACCGGGAACAGAAACCGGTCGCTCCGGGAGTCCTGGACCTGCTTGCCGTTCAGGCGGGTGACCAGGTGGAAGTGCCGGGGATCGAGGGTCGTGCTGATTGCCGGGCCCAAGGGGCAGAAGGTGTCGAACCCCTTGCCCCGGGTGAACTGTCCGTCCTTGCGCTGCAGGTCGCGCACGGTGACGTCGTTCAAGGCGGTGTAGCCGAAGACATATGGGCCGACCTGTGCCTCGGGGACGCGGCTCATGCGCTGGCCGATCACCACTGCCAGCTCGCCCTCGTAGTCCACGCGCTGCCAGCCGAGCGGGCGCACGATGGGCTGCCCGGGGTCGAGTAGCGCTGAGGGGGGCTTCAAGAAGAGCACCGGCTCGTCTGGAATCGGTTTGCCCATCTCGACGGTGTGATCGTGGTAGTTGGAGCCGACCCCGACGATCTTGCCGGGCACGATGGGGCACAGCAGCCGGGCCGGCGCGGTGTCCGGGTGCCGCTGCCATTCATCTGGGCAAAAGGGCAACCGCTGCCCGGTGGGCCTGGCATCGGGGAAAAGCGGGTTCCCCGAGAGGATCTCCACCTCCTGCGGCCTTTCGTCAAGGATGCGACCGAAGCAGGGAGCACAGGACGTCGACGTTCCCGAGAGTTCAAGGCGAACGATCAGCATCTGCCGTCTATAGCAAAGAGAAGGGAGCCGAGCCAGCTCCCCACTCTATATAGAGTCATCTTAGTACACCACCCCGCAAGAAAGTGACCAAACCGGTCTGCCATAGGCAAGAACTGGACCATCAACGGGATGGTGATGAAATGGAGGGATGAAAGCCACGCCCATCTGCATCAAGTTGACCGCTGAGGAAAAAGAGATCTTGGAGCACAC
>JBBRLA010000903.1:0-2573 GCA_038231615.1 Polyangia bacterium | reverse complement strand
GGTCCAGCAAGGCCAGGAGCGAGGTCCAGCGCGGCAGGCGGGCCTTGATGGCCGCGCCCTCCTCGCTCCACTGCTTCGCCAGCTTGATGAGCGATTCGCGCTTTTCGTAAAGAAAAAAAATCTGCTCATTCCCGGCCAGCGCGCTTACCTCGTCGAGCAGTTTGGTGTCCGGCAGCGCCGGCCGTGGCGCTTCGCCGCCGGCCCCTTGCGCCCGCTTCCGCAGCTCCGAGAGCAGCGGAGCGACGGCGTGCAGCTCCTCGCCGGTTTTGCAGGAAATGCCCGCCTCCTGAAAAACCTTTCGGATGCCGATTCGTTGAGGGGTAGCTACCACGACGGCCAGAGAGACTCAAGAAAGGCCGGCCCGCCCTTCCCCGATACATCCCGTCGGCGTGTGCGGCCCGGCGGTTCGCGAACCGCGGTTCGCAATCCGCCCTCCGCTCACCCCGTAATGATCGTCTCCCCGCCCGCCCACACGCAGCTCGGCCGCAGGTACACCATCGGCGGCACCGTCACCAACCGCGAGTCCGACACCTCGCTGAACAAAAGGCGCGCCACCCGCTTGTCCATGTTGGCGATGTCCGCGTACGACAGCGCCCCCGCCTGGTGCCGCAGCTCCACCAGGCGCTTCCACTCCGCTGGGCTGCAGCCGCCCATCTGCACCAACCCCGAGGCCAGCGTGATCAGCGACCCGGGCAGGTCCCGCGCCATCTGCGCCCCGGTGAACACCGAGTGCAGCCGGTGCCGCTTCATGCGGAACAGCTCCTCCAAAAAGCTGAGCACCAGGGGGTTGAGTCGCAGCTTGGCCGGCTCCTCCAACACAAAGAGCAGCGGCAGCCACTCCGGCGCCGCCCTCATCAGCACGTTCATCACGATCGCGTGGATGGGCAAAATCAGGTCCTGCCCCAGCGTCGCGCTCTCCATCAGAAACAGCGCCAGGGTGTCCTGCTCATGGACCACCTGCCCCAGCCGCTCGGTGTACGAGGTCATCTTGATCATCAGCTCAAAGAGCTTGCGCATGGCCCCCTTGCTGCCCCCGCCCAGCCCCGAGGCCTCGAAGTGCTTCGCCACCACCACCGGGTCGGCCCACCCGTCCATCGCGGCCACCGTGTTCTCCACAAAGGTCTGGTACATCGGCCGGTCGCTGCCGTCCTGCCCGCACATCAGCGCCTTGTAGGCAAACGAGGTCCACTCGCTGGGGTGCAAGCGGATCTCGCGGAACTCCAGGCCCCGCTCGATCAGGTCGGGGTACAGGCGCAGGTAAAAGGCCAGCGTCCCCACCGGCACGTAGGCCAGGATGCGGCGGAAGGAGGCCAGCATGGGCGAGATCTGGGCGTTGAAATACTGCCGCAGCCAGCGCCACTGGGTGGGGTCGGGGTTGGGGTCCAGGCCGCACAGGTGCTGGTGCCGGGTCTTGCCCGTGCGGAAGTCGCTGGCCAGGACGATGGGCAGTCCCCTGCGGGATACCCGGTTGATGCCCGAGAGGGCCAGGAGCATCATCTCGATGAGCAACACCCCCAGGTGGCTTTTCCCATAACCCAGCCCGCCCAAAGCCACCAGCGAGAGCGCCCGGTCCATCGGCACCGCCGCCTGCCGGCCATCGGCCAGGATGCCGATCTTGCCGAACTGGTTGACCCGAGTGGCGGCGCCGAAGATGACCATGTTCTCCTCGGCCCGCTCGATGATCGAGATGCGCTCGGCCTGAAGGTCGCCGTGCTTCTCCTCCAGGTCCTGGGCGCGCTGGATGCCATCGCGGAACTCGCACTTGAGCTTCGTCAGGCGCAAGTAGCCGTCGAAGACGTCCATGTCGATCTGGTGATAGAGCAAAGCAGAGAGCGATTCGCCGCGCTTCAGGGCAGCGATGTGCAGGCCCAGTTCGCGGCGGAAGGTCTCGATGAGGCCGAGCAGGGAAAAGACCTCCTTGGTGGTGTCGGTAGGCTCCAGATCGTCGCCCAGGGGGTCCATGCGCGAGACGGAGATCCAGGACTGGGGGCCGATGATGGACTCGTCCTCTGTGGGCACCGGCATCAGGTCGGCCACGGGGAGGTCGGGGTGCTGCAGACGCAGCGCCTCCATCTGGGCCTTGCCGATAACGAAGTTGGGCTTGACCCACTGGAAGTAGGGGATGGCATCCACGATAAAATCGTTTATGGAGCGGCTCAGGTGGAGCAGGATTTGATCGGGGATGCCGCCGCCCATAATGTACTGATGCCAGACCTCATCGGAGGTGCCGATGAGGTAGCTGCTCAAGGTGATAAGGGCGCAGGCGTGGCGCTCGGCGGCGCAGGGGTTGGGGTTGCCGCGGGCATAGGAGACGGCCACCTGATCCTCATACTGGGCGCGGCGAATCGGGCGCTGGGCGGGGACGTATTCGTCTTGCGCTGCCTCGTTGCTCTCCTCGTCATCTCCGCCGCCCTGGTCTTCCCCGCCGCCCTCATCTGCCCCGCCGCCCTTATCTTCTCCGCCGCCCTCCGATCCCCCAGGGCCGCCTGAATCTCCGCCGCCCTGCCCCTGCCCCTGCCCCTGGCTCCGTTCCCGCAGCGCCTCCAGCCACTCCTGCATCTGCTGGCACTGCT
>JBBRLA010000902.1:0-2577 GCA_038231615.1 Polyangia bacterium | reverse complement strand
GAGCACCGGGCCGTCGAGGCCGATCTCGTTGATGCACGGGCGGTGCCCGGCCAGTACCAGCGCCCTGGCCCCGAGGAAGCGCTCCCGCAGGCGGTCGCCGAGGCGCCCGAAGAAGGAGCTTTCCTTTGCCCCGTGCACGGCCAACCGCTTGCCGTAGGGCGGGTTCGCCGCAAGCAGAAGCCGGGGCAGGTCCAGATTTTTGGGCAGAAAATCGCCCGTCAACAGCGAAAACAGGTCCGCCTGATGGAGCAAGATATCGCCCAGCACTCCGGCGCGCTCCGCGTTTCCCCGGGCGATGGATACGGCACCCGGATCCAGGTCCAGGGCGAAGATCTCCGGCGCGGCGGAGGAGGGTAGGACGCGGGCCTGGGCGGCGGCACGCTGTGCGTCCCAGATGGCGGCGTCGAAGGACGGCCAGCGGGTGAAGGCGAAGTCGCGTTGCAGGCCGGGGGCGATGCGGCGTCGGATGAGGGCCGCCTCGATGGCGAAGGTGCCCGAGCCGCAGCACAGGTCGCCAAAGGGGCCGCCGTCATAGCCGACGAGGAGCAAAAGGGCCGCGGCCAGGGACTCGCGCAATGGGGCGGCGCCCTGCTCGATGCGATAGCCGCGGCGGTGGAGCAGTTCGCCGCTGGTGTCCAGGCTCAGGACCCATTCGTCATCGACCCCGCGAAGGAAGACGTGGGCCCTGGGGGCGTCGGCCCGGGGCGGGGGGGCGCCGATTCTGGTGAGCCGATCCTTTATGCCCAGGCCGATGCGCTCGGCGGCGGCGTCGCTGTGGTAGATGCGCGAGGTGTGGCAGGTGGCCTTGACCTGAAAGGTGCCCGGGTACAAGTAGCGTTCCCATGGCAGGGCGGCGGCGGCCTGGATGAGCTGCGGCAGTCTGGTGGCGCGGAACGAAGCCAGGCGCAGGAGCACTCTTCCTGCGCTGCGCAGCCACAGGTTGGCTTCGCCGATGAGCGCCGGGGGCCCGGCGAAGCTGACGCCGCCGGGGACCTGGGTCACCTCGGTCGCGCCGGCCGGGCAAAGGTGCTGCACCACCTCGCTAAGGAGCACGTTCTCAAGGCCCGGGGCGGCCTGGGCGAAGAGCTGCACCTTCGTCGGCTGGTTTTTGGCGGAAAATCTGGACGGAGAAGATGCTCTCGGAGACGAGGACCGCATGGCCGGGTTGAAGATAGCCGCTTTCGCCTCGGTTGGCGATTGGGGACTGCGTCAGAAGATCCGCTCGGGTACGAAGACCTCGTCGCCGGGCAGCAGGTAGTAGGTCTCGGTGCCGTTGGCGATGGCCTTGAGGTTGACCTTGGTGGTCTCGGTCTTGCCGGCCCGCAGGCGGGTCACCAGGGTACTATCCCGGGCGGCCATGGAGGTCAGGCCGCCGGCCATGCTGATGGCCTGGGAGATGGTCATCTGGTCGCCATAGTTCAGGGTGCCGGGGTGCTGGACTTGCCCGTAGATGGTGACCTTCTTGCTGTTGGCCTCCTTCAGGAGCACGGATACCTGGGGGCGCTTCACATACTTCTGGAGCTTGGTCTGGATCTCGTCGGCGAGCTGGGTGGGGGTTCGGCCGCGGGCCTGCAGGCGGCCGATCAGGGGGAAGTCGATGGTGCCGTCTCCGGCGACGCGGTAGGTGCTGCTGAGGTCGGGCTCGCCGAAGACGCGGACGTCGAAGACATCCGAGGCGCCCAGGCCCATGTCGGCCACGGGGGGCCGCTCGGAGCGGCGGATCTCCACCTGGCTGCCGCCCCCGCACGCGGCCAGCGAGCCGAGGCCCACGACAATGCACAGGACGCACAGGGCGTTAACGAACCGCGGCGCCTGCGGCGCTTCGCGATTCATGGACCGCGGCGCCTGCGGCGCTTCGCGATCAGTACGCGATGTCGATCTTGCCCAAAACCGCGTGCTTGATGAAGGCCGCGTTGACTGTCCCGATGGCAGGCGAAATGAAGGTGAAGTCGGTGATATCATCTAATAGACTATAGCTCACTCCGAGCTGCATCCAGGACAGCACCCGGTAGTTCAGCTCCGCCGAAAGGTTGAGCAGGACGTCCTTGCGGGTGGTAGCATTGCCGCCGTACCCGGTGTACCCGAGGAAGGTCGGATCGACGAGCGTCCCGTAGCTGCGGAAATAGGTATCGAAGCGCACCCGCGCCGAGAGCCCGCGCCACAGGTTGTGGTCGTAGTCCAGGTACAGGCGGTCGTCGGTGAAGAAGCTGGCGAAGATGGAGTCGTAAAAATCGCGAGCATAGCCCAGCGCCAGGCGCATGCGGCCGATGAGGCGCACCCGGACCTCAGCCCCGGCGAGGAAGTTGTTGTAGGAAGTGTCGGTCTTGGTCAGCAGGCTGGACCCGTCCACCCCGATCTCGAAGCTGTTGCCGTATCCGGCGTAGGCCGTCAGGCCCAGGGCCGGCACGATCAGGGTGCTGGCGCCCAGGGTGACGCGCAAGGGCACCGACGAGGGCAGGACCAGGTTGGGGCGGGCAGGCACGCCGGTGACCAGGGAGGCCGTGCTGGGGTTGTAATAGTTGATGTAGCTCGACCGGATCTCCAGCTTCACGCTGGTCTGGGGCAGCACCTTGAGTT
>JBBRLA010000901.1:0-2577 GCA_038231615.1 Polyangia bacterium | reverse complement strand
CTTCATCCGCGGCCCGGGTCAGGAATGGTTCGCCGGCGGCAGGAAGCGGACGCGCTTCCAGCGCCTCGACCTGCGGGCCGCGGGGGCGGGGACGATCCAGGCAAACAGCGCCGGGAGCACCGTGCGCTTCGCCCACGAGGCCGCAGGCCAGCCGCCGGTGAGCTTCTCTTTGGACGAACGAGCCCTGGTGCCGGGCGCCCCGGCGGACAACCGGCTGCGCCAGACCGCTTGCCCGGGCCCACCCCCGGACGGGGCCTGGGCCTGCACCCTGTCGGGGGACGGGCGCCTCCTTCTGGCCGCGCTGGCAGATGGGACCCTCCGCTGGTACGCCGCCAGGGACGGCAAGCTGCTGCTCTCGCTCTTCACCCATCCGGACCGCAAGCGCTGGATTCTCTGGACCCCCTCGGGCTACTACGACGCCTCGGTCGGCGGCGAGGATCTCATCGGCTGGCACGTCAACCGCGCAGCCACCCAGGCCGCTGACTTCTTTCCCGCTTCCCTGTTCAGCGAGCGCCATCGTCGCCGAGACATCGTCTCTCTGGCGCTCTTCACGGCAGACGAACACCTGGCGATCGAGCAGGCCAACGCCCGGACCGACCGCAAGGAGGACTCCGTACCATTGCGTCTGCGCCTGCCCCCGGTCGTGACCATCGTTGAACCGCAGGACTTCACGCCGGCCCGGAATGAAAAACTGCGGGTGCGGGCGCTCGTCCGCTCGCCCTCGGGGCTGGCCGTGACCTCGATCTATCCCCTGGTGCAGGGGCGCATCCTGAAGGGGCGGAGTGTCGCGGTGGACATCCCCAAGCTCATCAGTGGCGTGCCCGGACAGGGAGAGCAGGCCCTCGACTTTCTGGTCGACCTGCCCGCGGAGGACGCGACGGTGACCCTCCTGGCGACGACGGAGCTGTCGCAGAGCAGCGAACCGGCCCGCGTTCACCTGCGCTGGGAGGGGGCCCATCGGGCCAAGACGGAGATGCCCAACCTGCGGCTGCTGGCGGTGGGCCTGGGCCACTACAAGGAAGCGCGGCTCGGCACGCTGGATTACCCGCCGAAGGACGCACGGGACCTGGCGGCGGCGCTGCACGAGCAGCAGGGTAAGCAATATCGGACGGTGGAGTCGCGGATCCTCGTGGACCAGGACGCCAGCGCCTCGAAGATCCTCGATAGCATGGCCTGGCTGCGCGAGCGCAGCACGCGCAACGATGTCGCCGTGGTCTTTCTGGCGGGCCATGGACTGAACGACGAGACGGGCCGGTATTACTACGTTCCCTATGAGGGGGACCCGCGACCGGACGAGATCGCGCGGACGATGCTGCCGGCCGACAAGATCCAGGAGTTGTTGCGTCAGTTTCCTGGCAAGGTCGTCATCTTCCTGGATACCTGCCACTCAGGCAATGTCTGGCAAGGAGGGGCCCCGGGGGACCTGGCTAGATTTGTCAACGAGATGGCGAGCGCGGACAACGGCATCGTGGTGTATACCGCCTCCACAGGCGCCCAGACCTCGCTGGAATCGAAGGTATGGAAGAACGGGGCCTTCACCAAGGCGGTGGTCGAGGGGCTGCGAGGCAAGGCGGACTACAAGCGGACCGGCGAGATCAAGGTCAGCATGCTGAACAGCTACATCAGCGACCGGGTGCGGGCGCTGACCGAGGAGAAGCAGACCCCGGCCATGGCCCTGCCCAGAACCATGCCCGACTTCGTCCTGGCGCGGGTGCCGGTGCCCAAGCCGTTATACAAACGGTGGTGGTTCTGGGGGGCGGTGGGATCCGTCGTCGCGGCCGGCGTGATCACCGGTGCGGTGCTGGGGACGCAGGTTCCCTCGCCCTGTGCGGGGATGGCGGTCAATGATTGCAGACCATTATGAACCCTTGGGGGAGTGCGCCATGAAACATCGGCTGGTCATGTGCCTTGTGGTCGGAGCGGTCCTCGGGGCCCTTTCCTGCGGTCCTGCGAACACCAGCGTAATTTTTCTCACAGTCTCCGGACTGACCGGTGACTACACGAGGCTGGTTATCGCGGCAGAGGTGGATGGCCAGTCGGCCCCGATGGTGGAAGAAGACCTGTCGGCATCCCATGAGGCGACCCAGACATATGGCCTTTACTATGACACCAGCACCTCTGGCACGCTCACGCTGAGTGTAACCGCCTCCGGCGGCATCGTCTGTGCAGACACCGTGGCGAGCATGAAGGTGCCGCTTTCCGGGGAACATATGTTCACAGAGACCGTAGAACTCACGCCTTTGTGTACAGCACCGAACCTGAGCGCAATTACACCCGCGTTGGGGCCTACGACCGGAGGCATCGAGGTCACGCTGACGGGCACAAATTTCGCCCCTGGATCGATGGTGAGCTTTGGCGGGATACGGGCCAGCAACGTGCGGGTGGTATCGCCCAGCCAGATCAGGATGACCTTGCCGGCGAAACCGGGGACGCTGGGCACGGTCCCGGTGGAAGTGATGTGGCCCAATGGAGCGTCCGACTCCCGTGCCGATCTGTTCTCCTACTACCTGGCTACGCTTGACTTCACCGGACGCAGAGAGTTCGCCGCAGGTATGCGACCCAGTTCGGTGGCGATGG
>JBBRLA010000900.1:0-2578 GCA_038231615.1 Polyangia bacterium | reverse complement strand
TGGACGATCAGTGGATTGTGGTTGTAGATGAAGAGGCCCTGGATCGGCGGGGCCAGCGCCGGGTCCGAAAGGTGGCGGCCGACGTCGACGATGTTGAGCGTGCGAGTGCCCGGAGGGACGAAGTCCGGCCGAGCCAGGCGGGCCGGCGTCTTGGGGAAGGCGTATGAGGCGCCGTTGATCAAGCCCCCGCCAGGTACCCCCAGCTTGCCGGCGAGCGCGGCAAGGGCCAAAATGGCGCGGATGCCGCTGCCGCCGTTCTGGTTGCGCTCCAGGCCGTTGCCGATGCTGATGGCCGCGGGGGACCGCTCCTGATACCAGGTGGCCAGGGTGCCGATGGCCTCCTCGGAGACGCCGCAGACGCGGGCCGCCTGGGCCCGGGTGAAGGGGCGGGCCAGCGTCATGAAGTCCTCGAAGCCCAGCACATGCGCGTCGACAAAGGCCCGATCGATGCCGCCCTGCCGTTCCAACTCCGCGGCCAGCGCCCAGGCCAGGACCACGTCGGTGCCCGGACGCGGCGCAAGATGGAGGTCGGCCTGCTGGGCGATCTTGGTCCTTCGCGGATCGACGACCACCAGCTTGGCGCCGGCCTTCCGCGCCTGGTTGATCATCGGCAAAAGGTGCAGGTGGGTCCAGGTGACGTTGTCGCCCCAGGCGATGATCAGCTGCGAAAGGGCGGCCTGCTCTGGAGGGATTCCGGGGACCGCGCCGAAGGTCCCGACCCAGGCCTCGGCGCGCACGCCGCCGCACAGGGGCCTGCGGTCGAGCAGGCTGGCGCCCAGCCGGTGGAAGAAGCGCAGGTCCATCGATCCGCCGGCCAGCATGCCCTGGGGGCCTGAATAGTTCAGCGGCAAGATGGCCTGCGCCCCGTGCTCGGCGATGATCGCGGCGAAACGCTGGTGAACGGTGTCCAGGGCTTCGCTCCACGAGATGCGTTCGAAGCGGCCCTCACCTTTTTTGCCTGCCCGTTTCAGGGGGAAAAGGATGCGTCCCGCTCCGTGGACCCACTTGGGGTACAGCGCGGGCACCTTGGCGCAGAGCACGCCGCGGGTGTAGGGGTTATTGCGCGAGCCCCGTACGGCGACGATGCGATCGTTCTCCACGGTGACGGAGAGGCTGCACGTGTCGGGGCAGTCGAGGGGGCATACACTGGGTAGTTCGGTTCGCATCATATTTACTCCAGCTTCTGCCAGCTCACGCCCGCTGGCAGCCGCGGCAGGTCCACCGAAAGGACATAGTCCGCCCGTCGGTTTCTCGGCTCGTCCACGTTGTCTTCAGTCTGCACCCGCGGCACCGCCTCACCCGAGCCGGCATAGAAGATCGGCGCCCCGATGCCCTTTTGGGCAAAATACCCGGCGATGGCCCGCGCGCGGTTCCGCGAGAGCACCCGGTTGTCGGCGTCGCTGCCCACCGTGTCCGTGTGCCCGCCGACGAAGAGCCGCGCCTCGGCCTTGCCCTTGACCCGGGCCAGGATCTGAAGGATGCGCCGGTGGCTCTCGTCCAGCTTGCCGCGCTCCGCCGGCAGGATCTCCCACGAGGCAGTGGGGAAATTGACCTCCTCATGCTGAACCGGCACCGACCAGGGGAAAAGCTGCAAGTGTATCGGGAAGCCGGCCTGATCGTAGATCTTCAAGTCCAGCTTCAGGACCTCCCCGGGCGCTTTCTCGGTCCACGGGATGCGCAGCCACGTGCCCGGTCGCTCGCCGTGGAACGCCACCTGCGCCGCGCCCATCTGGCCGCCGTCCTCCCCCACGACCGAAATCTCCGCCCGGCCCGCCGGCCGCGAGAGCTGCACCTCGACGTAGTGCTTCGAAAGGTCCAGGTGCTCGCGGTCGTAGCCGACCTTCAAGGCCGGTGTCACCACCGTGTCGAAGTGAAGCTCTTGGTGCCAGCTCTTGCCGCCGGCCAGGTACGAAAGCGCCCCGCTCCACAGGGTGCGCCCGGCCATCCCCGTTCCCAGGGAGATCGTCGCCGACTGGCCCGGCGCCATCGCCCGCTGCGAGAACCGCTTTTGCGCGGTCTCCGGGTTCTCCGCGCCCGGCTGGTCTTTCGGCGCTGGCCCCGGCGAAAGGGTCAGCGAAAGGTCCCGCACCGCCTCGTCGGCCTTCAGCGTCACCTGCGGCCGTTGCGGCACGGGCACCGCGGCACGGATGTCGATCTGCACCGGGTCCGCCCCGGCAGACGAGCCGAAGAGCCAGGACGAGAAGAGCGCCAGTGCTGCTAAGAGTGGACGACCACGCATGGCCACGAGGGTAGCCCGCGTCCCCCTTCGCGACAAGGGCCACGATGGCCGTCTCGCGTCAAAGGGCCACTCTCGCGCCCGTCGGGTCTCCTTCTGGTCTGTCAGGTCTCCTTTTGGCCCGTCAGGGCCCTTTTTGGGACCCCGAAGGCGATCGCCGGTCGATCTTGCCTCGCCGGCGGCTGCCACTTCGGGCCAGCCACGCTCGGTTCACGGCCGGTTTCCCCGAACTCCTGGGCGGGTCCCCGGCCTGCTGCTCCTGCGTGTGGCGCTGGCCCATTTCCACTACAATCTGCCGGTGACAACCGTGTTGCTGGCACTGGCTGCCCCGCGAGTTGGTCG
>JBBRLA010000899.1:0-2580 GCA_038231615.1 Polyangia bacterium | reverse complement strand
GAAAGGAGCCGGCTCCACACCTGGCTTCCGTCCTTCTGCCGCAGGGCATAGAAGGTCTTGTAGGACGAGCCGACATATACCAGGCCCCCCTCGCCTAGCGCCGCCGCGGCGAATTCCTGGGGCTTGTAATCCAGGAGCGGCAGCTCCTTCACCAGGGACCGGGCCCACGCCACCCGCACCACCTGGGTCGGCTGGTCCCCAGCACTCTGCGAGAGCCGCGGCCCCAGCGAGTTCTGCGGAAAGAGCGTCCCGCATGCTGAGAACCCCAGGCAGAGCCCGAGGGCCAGAATGGTTCGCGGAAGCGCCGCAGTGATGGCTTGCGAAGCGCGAAACGCCACGGTGGCCGAAATCATGATCGGGGAGGTCAAGAGAAGCGTCGAAGTGTTCACGGTTGGGCGAAGCTTTCGGGTCACCGGCAGGTCACCGGAGGCGGTCGTGTGAAGCGGGTTACCGGTGGCGGTCATGTGAGGCGGGTTCGGATCACCGGTCGGAGGAAGCTGGGTCACAGGAGGGCTTTGGGGCTACCGGCATGCCGGCCTACTGTTCAAGCGCGATGATGTGGTTGTTCACATCGTCCTTCATCGGCGACTGCGGCGACTTGGCAAGGATCTCCTTGTACAGTTCCACGGCCTTCTTCTTGTCGCCCTTCTTGGCGTAGATTCGCGCCTGGTCCAGCAGGAATCGGTCTATATAGAAGTTGCCCTGCTGCGGTTCCTGCCCTTCTTGATAGATCGCCAGCGCCGCGTCGGGCTTGCCGCGGGCCTCGTCGCAGAGGCCGAGGCCTTCCCTAGCCAGCGCCAGCAGAGCGGCGTCCTTGGGCTTTTTGCCGAGGAACTTCTTGTAGGCCACCTCAGCGTCGTCGTAACGCGCAAGGTCGTAGAGCACGCCGGCCCGCGCCAAGTCGCCCCGCACCGCGGCGTCGGAGCTGCCATATTCCTTGTCCAGCTTGTCGAGGGTGGACAGGGTCGCGTCGGCACGCTCCTTGGCCGTCTTGTAGCGGACCACGTCGTCGAGCGTGGAAGGGGTCTCCTTGTCGCCGAGCAGTTCCGCCTGGTAGGTGCGGATGGCCTCGGCCAGCGTCTCGGAGGAGGCCTCCTTGCGCCCGGTGGTGTACTGCCCGACGCCCCACAGGGCGAACCAGGCCACCACGCCCCCGACAAGGAGCAACACGAACCCGCTCAGGTGCGGCGTGATCTTGTTGAAGACTTTCTGCCAGAAGCCGACGAATTCGTCCTGCGCCGGGGGATTCTGTCCACCGTCGCCAGCGGCGGTTTTTCGGCGATTGTACTTGGACAACGCTTGCTCCTCGCTTCCCTCTTCAGATCTGGAAAAGCACGCTATCAAACAGATGAGACGCCGTCAAATGCCCCCGGGTTGCCCATCCCCGAAGACTACCTTGACAGACCCCGGCAACTGTCGTAAGACCAACCTGCGGGCTGGTGCGTGCCCGACCGACAAAAGGGGAGAAAAATGGAACGGCGCGACGCCTTCGGAGCCTACACCTTCATCGTCAAATTCGAAGGGGCCGACGAAGCCTACTTCCGCTCTTGCAGCGGCCTCAAATCGGAGGGTGAGGTGACCCCGGTTCAGGAGGGCGGCGTCAACGGCTACGAGCGCAAGCTCATCGGCCGCACCAAGTTTCCCAACATCGTCCTCAAGCAGGGGTTCGCCGGCCCGGCCATGTGGAACAAGCGGGCGGCCTTCGCCAGTGATGAAAAGGCCCCGCCGGCCCGGTTCAACGGCACCATTACCCAGATGGGCCCCGGGAACAAGCCCGCTCACACCTGGCAGTTTATCAAGGCGTGGATCTGCAAGTGGGACGGGCCGGAGTTCGACGCCAGCAAGAACGAGATCTCCTTCGAGAGCATAGAGATCGCTCACGAGGGACTCCTCTACATGCCCGGCGCCAAGTGATCCCGCATCCGCAAGGGCGGCTGACCGATCAGGGGTTGGGGCGTTTCTAAGTGGCGCCGCCCTTGATCCAGGCGATGAACTTGCAGATCTGAGCGTCGGTCAGATTGACACCGGTGTTGGGCATGCGCGCCCCTTCGGCCTGGGTCTGCTGCCCGGTGATCTTGTACATGAGGAAGCTCTTGTCCAGATTGCTCGCGGTCACGTCAGGCAATCCGCCCCCCTCGGAGGATGTCTTGCCGACCCATTGATCGTGCAGATCGCTGGCCTTGCCGATGCTGAAGAAAAGCTGGTTTCCGGCGACGTGGCAGGCCGGGGTGGCGCAGGTCGGCTTGACCAAGGTGGAGTACAGGTCATCGGAGGTCTCGGTGGCGGGACAACCGGTGGGCAGGTTCTTCAAGGCCCTGCCGGTGGTGCCCATGTCGACGCCGACCGGGGTGCCCCCACAGCCAGGGACCGCAAGGGTGAAGGGGAAAAGGAGAACCGGGAGGGTGGTGATGCAGGTTCGCAGTTTCATGGGCCGCATGGTCGCACAGATCAGCGGGTGCGTCCATTCATAGATCTGCCTTTAACGGGCTTCAGCGTTCGGCCGCGTGTTCATCCAGGTAGGCCTGGCGGCTCTCCCTGGTGATCTCCACTTCGATGTCCTGGCTTCCGAGTTTGCTCTGG
>JBBRLA010000898.1:0-2586 GCA_038231615.1 Polyangia bacterium | reverse complement strand
GGTGGTGATGCTTCTGCCGGTGGTGATGCTTCTGCCGGTGGTGATGCTTCTGCCGGTGGTGATGCTTCTGCCGGTGGTGATGCTTCTGCCGGTGGTGATGCTTCTGCCGGTGGTGATGCTTCTGCCGGCGTTATCGGCGCTTTCCGTGCCGACGCCTTCTGCGTTGCCGCCTTCCGCGCCGCTTTCCGTGCTGCCTTCTGCATCTCCGCTTTCCGCGTTGCTGCCTTCCGCGTCTCCGCCTTCCGCGTCTCCGCTGGCTCCGCTGGCTCCACCGTTCGTGGTACCTGGTCCGCTGCCGCCCCCGCCGCCTCCCCTGCCGCGTGCGCCGCCGCCTCCCGCGCCGCTGCCTCCCGTCGCTGGATCCACGGGGCCATCTTCAGGCGCAGCGCCGGGTTGGCCTTGAAGATGGCCAGCCACTTGCCTTGCTCTTCGGGCAAAAGGTGTTCGCACATCAGTCCCAGCACCATGGGGACGTCTCCGTGCAGGGCGACCAGGGTGTGCATGATGCGCTCGGGCCCCTCGCCGGTCAGGATGTAAGGGTAGGGGGACTTCAGCAGGGCCAGGTTGGCTCGGGTCATCCCGACGTGGCATTGCTTGATCTTGGGCCAGGCTTCCCGCAGTTCGTGGCACAAAAGGGCCGCGGCTTGCCGTTCGTCGATCCCCGCCCCCTCCGGTGCATCCTGCAACCAGGCGATGCTTTTGAAGGGTTTGGTTCCCAGGCGCACTCTTTCGGCGTGGCGCTGCCGCGTCAATTCCAGGCGCCGCTCCCCGAGGGCCTCCAGCGTCTTGTCGTAGACCGCCCGCCACCCCGGGTGGCCCGCCGTTCGGGCCTCCTTGGCGGCGCGCAGGGCGCACTGCTGGTCCAGCGTGCCGATCTCCGCCGGCTCCAAGGTCTTTCGGTAAGGCCCCCGCGCCGATTCCGGGAGCTGGTCGGTGAGTTCCCACAGCACCGGCAGCGGCATCACCCCGGCGGCGCGGGCCTCGTCCTTGGTGTGGACCTTGGCGAACGACATGAGGCCGCGGGCCAGCATGGGATCCAGCCCGTAGTTCTGCTTCACGCAGTCGTCGAAGGAGTCGTGCTGGCACAGGTGCAGCTTGCCCGAGATCAAGCGTTTCAGGCTGCCCCCCAGGTCGCGGGCATGGACGCCGGCCTGGGCCAGCTTGCCGAGCTTGCGCGTGATCATCCTGTCGCAGCCGAGATACTGACGAATTCGAGAATCTGATCCTCTCATACCCGGGTTTTCGGCACGGCTGCCCGGATTACAAGGGACGCCGCGATCTTTTTCCGACCTTGGCTACGTCACTCTGTTTCCTGACCCCCGGTCTTTCCAAATGCAATGAGCTTCCTTCCCCAGACAATGAACTTTCCCGGGATCCCAATGAACTTCCCGCCCCACACAGTGAATTTCGTAGATTTTGCACCAATCCTCCACAGAAAACGTAGGTTCCGCCACGTTTCCCGACCCCCCCTCTTTCCAAATGAAGAGAGCCTCCCTGTTCCAGCAATGAACTTCTCGCGGATCCAGGTGAGTTTCTCGCGGATCCAGGTGAGTTCCCCATCAAACCAAGCGGCTTTCCCTCTTTCTGAAGCGACATCGCCGGCAAAAACGTCAATTCCGCCGACTTTTCCGTCCCCGCTCCTTCCAGATGAAAGGAGCCCCCTGGTTTCACCCATGAACTTCTCGCGGGGTAGGTCGGGTAGGTCTCTCAGTCGCTGTCGGCGTGGAAGTGCTCGCGGGCCGGAGATACTGCGTCGAATATAGTTAGAAGAGCGCCCGTTTTCAGCACGCGGGGTGGCACAAAGGCCCCCGCCATTGTATGAATCGTGGATGAATTGCGACGTGGTGGTCATCGGCGCCGGAATCATGGGCTGCGCCGTGGCCTGGAGGCTGCAACAGCGCGGCCTCGGCGTGATTCTGATCGAGCGCGGCGTCCCCGGCGCAGAGGCCTCCAGTGCCGCAGCCGGCATCCTGGCCCCACAGGCCGAGGCCGACGAGCCGGGGCCCTTCCTGTCCCTGGCCCTGGCCAGCCGGCGGCTGTACCCGGACTTCATCGCCGAGGTACAGGAGCGCACCGGGATGGACGTCGGCTACCGTCGCGAGGGCACCCTGGTCCTGGCGCGGCCCGGCGACGAAGACGAAGACGAAGAGGAACGGGCGGCGCTGCTCTCCCGCATGGCCTGGCAAAAGCGGGCCGGGCTGCGCGTGTCGCTGCTTTCGCCCCAAGACCTGCGCGAGGCCGAACCCAAACTGGCCCCGTGCGCGGCAGCGTTGCACTTCCCCGACGATCACCAGGTCGAGGCCGACAAGCTGGCCCGGGCGCTGTCCCTGGCCGCAGCCCAGGCCGGGGCGCGTTTCGTCACGGCCCATGTCCAGCGGGTGATCCACGATGGGGAGCGGGCCCTGGGGGTGGCCGTCGAGGGAGAAACCATCAGCGCGGCGCAAGTGGTCGTGGCCGCCGGGAGCTGGTCGTCGCTGGTCGAGGGCAGCACCCTGTCCCCCAGGGCCGTGCGGCCGATGCGCGGGCAGATGCTCGAACTGGACACCCGCCCGCCGGCCCTGCACCACGTGGTGTTCGGGCATGTAG
>JBBRLA010000897.1:0-2594 GCA_038231615.1 Polyangia bacterium | reverse complement strand
GGCGAGCTGCACCTCTCGGTGCTGATCGAGACCATGCGGCGGGAGGGCTTCGAACTCTGCGTGTCGCAGCCCAAGGTGATCTTCCGCGAGGTCAACGGGGAGCGGCAGGAGCCTTATGAGGACTTACTGGTCGACGTGGACGAGCCCTATGCCGGGGTGGTCATCGAGAAGCTGGGGCGGCGGGCCGGGCGCATGCGCGAGATGAGCCCCTCGGGGGTGGGGCGGACCCGGATGGAGTTCACCATCCCCTCGCGCGGCCTGATCGGCTACCGCAACGAGTTTCTGACGGACACCCGGGGCACGGGGATCTTGAACCACTCGTTCAAGGAATACGGGTCCTATGCGGGGCCGCTGAAGGGGCGGCAGAACGGGGTGCTGCTGGTGCAGGACCCGGGTGAGACCAACACCTACGCCCTGTTCTACTTGCAAGATCGGGGCATCCTGTTCATGGGAACCGGGGAGAAGGTCTACCCGGGGCAGATCGTGGGGATGCACGCGCGGGAGAACGACCTGATCGTCAACCCGTCGAAGGTCAAGAAGCTGACCAACATCCGCACCACCGCGGCGGACGAGAAGCTCTTCCTGACCCCGCCGCGCATCCTGACCCTAGAGGCGGCCCTGGAATTCATCAACGACGACGAGCTGGTCGAGGTCACGCCCAAGGCGATCAGGCTGCGGAAGCGCGTCCTGGACCACAACCTGCGAAAGCGGGCCGAGAAGGCCTCGGCCACGGCCTGAGGCCCCCCGCCTTGCCTTTTATGAAGGCGGGGGCCTTCCGGCGGACGGGCCGGGCCTTACGCGGGGCCGGCCTTGGGCTGGGAACAGGTCGCGACGGGTGAGGCTTGTCACGGAAAAAGCCACGGCCCGGACGTATGATTTCTGTCGATGCACGTCCTGCTTCAGCAAAATGGCGCGGCGCGCCAGGCAACATCCCCAGGCAACATCCGGCGATCCGGAGCTCTGGCGCTCCCGCGATCGTCTGGCATCCCCCCCGGCCAAAAAGCAAGCGAACACAGGGGTTGACATGCCCGGGTCTGTCTCCTATCGTATGGAACTTATTGTGCCACAAACAGGCAACCTGAAGACGGCCTGAGGACGGGTAGATAGGCGATGATTGAGGGCCAGCACCACATCATCAAGGAGACGTCCGAGACGATCGGAGAACTGCTCAAGCAGCAGTTCAAGGCGATCGGCTACAAGCGCGTCCACCTTGTCGTCGCTGCCCCCAAGCAGGAGGCCGTCGAGGGCAAGCTTCCCGCGATCTCGGTCTACCTGTACAACATCACTCTCGACGAAGAGGGCATCTCCAACAACCGCACCGCCCAGTACATCGAGGAGGAAGTCCTCCCCGACGGCACCGTCCATGAAGTCGGCAGAGACATGCCCCTGTGGCTCCGCCTGGATTACCTCATTTCGTGCTGGGCCCAGACCCCCGAGGAAGAGCAACTCCTCCTCGGCGCCACCATCAAGGCACTGCTCGAACATCCCACTTTAAGTGGCGATCAACTCAAGGGAGACTCTTTCTCGCCCGAAGATTTCATTCCGATCCTGATGTCTCAGAAGCTCGACGAGGGGGTGCTTTCCCGGTTCTGGTCCAACCTGAATCAGCCGCTCAAGCCGGCCATCCAGTGCTGGACCACCATCCCCCTTTATCCGAGCAGAAAGACCCCGATCAAGCGCGTCCAGGACCGGGATGTGCGTTTCTTCGATCTGGACAAACTCAACCGGCTCCGTCGCTGACAGCGAGGAGCTAACCGACACGCAACTATCGGCGGACCTCGCCGATAACCTTCTGCGAGACCTGAAGAGGCGCCCCGCGGAAGGAGACCTGGGGAGCATTCCCCACACTTGAACCAAGAAGGAGGGGCAGCATGGCCACGAGTTATCTTTCGCCGGGTGTGTACGTTGAAGAGGTAGATAGGGGTTCCAAACCCATCGAGTCCGTCGGGACCAATACCGTCGGATTTTTGGGTGAGTCGATGATCGGACCGGTCAATCAGTCCGTCCTGGTCACCAACTGGACCCAGTTCGTCAAGACCTTCGGCGACTTCACCCAGTCCACCCACCTCGCGCACGCGATCTACGGCTTCTTCAACAACGGCGGATCGCGCTGCTTCGTGGTCAACGTCGGCGCGCCCTCGTCGCTGGACATCGCCCCGGCCGAGGCCGCCAAAAGCGGTGACGCCAAGGACAAGGACAAGGTCGTCGCGGCCCCCCCCTCCGTAGGTGGCGGTCCCGATGCCCGCTACGTCGGCAAGGACAACGGCCCCGGCGCTCGCACGGGCCTCAAGTGCTTCGAGGAGATCGATGAGATCTCCCTGGTCGCCGCTCCCGGGGTGATCTCCCCGGCGGTGCAGGACGCCCTTTTGACCCACTGCGAAAGCCGCAAGGACCGCTTCGCCATCCTGGATTCCCCCGAGACCATGACCGGTGGCGTCGACAAGCTGGCCCGGCCCCGCGACTCCAAGTACGGCGCCTACTACTTCCCGTGGATCCAGGTGTACGACCCGGAGCGCGGCAACGTGTTCGTTCCGCCGTCGGGCCACGTGGCCGGCGTGTACGCGCGCGTCGACAACGAGCGCGGCGTGCACAAG
>JBBRLA010000896.1:0-2608 GCA_038231615.1 Polyangia bacterium | reverse complement strand
CGATAGGCCAGGGTGTTCCACTTCTTCGCCGCCGCCTCGCCCTGCGATCCGGCCCGCACCAGCGCGTCCTGCCCCTGCATGAGAAGGCCCACCTCGGGACCCGGGGGCGCAGTGGGATCGGACTCGTGGGACAGTCGCAGCGGCGGAATGAGGCCGGCGTGGGCGATGGCGGCAGCCGGGAGCGGGGCAGTCGAGGCCGGGGCAGGTGCAGTCGGGGCAGTGGTTTCGTTCCGCGGGCGCAGTGGGGGGATGGCCCGGGACCGGGCGGACTCCGCGGCAGACGGCGGGGTGGGCCTGGCCTGACCCGGCAGCCCCACGGACAGGACGGCCTGGACGGTCAGTGCCTGGACACGCATCCAGGTAAGGGAGGCGATCAAACTCATGGCCCTTACTACCACAGCAAACCCGGGTACGGGATGCCGTTGTGATCGCGAGTCATCCGCACGGGGAAGCTTTTGGGGGCTTACCTTCGCAGCACCGCGTCCATCAGGAAGAACAGGGCGAAAAGGCCGTCCTCCAGGGTAGCGGTGCCCGCCTCGGCGTTGCGCACCGACTCGCGGAAGCGGAGGTAGCGGTCCACCGGCATGCCCAGGGTCAGGGCCCCCCAGGCGGGTCCCTCCGCCGGCTCGCGGGTCATCTCGGGCGCACACAGGATGGTGAAGACCCCGCTGGCCCGGCGCACCGCCTGGGCGTAGTGCCCGGTGGCCAGGTCGATCTCGACGTCGTGGAGTTGGTCGCGCAGCGAACTCTTGGGAATCAGGTGGCTTACCCACACGTCGCGGCGGGACCCCGTCGGAGGTTCTACGGCCTCAGGCGAAAGGGGATGCAGCCAGGTCGGCGGGCGCTTGCGCGGCTGGGTCTGTTCCGAAAGCAGCGGGCCCCCGCGCGCACCGTTGCCGCCGTTGTCTTGGGGGCGCAGGACGGTGGCCACCTGTCCGGGCCGGTCCTGCGCGTCCGCGCCCCGATCGGGGGTGCTTTCGGGCCGGGAGGCGACGCGGTCCTTGATGTAGGTCGGCACCGCCGCCTCGTGCAGCTCGCGCACCGCCGGAAGCGCCTGGGGCACCCCGTCTCTGCGCAGGGAGGCCGGCGCCAAAAGGAGGCCCGACAGGCTCGGGTCCAGCACAATCGGCTCCGACGGCTCGCGCCCGTCCTTCAGCGCGGCCAGCGCCTTCTGCGCCGCGGAGAGCCGCCGATCGTTGGAATTCTTGCTGGTGCCCGACGGCCCCGACTTGCGCCGCCCGGTCACTTCGGCCAGCACCAGCCCGGTGATCGCCTTCAGGCCGTCGAAGACCCCCTTGCCGGTGGTGGCCACCGTCTCGAAGGCGGGCAGCCCCTCGGGGTTCAGGCAGGCAGCCAGTTCCGCCGGGCCCAGCACCCCGGGCAGGTCGCGCTTGTTCCACGAGAAAACCAGGGGCACCTCGTCCAGGCGCAGGCCCAGCTTGATCAGGCTCTGGCGCAGCCCCTCCAGACACTGGAGGTTCTCCTGCTCCCGCGAGCGCTGGCTGTCGGCGACGAAGACCACGCCGGAGATGTGCTCCAAGAGGCCCCGGGTGGTGGATTCGCTGCGCACCTCGCCGGAGGTGGTGTAAAGCTGCACCCGCAGGGAGTTTCCCCTCAGGCGGGGGGAGGCGATCGGGAAAAAGTCGAAGAAAAGCGTCCGGTCGATGCCGGTGCTGACCGAGACGATCTGCCCCCGAGCGTCGGGCCGCAGCGCCCGGTGCAGATAGCCAAGCGACGTGCTCTTCCCTGAAAGCCCTGGCCCGCAGTAGACAACCTTGAGGGTGATCTCGCGATGGTTGGGAGAAGAATGGGGCACGATTTTAGCAATCTACCATACTGAGACTACGACGGGGTCTTTGTTGTTGGAGAATTCTTCTCACTCGCGCGCTACCGGGGGAAGAAGGGTTCATGGGAGACCTCGGCCCACCTGGCATGGGGTTCACCGCCATCAAGGATAATCGAAAATAGAGCCTTGGATTACAAAAATATCACTCCAAGTTCCTCCGGGGGCTGACGACCCCGGAAAAAAGAGTGTATGCTCGACTCAAGGGCGACGACGCTCGTGACTTCGCGTAGATGACCCGACCGGCCATCTGGGCAAGTGACGAAAGGACTGGCGGCTTCCGGCGCGTCTGCAAAACTAGATCGTCCGTCCGTCTGACTCCAGAAGGTGAACATGACTCGCACGATCCTTAGGCCCTGCTTTCCCGACCGGCGCTCCCCGTCTTGGGCCGCATCTTCCATCTGGTTATCGGCGCTGATGGCGGCTTTGTTGATTCTGTCTCTCGCGCCGTCGCGAGCCGGGGCCAGGCGTCCGGTGCCTCGTTCCGTGCTACCGCCGCCGCCGGTGGTCGAGCGGGCGCGCTTCTTGGGCCCCCACCCCATCGCCGCCCGTCTCGGCGGTGGCTACTGCTACATCGAAGGGCCGCACTTCCACGGCTACGCCCCCGATCACCCGGCGGTGTACCAGCAGGTCGGGGCGCCCGGCGATCAGCCTGGGGTGCAGGAAGCCTACCAGGTGTTTACCGGGGACCCGGTGCCCTACGGATATGAAGGGCCGCGCACGGTCTTTTACGGCCCTCACCCAGTGCCAGTCTCGTCGTTTGGG
>JBBRLA010000895.1:0-2611 GCA_038231615.1 Polyangia bacterium | reverse complement strand
GCGCATCCGCCGCTTCGTGGATGTCGATCTTTTCGCCCCAGGAGATTCTCTTGCGTCGATCGAAGAGGATCAGAAACCCCTCGCTCTCTCCCAGCCGGTCCAGATAACGCCCGAGCTGTTCGATGCCCTCAGACTCCGTGTTCGGCCCCCGCCGCAGCTTCAGCTCCAGCACATGCCGCCGCCCGGCATGCTCCAGCACCATGTCGGCCCGGCCCGAGCCGACCGCGAACTCGCGCTGGATCCGCCCGCCGCCGTTCACCACCCGTTGCAGGAAAGCCATCAGCAAGAGGTGCGGCCCCGCCTCGTGGTAGGCGAAGCGCGACAGCCATGACTCGCTGTGCGCGGCGAAGAACTCCTGAAATGCCGCCAGCAGCAGCACCATGTCCAGCGAGCCGTCCGGGCGCGAGTACCAGGCGGCCTCCTGCACCATCGAGACCTGCATGACATAGGTCAGGCTGCGCGGGATGACCTCCTGGTAGATCGGGTTGGCGATGCGGATGTTGGGCTTGTCGGTAATCAACCCCAGGTCCCGGACATAGAGCAGGTCGTCATTCATGACGTTCATCGCCGGCTGCTCGCCGACCAGGATGGGCTCGATGACGCGACGCACGCGCTCCTCGTGTAGCTTCTCGGCGAGCGAATCCAGGTGCGTGTCGCGCCGCAGGATCAGCGCCTCCTTGGCGTCCTCGATGTCGGATAATGTGATAGAGACGCCGCGATCGGGGACCGCCACTTCGGTGATCTGCCGGGCCAGCGCGTTGACCAGCCATGGCTGGCCGCCGGTCAACTCGAAGGACCTTTGGACCGCATCGGGGAGAAAGACCTGTCCGGTTTCTTCCGTATGCTGCGCGTAAAGCTCGGCCACCTCGTCCTGGTTGAAGTTGCGCAGGACCAGGGACTCCGCTTTGACGTTGAAGGGGCTGGCCGTGGTCAGCCGCTGGCTCCCGCCGGACTTGATCTTGTAATCGCGGATGTCCCGTACGCCGCACAGGCACACCGACCAGGGGAACGCCTCGGGGCGGTTGCTGAAGCCCGAGCGGAGCTGGCGCAAGACCGACCGCAAGGTCTCGTCTTGCAGGGCGTCGATCTCATCGAGAAAGAGCACCAGGGGCCGGGCGGAGGCCCGCGCCCAGGCGAAAAGGGCGGCGGAGATCCGTTCCCCTTCATGGGCATCCGGCCACGGTGGCGGCTGCAGCTCCGCCGGCAGCCAACGCCCGGTGCTGTTCCGCCAGTCCCCGAGGATGGCGTTCTCGGCGGTGCCGACGTCATGCTGGAAGGGGTCGCCGACCTCCATGGACAGGTAGGCCGCCAGGTAGCGACCCTCGTGCGTCAGCGCCTGGGCCAGGCTGACAAGGGATGTCGTTTTCCCAACCTGACGTGCGGCGTGCAGGATGAAGTAGGCCTGGTCGTTGATAAAATTACGGATGGTCGGCAGCCGCCTCTGCGGCGGCAGCATGTAGTGGCGCGCAGGAAGGCAGACTCCAGTGGTATTGAAGCGGCGGGGCATGCCCGACTTATACCCCGAGTCCGCGACCGACGCCACCGTCAGTCGGTCGCGAGGTTGCTCGGCTTGTTTGTGAACAGGGAGGTGCCGCGGTAGAGTCTTGACCGACATGGCTCCTGTCAAAGAATACCGCCCCTCGGTCGCCTTCAGGCGCGCTGCCCTCTCTCCAGAGGATGAGGTGGCTGATATTGTGAATGAAGAGCGCAACCGCCCTGGCAGTCCCTGGCCTTCGTCATTTCTGGACTCGATCGGGGCCATCGACTCGTCATTTGAGCGACCCACTCAGCTCTCCGTTCGTCCTGTGCCCGACTTGCCGACCTCTTCGCCTTCCTGCTGGACCACCTGGAGATGCCCGCGCGCCCCGCTGCGAAGCGCTCTCAGCATGCGTCGGCCCCCATGTTCAACTGACCATCGTGGCCGAAACGATGATCAAGGCCCCAAGAAGTATCGAATAAAGGGCGAAACCTGAGTCTGATCGTTGTTCAACCGCCGCTTGGTTTCCAGCGCGTCGGGTACGAGGTCAAGGCCGCCGGGGCGGCGATCGGGTTCCAGGGTGGATACGGAATGGTCCATCCCCTTCAGATAGGCACATCGGGGCAGCCGACAAGGGCGGGTGAAAAGAATCGGGACAGCGAGCGCTCTACCTGCAAACCAAGGTGTCAAGCGGTATTGTGGGCATAGCAAGGTGCGGTGGCGAAGCATTGGCGCTCAGGGACGGCCGTACCTCGCCACGAACTCGCGAATGCGAGTCTGTGGGGAGGTACGCGTCGGCGCCGGCCAGAGGCGGAGCACCAGGCGCAGACCCGCTGGGAGTTTGCCGATCAGGCTGCGCAGTCCGTCGATCCGCCACGGAGTTTGCCGATCAGCGATCCATCACATGAAGGACGGGCTCAGCGTGCGGCGCATCGCCGAGCTGGAGTGGGCCGGCGAGGTCTCTCAGGTACGGGAGAAGGACCTGGACCAGGGCCGGGCGCGGTTCCTCAAAGTCGGGGCCCGAATCTGGAGTCGGCGTTGATGTGATCGTTGATGCTGATGCTGACGGAGAAGCCGGTTCGTCAGGGTCACGGTGCGCCAGCGGCTACTTCGGCGCCAGCGTGCGTCAGCGTC
>JBBRLA010000894.1:0-2615 GCA_038231615.1 Polyangia bacterium | reverse complement strand
CTCCGATCGTGCCTGCCTGAGCTCGCAGCGCAACCGTCACGGCCCCCTTCGCCTCACCCTTGAGACTCCGCGGAGCACAACGCGCATGCTCGCCGCATCCTGGCGCGTCTCCGCTACCGCTTTTCGGCGATGGTCTAGCTAGCCCCGCCGCGGAGACGATACGACGATCTATACACAGGTCACGTCGATGAAGTCATCTCAGGAAGAAAAGTCACGACAGGAAGAAGCACCTGGCCGGAGCAGATTTTGGCGCACCCCCACAGCGACCGAGGGAGCGTACTACTGTACGTGACCGAGGAAGCGAGGAGGTACGCCAAAAGCTGCCCGGCCAGGTGCTTCTGTGATCTGGTCAATCAAGTTCACTAGAGCGGGGGGTGGCTCAGGGCACTGGCCGATATAATAGTTGACCAGATGGCTGGGGTTCATGCCGGCCTTCGGGATTCGTGGCAGCCATACGCGGTTGAGCAGCAACTTCCCATGCACCCAGCAGGGCCACTCATCCGCTGACAGGGCGCGCAGCCACGCCAGCCGGTCCTGGTACTTGAGCCCGAGATCGATGGACGAGCCGCGGGATTTTCCCAAAACAGACAAAAGAGCGGGATCAAAGTCGCGCATCTGGTCTGGATGTTCCTTGGCGGGAACGCCCGGATGTTCCTTGCCGGACCCCATGTTCTCCTGCCAGACGACCCAATTGTACGCCGCCACGGGCAGGAACTCCCGGTAGCAGCGGAGAAGGTGCTCTTCGATCTCGACGAGTTCTCGCCATCCCGCTGGAGGATTGTCTCGGTGAATGAGGCGGATCACCTGATGCCAGCCAGACACTCCGAGGAGATGATTTTCCAGGGTGTAGTAATGGGTCCGCAGGATGCCATCCTCAGGCATTCTTTTGCGCTGCCGATCCAGCACCGCCGCGTCGGTGAAGTCGCGGTCGATGATTCCGAAGACCGGCCGTCCAGGCATGTGCTCGCGGACCTGCGCGACAGCGGTGCAGACTTGCTGCCACCCATTCTGCGGGAAGAAGCTGACTTCCCTGGCGCGATCGCCGAACCAGCGGTTGTAGAAAAATGGATCGTCCTGCTCGGTCTCCCCTTCGACCAGCACGACCACGCCCCGGCCGGCCCGGCATTTCATCAAAAGTTCGTTGCCCCGGAGATAGCTCATTCCCCGGCCCCCGCCTGCCTCGTACGTTCCTGAAAGATCATGTCGTCCAGGTTCACGATCTCGTGAGGAGCGACGGCGGAAACGATCTCCATCGAGTGGGTGGACACGATGACTTGCAGGTCATAGCGACGGGCCAGCTCGCGCAGATGGTGGATGACAGCGCGCTGAAGGCCGGGGTGGAGGCTGTTCTCGACCTCGTCGATGACGATCACGGCGCCGGGGTGAAGGTGACGGGCCAGCTCGCCAAACAAGGTCAGGACCTGCTGCTCTCCGGCGGGCAGCTCGTGAGGTCCGATTTCATCGCCCAGGTGCGGGCGCCGGATGAGCACGCGTCCCTGCTTGATGAGTATCCGCTGCCCCCGCCCAAGGATGGTCTCGATGATCTCGACGAAGGGAGTGAGGTTTTTTCGTCCGCTCTGGCCTTCTTCCAGGTCAAGGTAGTTTTGCCATACCCAGAGCTGAGGAAGGCTGCCCTTCCAGGCGGAGTCCGGGGTGAAACGATAAACCCATCCCTTCAGTTCAGGAGGAGGCTCGATGCCGCCTCGCTGATCATGCTTGATCCATCGGTCATGAGGGAAGTAAAGTAGTCCAGGATACCCCCCTTCACTGAGCCAGTACGAGGCGATTACTCCTTACGTCGATCTTGACTGGTTAAAGTCATCAAGTATGTCAAGGTTCGCCCCATTTTTCAACACGCACATCCGATTGGTCCATGTGCGGATCTCCTCCGGTGCCTCCTCGACTCGTCCGAATGCAATGTTCAGCGTTGGCTGGCCCTGATTGAATCTGGCCTTCAGCTCTTGAGGTAAATGATTGCCCATTTCTAGCCGGAGGGCAGCAAACCCTTTGCTTAGGAAATTCTGGAGTAGTTTCGGCGGTGGACGATGCTCCGTCAGGGCAGAACGGGCGCCCAACATAGATGCAAACCCGAGTAAATCCTCCATCACATCGAAGAGGGTAGTTTTGCCGCTGCCGTTGGATCCGACGAGCACCGTTAGCGGGCGGACCTGCCCGGTGGCCTCATCCACGAACGAAACAGGCGGCCTGGGACCCTTGAAGTTGCGAAAGTGCTGAATCTGGACCTGCCGGATCTTCATGAGCATTCCTTGTCGAACGAATCAGCAAGCATTCTGGTACCGCCCCAGACTATGGCGTTCTGGTAAGCTTGGGGTTCGTGTTCATGAGTATGAAGCGATACATCAGTTTGGAACAGCACTCAAGTTCTGAGTAGGCCCAGAGCCACAGAAGGCGGGCAACCGTTCGGCGCTCCAGCTCTTCGATTGAATTCGCGCCTGCACTGCACAGCCTTTCCTGGCTCTTCCGGGTTTCAGGTGGGCGAATTTGTGACCTCCGCGGTTCGACCATTGAACAACCCTCGTCAGGGCCCAAATGGGTGAGTGGCTTTCCCTCTTTGCGTTCCTCCTCGAGGGCCTTTGAGAGGGGGCAATTGACCG
>JBBRLA010000893.1:0-2615 GCA_038231615.1 Polyangia bacterium | reverse complement strand
CGTGATCCCCGCCTCGACGCAGAATGCCGCCACATTGAGGATCTTGAGCAGCTCGCGCAGTTGCAACAGAAGCTGCCGCTGCACGGCGAGCTGCTTCATATTGATCCGCTGGCCGATGCGGAAGTCCGCCGCCACCACCGCAGCGGAGTAGCCCAGCACGCTATCCACCGCCGGTACCAGCAGGGTGTCGGCGTTGTCGGTGTGCTTGAGCATCTTGATGCGGGTGGGCGTCTTGATGAAAAGCAGGATGGACTGGAGCATGATCCGCACGGCCCAGGTCAGCCTGGGCGGGATGCCAGTATCAATGCCCGGCGGCGCCCCAGGGCCGGGGTCCATGCCCGAAGCGGGCCGGCCTGCTCCGCTCCGTCCCGCCGCCGCCGCCGCGGCCCCCGGCCCCACCCCAGGATCGGTCCCGCACACCGCGCGGCCGATGATGCCGCTGGCCTCGGTGTACAGCGCCCCCATCGTGGTCGGCGCCCCGGCCTGCTCCGCCTCCGCCATCTGGGTCAGCTCCCCGTTGGCGTCCTCCAGCGGCCCGGTCACTGGCGAGGCCATCTGCTGTGGATCGGCCAGGGTCACCGGCCCCAGAATCGGATAAAGCCCACTGCCTGCCCCATTTGCACTCTTCACACTCATGACAATCCACGGCCTCCGATCGGGTCATTCACAAATCCGGGACGTCCCCGGCACAGCCATATCATTCTGCCCGCCCCCCGTCGCAGGTCAACCCCGTCGCGCGTGCATTGTTTGCACGCCCTGGTCTCACCCGCGCCGCACGGTCTCCCCGCCGGTGTCCAGGCAACTGGGACGAAAGGTGAACAACTCCGCCTCCCGCGCATAGAGCCCATTGCTGGCCAGGTTGAACCCACCGTAGCCCGACCCGCGAGGCAGGTGGGCGAAGTCCGCCACCGTCCGCGGCCCGAACTTGGGGCACAGCTTCTTCAGGTACGCCAGCGCCTCGGGCGAGATCTCGCCAAAGTGGATGACGCCGGTGGCGTTGGTCAGCACGTCCGCCGGCACGTCCCAGGGCATGTGCGCCGCCAAGAACAGGCCGCGCGTGCCATGCCGCTTCTCCCGCGTCATCTCTTCGTAGGACCAGCCTACCGCCTGGTTGATCTTCTGCTTGAACGCCTCCTCTACCAGGTACAGCACGTAGGGATCGTCGGGTAGCTCCCGGTTCAGGGCGTTGATGATGCACAGGTGGAAGCCGAGCATGTGCTCGGGCCCCATGCGCGGGTGCTCCAGATAAAAGAACGAAGGCACGCCCCGTTTGCCGATGGCGCTGTCGATGCGCTCGCCATTTTGCGAGGTCAGCCAGTGCATCAGGTCAAACCCCGCGTCGATGGCGGCTTTGTTGAGCCCGCCCATCTTCGCCGCGCGGAAGCGCGCCTTGATGCTGCGCGGGGTGGCGCCCGGTCCTTCTTGCAAAAGCAGGTTGCTGACAAAGTCGTTCCACTGGGAGCGGTCGGAGATCTTGGCCCCGCACCGGAGCATCACGTTGTAGCCGAAGTTTCCCCACTCGGTGGGGTGCAAGAGCGCGGGGCGAACCCCCAGCCCTCGCTCGACCAGGTCGGGGTAGCCGTCCAGGAAAATCTTCTCGCAGCCGGGCAGGCAGTAGGCGTTGGCCTCGATATAGGCGGCGTTGGAGTGGCCGAACTGGATGAGGAATTGCTGGCGCAGGTCTTGCCAGTGGTGCAGGTTGGGGTTGGGATAAAAACCGCGCAGATGCTGGTGCCGGGTGCGCCCCTTGCGCCAGTCGGAGGCGAAGATCACCGGCACGCCCAGCTCGGTCAGCCGGTTCAGGCCCGGGAGCATGAGGCTGAGCAGCTCGGCCAACAGCACGCCCAGGTGACTCTTGCCGGCGCCGGGCGCTCCCAGGGTGACCAGGACAATGGCCTGATCCAGGGTGATGGCGGCGTGGCTGCCATCCGCCAGGGTGGCGACCTTGCCGAAGTTACGTGGGATGTGATCTTCCCCAAAAACCACCGTGCGCAGCTCGGCTTCCAGGGCCTTTTGCCGCAGGGCCTCTTCGTCGGCCTTTTGATCTTCCTGGTTGGCCTTGGCCATCTGGGTCTGATGGTGAAACAGGGCCACCAGGCGGGTGCCGTAGCCGCTGGCCCGGGCAAGCAGGGGCTGCATCTGGTAGGCGAGCAGCGAGGAGATGGGGTCGCCGAGCTTGACCTGGACCAGGAACTCGGTGAACTGCTCGCAGAGGACGGCGAGCAGGCCCAGGCACCACAACAGGTTCTGCGCCGCCTCGGAGTGGTCGGTGCCGTGGAAGGGGTCGTAGACGTCGACCACGATAAAGGACAGGGGGATGTCGATGCGCTCGGGGCGCAGGTCCAAGGGCTGGCGGTCCTCGGGATCGTCGCTGTCGATGCCGGCGGACAGCTCGGAGAACTCCTGTTGGCCTTCCTCGAACTGCTCCTCGATGAGGGGTTTGACCAGGTCGGCCATCTCCAGGTAGTCGAACAGGACGGACTGGAAGCGGAGCATGAGGTCGACGTGGATGGAGTCCTTGTGGTCGCGGAAGCGGGTGGCGACCTTGTCGGCGGCGCCGAGGAAGTAGCCAAGGGCGGTCATGCCGTTGCACAGGGCCACCTCGCCCTGGTTGG
>JBBRLA010000892.1:0-2623 GCA_038231615.1 Polyangia bacterium | reverse complement strand
CCTCCATGGCCTGGACCCCGAGGCTTACCTGCGCGACCTGTTCCGGGTCCTGGGCCACTGGCCCCGCCACCGCTACCTGGAACTGGCCCCCAAGTACTGGGCCCGCACTCGGGCTCGGCTCGACCCCGCCCATCTCCAGGCGGAGTTCGGGCCGCTCACCATCCCGCCGCCCCTCCCCGCGTCGGCCGAAGAGCAGACGCCTTCGCACTGAATCCTTTCCCGGCTGAATCGACATACCCCCACTCTGCCTGCTCCGGGCCTGGCCTGGAACTACGGGGCTCGTGCAGCGGATACCCATCTACCCCCGGACTGTTCTCGACGAAGACCAACCACGGTGACTGTGAGGCAACTTCATTCCGCATTCTAGGCGACGAGAATACTGAAGTAATTTTCATACGAGCCCTTAGCCGAGCCCCTTTTTGGTCCGAAAGATGGGGTCCACCTCACTCCTGTTGGAGGCCGACGCCATCGTACTGCGCAAGGTGGACCGGCCCCTGTTTCGCCTCTTTTGCGTCTGTACACGGTCCTGGAATACAAGTCCCCTCAAGACCGCTTCTTGACTGCATTTGTGACTGATCGTGGGGGAAAAGCGCATTGGAACGCCGATCGTGAAAGATTTGCACAGTGCTCCACGCAATGGGACATCAGTATCCGCTCAGCCAGATGCTGGCGCATCGAATATACGGCAAAATCAAAAAGATAATCATCTGTTCTTTGCTCATCAATCTGGGTAGGGTTGGGCGTAATTTGCGCGCCAGAAGGTTTGGCCAAACGCCCATTTCAAGAAACTCGCCCTTTCTGGAGAGCCCGTCATGAGACAATTCAGTTCGGTCCCTCAAACCAACGCCGTGAAACAAGCCATCGAGGCCCTGCAGACGGTCCAGATTGCCCCCCACCAGGCCGACCACATGGGGGCCGCCATCCAGGCGTTGAAGAAGCTGCTTTATTCTGATTCCGACCCGCCGGGTTCCTTTTCCGATCTCCATATGGAAGAGACCTCCGGGGCCGCCCTGGCCCATGTTTCCTCCGCCCCCCTGCAGGACGCCGCCGTGCCTGCCGAGGAAAGCGGCGACCCCCACGCCCTGGCCTGGGGACGCATGCTCCGGCAGCGGCGCAAGGCGGCCAACCTTTCTCGCCTCGAACTGGCTCGCCTGGCCGGCATCTCCGAGAGCACCATCAAGAACCTGGAGACCGGGCGCCGCCCACCGACCGCCATGGTGCTGGCCCGCCTGATGGCGGTGGTCGAACTGGGGCTGGAGCCCTCGTCCGCCTTCTGGCAGCACCCCTCCGCCGAGCCCGACGCGGACAAGGGGCCGACGCTGAACTGTTGGCTGGCCCCCGGCTTCGAGCCCTTGAAGATGCTCAAGGAGCTGGTCATGCAGGTGAACGGCCGCGGCGGCCACATCGAACAGTCCCACATGTACCTGGACCACATGAGCGCCGCCTGCTGGTGTGCCATCGCCGACCAGGAGGACTACGCCCAGGCCTACAGCGGCATCCCGGTGGACCGGGCCGCGGCGCAGATCCTCAGTTGCGCGGGCGGGGCCGGCCTGGACGTGCTGAGCCTGGGTTGTGGCGACGGCAAGCTCGACGTGCGGCTGGTGCAGCACCTGCTTGGGCGGGTGGAGCACGGCGACCTGCGCCTGTACCTGCTCGACATCAGCCAGCCGCTGCTTTCGGTGGCCTACAAGCACGCCGCGGACACCCTGGCGGATCGCCGGGGGGTCTCGATCTGCGCCATTCAGGGCAACTTCCATCATCTGCCGCGCTACACCCAGCTTCTGTATACCCCCGAGCGCGCCCATCGCCGCCGGGTGGTGACCATGTTCGGCGGGACCTTCGCCAATCTGGAGAATGAGATTTTCTTCATCCGCAACAGCCTGGTGGGCTTCGCCACGGGCGACCTGCTCTTGCTGGACATGCCGCTTACGTTCGCGCCGGTGGAGCAGCCGGACGAGATCCGGCGCAACGACCCGCGGCTGAAGGGCGGCAACGGGCTCGGGTGGCAGCGGAAAGACGAGGACTTCCTGACCGGGCCGATCCGGCGTTACGCCCGCGACGTCACCAGCGTGGACCTGGACGTGGAGCTGGACACCACCTCCTGTCCGGTGCCAGGGAGCTATTCGGTGGAGGTGCTGGCCCGGGTCAAGTCCGCCACCGGGGGCGAGCGCGAATTCTCGGTGTTCCGTTTCAAGCGGTACGACGCGCTGAAGCTCATCAAGTGTCTGAAGCAGCTTGGCTGGGACCCCGTCGACGGCTGGCGCTACGGGGATGATCCGCGACTCTCGTATCCGCGGCTCTTCTACCTGTTCAGGAGGCGCTAAGTTACCCGGCGGTCCAGTCGTTGTGGCACGTGAGACGATTAGCATGGTCCACAAGACGTCCAGGACCAGAAAGGCCGGTCAGAGGTTGTCGCTCTAACCGGCCTGTTTCTGCGGACTTACCCGATAACGAAGAAGAGCGGGAGACGAGACTTGAACTCGCGACTTTCAGCTTGGGAATAGGTAACCTATGCGGCACCTGAAAACACGACCAAACAGGCACTCCTGCAGGCACTGGCGCTATCAAAACAGGCATTGCTGCCTGGACTACTGCAAGGGCAGCCGAATTCAGCGTCAGGAAT
>JBBRLA010000891.1:0-2624 GCA_038231615.1 Polyangia bacterium | reverse complement strand
TTGGACCGGACATCGTCGAGGGCATTCGCCGCATCAAGTCGCAGGACGGCCCGGACCTTGTCCTCTCGGGTAGCTCCACGCTGACTTCGACACTGCTCGAACATGAGCTTGCCGATGAAGTCCTGCTGGTCGTCTATCCGGTCCTGTTGGGCACGGGGAAGCGCTTCTTTGCGGAGGGAACCCCGCCACGCTCATTCGAGCTCGTCAGCACGAAAGCAATGCCGTCCGGCATCATCCTCAGTACTTACAAGGTCGCCGGGCCTTTGAAAACCGGATAGTTCGACTCCACCATGGCGCGATCGGGTACCGGCGCGATCGGGCACCGGTTTCTTGTCCTCAAATGAGGAAGAAAAACAGGAAGGTCGCCATGGGCCAAATCATCGGTAGATCCGGCAAAAAGTTGCTCACGCTCACGCTCACGGACTGAGGGGCCCCCGAATCTGTTCGTCACCCTTTGCCGCCAGGGCGCTTTGCCAAGGCGCAGGTACCGTGGTATTCTGCGTCCGAGACCATGCGCGCACTTCAACGCAACTACGCCCATCTTTCGTGCTGGATTTGCACCGTCGCCTCGCTGATCGTGACCCTGCTGGTCCTGATGCTCCTTTCGGCTCGCGCCGGGGCAACGGAGGCGCCGGGGCCTGCCGTGCAGGTCGTTACCGCGCCGTGGGCGGCGCCCTCCCAGGGAGCGGATTATCAGGGCCCGCTCAGCGACACCCCGGTGATCGAGCCGGCGCCGCTGCCCGATTCGCCGCCACCGCCGCCGCTCTCCATCGACGAGCGCAAGATCCTCCAGGCCACCGCCAGCGAGAAGCTCCCGGAGCCGACCTGGCTGCGCTTCGTGGTGTCGAACGAGTGGCGACACGATGTTCTTTTTCCCCGCCTGGCGCCCCTGGGTGGGGCCTACATCGGCGTGGCCACCGACCAGAGCTATACCCTGGCGGCGGCGGCCCGCTCGCAGCTCGTCTTTATGATGGATTACGACCTGGAGGTGGTGCGGATGAACCGCATTCACTTCGCCTTCCTGGCCGAGGCGGCCACCCCGCAGGAGTTCCGCGCCCTCTTCGACACGCCCAGCGTGCCGCGGGCCAAGGAGATCCTGGCCCAGATCGCCGAGCCCAAAGAGGCCGCCCAGCTTCAGCGGGTCTACACCCACTACCGCGAGCGGCTACAGATCTACCTGCGCCACGTGGCCGGCATCCGCGTCGGCGCGCGCCACCCGAGCTGGCTGGGGGACCCGGCGGCCTACGCCTACATACGGTCCCTCTCGCAGGGCGGCCGGCTCATCGCTCTGCAAGGGGACCTGAACGGCGTGGTGACATTGAAGAGCATCGCCGCCACCTGCAAGAAGCTGAACGTCCCGGTGCGCGCCATCTACACATCGAACGCCGAGGGCTTTTTCAAGTACACCGACGCCTTCCGCGAAAACTTGGCGGCGATGCCCCACGATGACAAGACGGTGATGATCCGCACCTTCAAGCACCGCTTCCCCTCGGCGCGGGGCGACACCTGGCACTACAACCTGCACCAGCTCGACGATTTCCTTTCGCGGCTGGCGCTGCCAAGATATTATCCATCGGTGGCCCAGGTCATGGCGGACCTCCAGACGCCTGCCGGCAGCAAGTTCATCGACCCCACCGGCTTCTCTTACCTGGACAGCCACACCCCGCGCCACCCGGGCATCGCGCAGAAGTAAGCAATCAATCAGTCAGTCCATCATGGCGTTCGCATCGGCCGCGCCAACCGCATGGATTTGGCCGCCTGGTACTGCGGCGGCCAGCTCACCCCCTCGAAGTCGTAGCGTTCCGCCTCGGAAAGGGTCAGGTAGGGCTCGCGCAGGTGCAAGCGGGCCATCGCGCAAAGATCCGCCCGACCCGCGGCGAGGATGGTGTTGCACGCGTCACCGCCCTGGAGGTTGCCCACGGTCATGGTGGGAATGCGCGCCTCGTGGCGGATGAGGTCCGAGAAGGGGACCTGGTACATGCGCCCGTAGGCCGGCTTCGCCCCGGGGACGGTCTGCCCCGCCGACACGGTGATCAGGTCGCAGCCATGCTCGCGGAGCAGCCTGGCCACCGCCACGGCGTCCTCGGCAGAAAGTCCCCCGAAAGCCCAATCGCAGGCCGAGATCCGCACCGAGATCGGCCGGTCGGCGGGCCATGCCGCCCGCACCGCGGCGAAGACCTCCAGCGGGTAGCGCATGCGGTGTGCGACGTCCCCTCCGTATTCGTCGGTGCGCACGTTGGTCAGCGGCGAGATGAACGAGGCCAGGAGGTAGCCGTGGGCCATGTGCAGTTCCAGCATGTCGAAGCCCGCCTTCTCGGCCCTTTTCGCGGCCTGGACGAAGGCTGCGCGCACCTCGTCCATGTCCATCCGGTCCATCTCCCTGGGCACCTGGCTGTGCGGCAGGTAGGGGATCGGCGAGGCCGAGAGGATCGGCCAGTTGCCTTCGGGCAAGGGCTCGCTGTCCCCCTCCCACGAGAGGCGCGTCGACCCTTTTCGTCCGGCGTGACCCAGCTGCAGCGCGATGGGGGCCTGGCTGTGACGGTGAACGAAGTCCACGATGCGGCGCCAGGCAGGTATGTGCTCGTCCTTGTACATGCCGGCGCACCCCGGGCTGATGCGCCCGT
>JBBRLA010000890.1:0-2625 GCA_038231615.1 Polyangia bacterium | reverse complement strand
CATGGGGTGCAGATCGGGCTCCTCAACATGTGCCGACGACTCCGAGGCGTGCAGATCGGGCTCGTCAATCTGGCCTTCGATCACAAGCCGATCCCGGGGATGATCCTCCTCAATGTGGGTCTCAGCGATTAGGGGCCTGATGGAAACGATAAAGCAGCAGGCTCTTGGAGTCGGGAAGTTCGGGAGTGGCGGGGGGTAATGTTGCCGGGGTGCGGGCGGCGCTGCGGCGGGCAGGGTAGGGGGACCCTACTTTATGAGGAGGACCTCCATCTCCATCCCTTACTCGCCCAGGGCGCGGCGTGCTACCAGGCCGGTGGGCCTGCCTTCAGCACGTCCAGCAGCTCCCGCCGCAAGCCTACCAACGCGCCGGGCAGATGTCGATCAGGTGTAGCCGCGCAGACCCCGGCCCTACCCGGGCCCGAGCTGGCGACCTCCTGAGCGGTCCCGCTGGGGGACCAGGCCGCCGACGCAGGACGCAGGCAGCAGTAGCTGGCTGCTCTGACAGCCCCGGCGACTCCTATGCAGCGGCAGCCCGCTCCGATAGCACAAGAGCGACGGCAAACGTGGCCAGGCCGTTCGTGCCCGCAGCACCGGCCTGGACTTGAAGAGTATCCCACCGCTGCGCCGCTGAGAGGCGCATGATCTGACGAGCCACCTTCTGACCAAGACAAAGGGGAACCTGTGGGCCTACCGGCCCGCGGTCCTCCCCCCTCGTCTAGACATGCCGCCCAAACCGGGGTCCGCGTGCCCCCCGGTGCTGCCAGTCGCGGGCGCTCCGATACCTGTAATGCAACGCTTGACAGGTGACAGGCGACGCATTACACTCCTCCCCATGATCGAAAGCTTCAAGCATCGCGGCTTGAAAGAGCTATTCGAGACGGGCGCCTCATCGAAGGTGGCCCCAGCCCTTCGTGAGCGGGTCCTTGTCCGCCTTGATGCTCTCGATGCTGCGACCGACCTTATGCACCTGAACCAGCCGGGATTTGACTTCCACCCCTTGCGCGGAAAGCCGCTACGCTACTCCATCCACATAAACGGCCCTTGGTGCATCACCTTCGCCTGGGAATCTCCTCATGCGAAGCGCGTCGATCTAGAGCAGTACCACTAGCAACGAGAGGATGAATATGGAATACCGTGTGAAGCGACCGATTGCCCGCCCACCGACCCACCCCGGCATGCTGATGCGAGAGGTTTTGACCGAGCATCTGAAGCTGCCGATTGCCGAAGCGGCCCGCCGGATGAAGGTGTCGCGCCCATCGCTGTATGCCGTGCTCAAGGGTGAGGGCGCGGTCACCGCTGAGATGGCCCTGCGCTTCTCGCGCCTGACCGGGGCCGTGCCGGACCTGTACCTTCAGATGCAGGACAGGTACGAGCTATGGCACGCCGAATCGAGGATCTCTAAGTCGCTGGCTGACATCGAGATGGTGAAGAAGGCCAGCTAACACTACAGCGAGACTTCCCCTCTGAGACCTCTGAAGTTGTCTCTCTCGTTGTGTGTAGTGGTTCGCGGAGCATAGTCAACGAACTTGAACTGGCCACCAGACGGAGGCCCGCCTTTACATTCAAGCCCAGGACGCGAAGATCGCCGAGCTTTTGCTGTCTCAGCCTCCGCTTGCGCCGGAGTCCGCCCTCACTCTCCAGCAGCAGATCATGGCCCTTCTCGTTCGACGACTTCAAGGACCTCCCGATAGCGGACCGGACGATCCTGAGGCTAGAAGAACCCCGCTGGCTTACCATCGCAAACCCTGAGGACAAGGGGCCGGCTCTGTACCAGGCGACGATCATCTTTTGGTCCCTGGTGAACGGGCCGATGGCCTGACGGATGAAACGATCCGGCATGTGCAATATATTGCACTTCCCCATGCACAAGCCGAAACCGCCGCCGCCCCCTCTCCTTCTCAGGTGCAGCCTCGATGTCGGCGCGGCGCTTCGCTCGGAGCGGGAGAAGCAGCGCCTCACCCAGCGCCAGCTTGCTGAAGGGGCGGGCGTCAGCCTCCGGCAGCTCGTTGGCGTCGAGGGCGGGCGCAACACCACGCTGGAGATGGCGGGGATGATCTGCGGGGACCGCGCCGATACGGCGATGAGCGGCCCGACCCACCTGGCGGTGAAGGCGTTTTGGGAATACGTGTCGTTCGCCCTAAACTCAATGGTGTTTTTGCTGATCGGCTTCACCGTGCGGCCCTCCAGCCTGCGCACGTCGTGGCTGGCGATCCTTCTGGGCTATGGGGCGGTGACCGTGGTGCGGGCGGCGGTCATCTGGGTGATCACGCTGCTCCTGCGGCGCTCCCGCGAGCGCATCCCGTGGCGCCATGCCGGCGTCCTTTTCTGGGGCGGGCTGCGCGGGGGGCTGTCGATGGTGATGGTGCTGAGCCTGCCGGCGACCTTCCCCTATCGGGAGCTCTTGACCACGATGACCTTCGGGGTCGTGGTGCTGACGATCCTCATCCAGGGGCTGACCATGTCGCGGCTCCTCTCGGCGCTGCGCGGCGCTCTCTCCGCCGGAGAGGTTCGGGGGCTCCAGCTCGGTGCGATCAACGTTGGCGGCAGCGTCCAGGGCCTGCAACTCGGCGCCGTCAACGTCGGAAATCGTGTGCATGGGGTGCAGATCGGGCTCCTCAACATGTG
>JBBRLA010000889.1:0-2631 GCA_038231615.1 Polyangia bacterium | reverse complement strand
GGCGGGTTGCTCATCTGGTCGGGGACCTTGAACGGGCTGAGCGATCAGGGGGTGGGGCCCTGCGATGCCCAGCCGCAAGGGATAAACCTGCATCAACCCGCCGCGGCCAGCGCGTGCAACTACCCCACGCTGACCACCCCGGCATACGTGGGCTACGGCCTGGCGGCGGCGCATCTTTTCGGCATGACCTTCGCCCTGGCCTACCCTGAACCCAAAAAGGCGCGGCTCACCGCTGGCTCGCCTTCTACCCGTTATCGATCCGGTGGGGGTTTGCCATGATCTTGGAACGAACATCGCTCTTGCTTCCTGGCGCCAGCCTGCTCCTTTGGGCGTGCCTGGTCCCCGATCCGTCGGCCTGCTTCTCGTTGCCCGACGGGACCCAGGTCCATCAGGACGGCCGCCCCTGCGAGGGCGCGCCGCAGCTCTCCTTTACCCCCCGACGCATCGTCAGCACGGCCCCGCCGGCCCTCCTGGTCGGCGCGCAGAACTTCGCCTTCTCCACCCAGGTCAAGATCACCTTGGGGGGGACGTCCTTCCTGGCGGAGTCGATGGACTTTCACACCCTGCGTATCGACCCCTCGTTGATGCCCTCCCCGCTGCCCCTGGGGATGATCCAACTCTCGGTGGAGAACCAGCCCCCCGATGGGGGGATCGCCACGGGGCAGATCGAGGTCTATGCGCGCCGGGCCCTCTCCTTCATGAAAGGCATGGACCAGACGGTCAGCGCGACGCTGCTCTCGCGACCGATTGCGCTCCCGGATCCGGTGCAGGGCACCAACGTCACCTTCCTCTACGACAGGGGAGTGGCCGGAGTCGGCTACGGAAAGATCCTCAAGACCTTCGTCTGCCCCCTGTCAGGCATCGGTTCCGGGTCTTTGGGGGTGGCCGCTATCGGCGCCGATCTCATCTGGTCGGAAAGCGGGGCTGACGACCACTTCAACTATGGCAAGACCGCCCCGATGTCCGCCTGCCCCGCGGGATTTGTCAGTCGCACCTTTGTCGTGCCCTTCCCGGGGGCGATGAAGCCGCCCAAAAACCCGATCCTGCTCGCCGCCGCGCTGGCCGTCGGCATGGATGACCCCTATGTGACCGTCCTGGCCGAAGGTCAGATCGAGGTCGATCGCATTTACGGTTATCCCGTCCTGGAAAATCAGACCGTGATGCGCCGGGCCCCCCTGCGCTCCGCTATCGCGGCGGTGGCGGCCTTCGCCCCCACGCCGGGCAAGGCCACGCTCTATCTGGCGACCCAGGACGGTCTTTCGAGCGGCAAGATCTCCCTGTGCACCTACTCCCTAGCGGCGGATTCACCCCCCACCTGCGAGGAGGTCGCCGGGGACTTGCTGGACGGGCGCGCGGCCATCGGCGACCTGGACGGGGACCAGTTCCCAGAGCTTTTGACCGTCGATGACAAGGGGCTCTCCGTCTCGCGCATCGACGAGCCCACGGGGACGCGCCAGATGAAGCGGCTGCTGCTGGCTGATGGCACCGCGGCGCCGGGCGCCGATCGAGTGGCCGCCGGGGTGATGGAGAAGGACCCGCTCCCCTCGATCTTTCTTTCCCGCGGCACACAGGGCACAACGACCATCACGCCCCTGCGCAACACGTCGGCTCCGTGAGGCCCTGATGCTCCCGGTCGGCTCCATCATTTCGGGCACCTATCAGATCGAGGGCCTCCTGCGTGAGGGGGGGATGTCGCAGATCTACGTGGTCCGGCACCTGCGGCTGCCGCGGCGCTTCGCGCTGAAGCGGATCGCCCCAGACCTGTCCCTGTCCCCGGATGCCCGCAACCGCTTCCGCCGGGAGGCCGAGATCCTGGCCCGCCTGCGCCACCCGAACATCGTCGACATCGCCGACTGGAACCTGATGGAGGACGGGACGCCCTTCCTGGTGACCGAGCTGCTCTGCGGCGAGGACCTGGCGATGCTTCTTGGGCGCCGCGGCAAGCTGCCCCCGGCCCTGGCGATGAACATCCTGGCACAGGTGGGCGATGCGCTGGCGCACGCCCACGAGGCCGGGGTGGTCCACCGGGACCTGAAGCCGGCGAACCTGTTCTGTTGTGAGGGCAGGATCAGCCCGGGGCTGGTCAAGGTGCTGGACTTCGGGGTGGCCAAGTTGCGGGAGCCGCTGTGCATGCCGGCCACCGCGACGGCGGCCTTTCTGGGCACGCCGGCCTACATGGCGCCCGAGCAGGCGCTGGGGCAGAGCAAACACTCCGATGCGCGGACCGACCAGTTCGCCCTGGCCGCCATCGCCTATGAGATGTTCACCGGCCAGCCGGCCTTCGCCCGCCCGGGCGATGCGCTCTACCAGATCCTGTCCCGGGTCATTCAGGAGGACCCGCCCTTCTCGCTCCTTCAGCAGCCGCGCGTCGAGGCGGTGCTGCGCCACGCCCTGCGCAAGGACTGTGGCGACCGCTTCGCCTCGGTCGCAGAGTTCCTGCTGGCGCTGGAGGAGGCGCAGGGGCGGCCGGCACCGCGGCCGACCAGACGTTCGCTGCCCTCGCAGGCCACCCGCATGCTTGCGTTTTTGGCCCTGGGCCTGTTGTGCGGCGCCGCGCCGATTCCCGCTAACGGGAGGTTCTCGCCCCGGGCGGTCCGCCCACGGGTGAAGGCGCTGGCGCCGCCGCCGCAG
>JBBRLA010000888.1:0-2647 GCA_038231615.1 Polyangia bacterium | reverse complement strand
CGCTATGCGGCGTGTTGCTGAAAGAGGGTCCGCACGGGGTCGGGGAGGTCGGGGATCGAAAGCAGGTGGTACAGGTAGTCGGCCTCGACGGAGTCCAGGGGATCGCCGATGTGGCGGCCGGCGCCCAGGCGGAGCCGGCCATCCTTTCGATCGGCGTAGATCCAGTAGGACCAGCGGCGCCATTCCTCTTCGATCTGCCGGGCGAAGCGGGCTTGCTGGCACAGGGCGTCTTCGATGGCCTCAGGGATCAGGCCGTGCTCGATCAAGATCAGCATCAGGGCCCCGGTAGCCGCGGCGTCAGCCACGGCGGAGTGGGCCTGGAAGAGGGGAATGCAGTAGTGGGCGCAGATGCTGGCCAGGGAACGGCTGCGCAGGCTGCGGTGGTGCCAGCGGACGAAGATCATCAGATCGAGGACAGGGGCGAGCTGGATTTCGTGGCCGATGCCGGCGCGGCGCAACTCGGTGTTCAGCAGGGGGATGTCGAAGCCGCTGACATTGTAGCCGGCCAGAAAGGGCGGCGGGCCGGAAAGAGCACTGCCGTCCAGGTGGGCCAGGAAGCGGGGGGCGACCAGAGAGAAGGTTGGCTTGTCCCGCACATGCTCGTCGAAGATGCCGTGGATCTTGCTGGCTTCCTCGGGGATGGGGCAGCCGGGGTTGATGCGCATCTTGCGGGTGCCGGTGCGCACGCCCTGGTCATAGTAGACGGCCCCCAGCTCGACGACGCGGTCCTCCTTGACGTTGATCCCGGTGGTCTCGGTGTCCACGATGAGGACCCGGGACTCGCGCCAACGCGGCTCCTTGCGGGTTTGCCCAAGCCCAAGCCCAAGGACGACCGACGACGGCCGCTGGTGTTCGGCCACGCCGATATCGGCCACCTGAAGGGCTGCGTGTGACATGTACGTATGATAATGTATGGCGATACATTTTGAAATGCCCCTTTTGAATCCGGGCATTTGCCGTGAGACTTGCCAAGAAGAGTTCGGCCGGGCTAAGCTGCCGCTGCGGTGAAGCGTTACGAATTTGTTGACTGGTATCGCGGCTTTGCATGCGTCCTCATGTTTCAGACGCATGCCTTCGACTCATGGACCGCGGCGGCGTTTCGCCACACCTGGTTCTTCGATGTCTCGCGACACCTGGGCGGGTTCCCGGCGCGGGTCTTCCTGCTTTTGGCCGGGGTGTCCCTCATGTTGCGCTTCGATGGCGATCGCCGCCGCGGGGTGCCGGAGGCACTGTCCCGTCGCGGGGCGGCCCTGCGCGGCCTGGAGGTGCTGGCCCTGGGCTACGCCTTCCGCTTCACCGAGTGGGTCCTCGGCCTGCCCAGCCTGCGCTACGTCGAGAACATCTTCCGGGTGGACATCCTGAACTGCATCGGGATGTCGCTGATCCTCTCGGCCTATGTCGCCTCCCCCAAAGACCTGGACGAACGCCGGGTGCCGTGGCGGCCCCTGGGGCTGCTCCTGTTCCTGATCTTCCTGACCCCTACCGTTGAACGCTATGCCCAGCTTTCGTGGACGCCGCGCTTCCTGACCTCGTACCTGGCCGGGCCCAAGCCGATGGCCTTTTTCCCGCTCTTCCCGTGGATGGCCTACACCCTGACCGGGTGCGTGGCCGGCACCTTTTGGCTGCGCGCCTCCCGGGCCGGGCGCAGCGGGACGGCGATGGCCATCACCCTGGCCCTGGGCGTCGCCATGGCGGTCTTTGGACAGATCGGCAACCGGGCGCACTTCTCGCTCTATCACTTCGGGGTGCTCTCCGGGGTGCTGACCTCGCCCATCGCCTACCTGTACCGCACCGGGGTGTGTCTCGCCGGCGCGGCGCTGGCCTATGGGGTGACGCAGATCATCCCCCATGAATGGTTCTCGCCCCTGCGGCAACTGGGTCGCACCTCGCTGCTGGTGTACTGGGTGCACATCGAGCTGGTCTACGGCCACCTCTCGGACCCGATCAAGGGGCGCCTGAACCTTTACTGGAGCTCAGGGCTGCTGGTGGTGTTGATGGTGCTGATGGTGGCCCTGTCCCGCTGGCGAACAGAGCGCTTCGGCAAGCCCGCTCCGGGCCCCTTGGCGCACCCCGTCGCGTCTCCGGGGCAAGGCATCCAAAAGGCGGGGCGTTCGACGGCCGGCTGATTCCGGCTGATTCTGGCTGATTCCGATCGTTGGTTGACGCTGCTTCCCCGGGCGATCCATGATCTCTGATCATGCCCACCTACTGCACCAGCGACCTGCATCTGCACGATGACGATCAGCCCTACCTTTTCACCGATGAAAAGGAGCAGATCTTCGCCGCCATCGCCGGGGAGGCGGTCCGGCGCAGCGCCGACTTCATTCTGGCGGGCGACATCCTCGACCTGACCGGGATGACGCCGCCCGCAGAGGGGCTCTCGGACTTCTTCGCCCAGGTGCTGGACCCTTCCGATCTCGCCCGCCCCGAGGTCCGCGCCGCCCTGGTGTCGCGCTCCCCGACGGAGCAGATCGCCGCGGTGGCCCGGCGCTTTCCCCGGTTTTTCGATTCGCTGAAGCCGCTGGCGCAGGCCGGGCGGCTGGTCCTCATCCCCGGCAACCACGACTATCACTTCGACGCCGACACCGAGGCGCGGGCGGCGCTGGCGGCGGCGCTGGGCGTGCCGCGGGACGTGCTGCGCGTGCTG
>JBBRLA010000887.1:0-2659 GCA_038231615.1 Polyangia bacterium | reverse complement strand
CGGGCTCGCTCGCTCCCGATGATGGAGCGGCGGGCCCTGATCGAACCTGGCATCCGCCCTCAATGCGTCGGCAGTGCGAGCTTCTGGCGGTGAACCGCTCGAGCCTGTACTACACGCCAGTGGAGCCCGATGGTGAGCAACTGGCGCTGATGCGCTTGATCGACCAGCTGCATCTGGAGCACCCTTTCTTCGGCAGCAGGATGCTGACCCAGACCCTCAAGATGCGAGGGCACATCGTCTGTTGCCGAGCAAGCTGGATGATGTAGAAGCGCCCTGTTTGGATCTGGCTCCTTGATGGAAGAGGGGGTACCAAAGAAGTAAGGGCCTCGGCAATCGGGTACGAAGGGAAACCAGCTGGCTGAAGGGCCAGGCTGAGGCTCCGAAGCCTGATCGTGGTAAAGCCGTTGGCCAAGGAGGACCGGAGTCGGCCTGAGGCCCACAAAATCGACGAGGCAAGCGACTAACCCCCTCGTCGAACTCCGTCACCAGCTTGAACAAACAATGCCGGAGCCCCGCCACTATCCACCCAAGTCCCTTTTCACTCAAGAGCTGGCTTGAACGAATGCCCTCTGTCCAGGAGGCCCGCCCCGGGCGGTGCCCTTGCTGCCAAGTGGCGAGCCGGCCGGTGGGGGGGCCGCTGAATCTGCATGGGCACGGGGTGCGGGACCGGCAGCTCCGCGGCCCGCTGGATGCGGAGCAGCCGGGGCAGCTTCTTTCGCTCTGTGTGCGACGCTACCAGTGCAAAAGATGCGGCGCGACGATCACCGTGGGCCCCTGTGGCCTGCTGTGCCGGCGGCTCTTTGTCGCCGCCGCGATCGGGCTGGCGCTGTGCCTGTGGGGCCATGACCGGCTGGACGCCCACAAAGTCCGTGAGCAGGTCAACCCCTTGAAGTACACAAGCCCGTATGCCGCGCCAGGCTGGGGTCAGCTGCAAAGATGGGTCAAGGCGCAACTTTGCGGGCGGCTCTTTGGCGGCATCATCCTTGGTGAAGTGCGGGCCCCGTTGCGGGCCGTGGCCCACCGGATTGCGGTGGCGTTGTCCACCTTGAGTCCGCCGCAACAATTTGAGCAGAGCATGGCCCGGCAGGTGTTCCTGGGCGCGGAGCGGGCTTGGTAAAGGGCAGCGACTGAAAAAGGCAGCCCACCCAACAGGCCAGCTCCCCGAAGTCGCCCCGATTTGACATGGGTAGGTCTGCGCCGGTCGCCCAAGCAGGCGACGATTTTCCCGGCGCGGAAAGGGACCCGTATGCGCGAATCGATCGAAATGGACAGGGACCAGCAAGTGGCGATGTTCCGCAGCGAGATCATCGGCGCCCTGCTACACCGCGAGCTTTCACGAGGAGAGCTGCAAAAGGAACTGCGTGAACTGAGCCAGCAGCGCTTCCGACCTCCGGGGTCCAAGCACACCCGCACCTTCAGCGTCGCGACGCTGGAGCGCTGGCTGTACGCCTACAAGCACAAGGGGCTCGCCGGCCTGCGCCCGAAGCCTCGCCGGGATCGGGGTCGCGGGCGCAACCTCCCCCCCGCGCTCAAGACCCTGCTTCTGGACATCCGGCGCGAGCACACCCAGGCCTCGGTGCCGCTGATCCTGCGGACCATTTTGCTCGATGGGCGGATGCAAAAGGACCTCGTCTCGCCCGCCACCGTGCGGCGCCTGTACTGCGAGCACGGATTGGACCGCAAAAGCGCTCCGCCCCCGGGCGGCTCCCACACTCGCCTGCGCTGGGAGACCTCTTCGCCCAACGTCCTGTGGCACGCCGACGTGTGCCACGGGCCCACCCTGCAGATCGCCGGGGCGCCTCCCCCAGGATCAGTATCGCCTCACCTACTGCGCCAACGTCACTCTGGGCCGCCGCGACTTCTACCGCCAGCTGGCCGTGGCCCTGGGCCTGGGTCCGTGCGGAACCGCCGCCTCCGTGTTTCACTCCATTTCCACCCACATGGTGGAATTGAGTCAAGGACGTCTGCATCCCGTGCTCATCCTGGACGAGGCTCATCTGCTTCACCAGGACACCCTGGACCACCTGCATGTGCTGCTCAACTTCGATTGGGACAGCCGCTCCTTGCTGTCTCTGCTGCTGGTGGGTTTGCCCGAATTGCGAGATCGGCTTCACCTGCGCAGAAACCGCTCTCTGCTCTCTCGCATCCACCACCGCCTGGCCTTGCCCCCGGTCACTCCCGCCGACACCGGTGAGTATCTGCGGATGCGCCTGCGCCGTGTCGGTTGTGACAAGGACCTGCTCGCTCCCGACGCAGTGGCCCTGCTTCACCAGGCTACTGACGGCGCTCTTCGCGAGATCGACCGCCTGGCGTGTTGGGCTCTGCAACTCGCCACTCGCAAAAAGCGCCTTTTGATCGACCGCGACATCATGGCCCAGGCGATCGAGTCCGACCAGTCGCCGCCCGCTACCAGCTGAGCTTTCTTTTCCCGATCGCTTCCCCTTCACCCCATCATGGACCTGCGCGCTCGCGTTCACCTTTCTTGATGGCCAGCGGGAGCAGGTCGGGATGGCGAAGACGCTCGGCGAAGCGCTGATCGCCGGCAAACACGACGCACAGGAGCTGGTGAGCATCGAGCTGTTTGGAGCACAGCGTACGCAGCTCGCACAGCACCGGAGTCAGCGCCTCCTGCGCCTCGTCGATAAGAAGGACGGGCCTT
>JBBRLA010000886.1:0-2669 GCA_038231615.1 Polyangia bacterium | reverse complement strand
GGCCCACCGACGAGAAACTTGGGGGATTTGGCAGACCGGCGTGACCAACGTGTGACCAACGAGTTGCGGCAGCGGCATCCTTGAGTGCCCCCTGCAGGTGGGTGTAGCGCTGGGTCACAGTGATGCTGGAGTGCCCCAGGTACTCCTTGATCTCTTCGATTGACCAGCGCCGCCCCCAGGTCCCCATGGCGAGGTGGCTGGCGCAGGTGTGGCGCAGGTCGTGGAACTTCACCCGGCGCGTGATGCCGGCGAAGTCCTTGTGCCCTGTGCGGACCTTGTCCTTCTCCTTCCGGTTCGCCCATCCACCGTCATCCGTCTCACCGCGCCGCCCGCCCATCGCCGCGGGGAAGACGAGGCCAGCCTTCGGCTTGCACCCAAGCTCATGCAATTGATGCAGCGCCTCCCAGGCAAGAGGCAGGAGAAAGATCGTCAGCGCCCGCCCGGTCTTTCTTACCACGATGGAGAGCTTTCCCTGAACCAGGTCGATGTTCCGCCAGTCCAGGGCCCAAAGGTCCCCCTGCCGCAGGCCGGTGTAGATGGCCACCTGATAGCGCAGGCGGATGATGAGGGCGAGGGTAGAGCATCCCAGGAGCATGTCGATCTCAGCCTGCTCCAGGTACGTCCATCGCGGGTTTTCCAGCGCCTCCTTGTCCCGCCGCTGCATCCGTACCCCGGTCGCCGGGTTCTGTTGGATGAGGCCTGCCTCGGCGGCGGCATTCAGGCAGCGGCGCAGAAGTCCGAGGCCATGCCTGCGGGTCTGCGGCGAGAGAGGCTGGCTGCCCTTGGCCTTAGCGCTCGTGTGCTTGGGCCCTTCGCCGGCACCGGCGACGTTCTCCTGCCGCTTCTGCCGTGCGAGCCACTTCAGGTATTCGACAACGTCGGGCCGCCCGAGGTCGCGCAGCTGAATGTCGCAGCCGGGCCAGGGGGCAACCAGCGACCGCCAGCGGCTTTTATCGTCGTCGGCGCTCCGGTTTGTGAGGGTGCCGAGCCATCTTTTGCCCCACTGCGCCAGCGTCGGTGCTCCGGTTGAGGTGACACCCTCGGCAAGGTCGGCGTGGACGGCCCGCAGGAAGCTGTCCGCCTCTGCCTCGTCGGCAAAGACACGGGTCACCCGCTTGCCCTCGATCGACACGCGGCAGCGGACTTTGCCGCTCGGCAGAAAGTCCTTCGAGCCAGCTCCGTCAGGTTTTTTCATGGCAATCCTCCACGAGCACGATCACCCGGCGCCGGTCCTGACTCTCCAGGTGCCACCGGCCCATCTCCCGGCCCACGCTGTCCAGCACGGCGAGGTCCCGGCCCAGGGTCACCTGCGAGACGCCGAGGATCTTGCGCAGCTCGTCTCCGGATCGCTCGCGCTCGCGCAGGTAGCAATACATGCGCAGGACGCGGGTAGCGGAGCCCAGGCGATCGGGTCGGGGGGTGCGGGTGGCTGGCACGCCGCGGACTATAGCCGGTATCATATCTGGACCAGCACGGCCGGCAGCGCCGCCACGTCAGGCAGCGGGAGCCAGGCATCCTCTCGCTTCAGGGCGGCGACCCATTCGGCCTTCTCTTTTTCCTCGCCGTCGCCCATCTCGCCGGACTTACACCGGTAGACCCTAGGGTTATCCAGCAGCATCTGCTCCTGCTCCAAGGCAGGGCAGGCGGCCGCCTCGGTGGCCACTGAATCCAGTACATCGGCGCGGGCGCTGATGCGCAGGCGCCACAGGGCGTGGGTTTGCTCCAGGTAGCAGGTCCCGGAGCAGGTCGTGCAAATGAGGGAGATCGTCGTCTTGGTCCAGTTCATATCGCTACCTCCTTAACTTTCAATCTATTTGCGTCCTAATAGGACGTCAAATAAATAATTCCAAATAGGGTTTATTATTATACTCCACGTCGGAGAATTGACCGCGCACGTGCCCGCTCCGCATCTGTAACCGGTTCAACGGGCGGAGCTACTACCACCTTGCGTGTCCGTTTCTTCGGTGCCTCGGTAAGAGGCGCCTCTTCTCCGAAGGCAGCAGCCAGCTCGTGAGCGGCGTCGCCGAAGCGTCGCAGGGCATCGCGCAGGCGGCGCGGGTCAGGCACGTCGACCCTCCTGCGGGGTGTGTGGGCGCGAAGCATTGGGAGGGAACGGCATAACCGGATCGTACCCATCCGAAATGCCAGTCGAGAAGTCCAAAAGTTCACTTTCTGCGAAGCTGTTTTGAAACGGTTTTCCGACGACAGCGGTCTGACCACCGCAGGTGTTCGTGAACCCGCGCAGGGCGTCGTACAGGAGGTGCCCCCCATCGCGCTTTGCCACCTCGCTCATGGTCGTCACCTCGACCAGTGCCAAGGAGATCGCCATCACCTGCGGCTCGCGCGAAAGGCCCAATGCCGCACCCAGGCCTGCACGGTCGCGCACAGGACGGGGGTGAGGGGATCGCAGGCCAGGGCTAGGGCCAATGCCGATCGTTTAGCGCAAACCTACCGTCGCTGACCGATGACAGGACACAGGAATAGCTTGCTTGGTGGACGCGAAGGATCATCATGAGCCGATCTCTTCCCAGAGGTCCCCATGCGTCTCGCCGCTTGCCTGACAGTCCTCGCTGATTGCACTCCCGAAAAGTTCGAAGATCTGCGTCGCTGCATCGATCCCGAGTGGATCCTGCAGGCCCTCGAAGCCACCGGCACTGCATCTCTTCGTC
>JBBRLA010000885.1:0-2708 GCA_038231615.1 Polyangia bacterium | reverse complement strand
GTCTTCGAGTTCGGCCGCACCAAGAACGGCTCGGCCTATCTGGTCATGGAATACCTCGAAGGCGAGGCACTCCACCTCCGCCTCAACCACCGCCCCCCGGGCTTGCGCGACGACGTCCTGCACATCGGCAGGCAACTGGCGGCGTCCCTGGCCGCATGCCACGCCCGCGGCGTCGTCCACCGCGACCTGAAGCCGGCCAACATCATGCTCGTCCGCGACCCCGAGATCCTCGGCGGAGAACGGGCCAAGCTCCTGGACTTCGGCCTGGCCAAAATCCGCGCCGCCACCTATGCCGTCCGCCAGAGCACCCCGGGCCTGGTCATGGGCACCCCGGCGTACATGGCCCCCGAGCAGATCCACAACGCCAGCCGCGTCGATGGCAAGGCCGACGTCTACTCGCTGGCGGTGATTTTGTATCAACTGGTGGGCGGACGCCCGCCGTTCCTGCACCCGGACGTCATGACCCTGCTCAACATGCACCTGTCCAGCCCCCCGCCCCCCTTGCGCAAGTTCGCCCCCACCGTGCCGCAGCCCTTCTGCGACCTGCTCATGCAGATGCTGGACAAGGACCCCGCCTCGCGCCCGGCCATGGCCGCCGTCGTCGAACGCCTGGTGGTCATGGACGCTCCCAGCGCCACCCCGCCCTCGGGCGACATACCGATCGTCAAATTTTACGCCGAAAGCGAGACCGAGGCCGAGATCTCCACTGCGGCGACCCTCCGCGTGGGAGTGCCGGCGACCTTCGTCACGCGCCAGCCGAGAAAGACGGCGACCCGGCACCGCTCCCTGGAGGCCCTGGCGGTGCTGCTCGTGCTTTCGCTGTGGCCGCAGCGGGCGGCGGATCGAGGCGACGAATTCCCGGTGCTGTCGCGGCCCAAACCGATCGTCCTGCCCCTGTACTACGGGCCGCCGGCCCCGACACAGCGCTCGGCGCGGCCGGGACATGACCGCAAGGACCACCGCGGCACGCCCTGAGCCTGACCAACGGCCATGAACCGGTGCCCGCGGCCGCTTCCATGGGTTTGTTGGACCTACCCCAGCACCGTCTTGCAGCCCAGGACCACCATGAGGGTGCCCCGTGGGTCGTCCACCAACCGGGTGCAACTTTGGCCGTGGAGGATCACCCGGCTGGGGGCCTGGGGATTGTCATACGTCCATCCCGCGCTGCCGTTCTGTGGCACCAGGCTGCGCGTGCCGTCGGGGGCCACGTAGATCACGTTGACGTTTTCGGGGTCCACCTCGCCGTGGCCGATGTTGACCCGTTGCAGGGTGAATTCGCAGGCCTGCGCCTGTTTGCGGATGGAAACCAGGGCCGCTATCAGCTTGTCCCGCAAGGTGGCGATGTCCTTTTCGGAGGGGGCGCCGGGGGGCGGGGTGATCTGGAAGTAGCACACCTGGGCCAGGTCGACGGACTCGTCGGGATTGCAGGTGCTCGATTGCCGCGTGCCGCCGGCCACCGCCATGGCGCCCAGGAAGCGGGGGGAATAGTCCTCGCCCATCTGCGGCGGGAAGTGGCCGACGCCGACAATGAAGGTGGGGATGGGGCTGGATTGGCTCGACATGCGCTGGGTCAGATCCAGGGACCACGGGACCTCGTTCTGGCCGGCGGGCATGTCGGTGTCGGGGACTCCGTCGGTGATGAAGACCAGGATGCGCTTGCCGCCGGGCTGAAGCGGGGTTTGCGGCTGGAAGCTCTGGAGCAGGGGGAACTGGCCGGCGAGGACCTCATAGGTGGGGGTGCCCAGGTACGGCGAGGTCCCGATGAGGCGGGCGGTCAGCTTGGCGAGCTGGACCTCATCCACGTAGGACAGGGGCACGTCCAGCTTGTCGTAGGGGCCGGCGAAGTTGTCGCTGATGGTCTTGTCCAGGTGATCGCCGAAGACGGTGAGGCCGACGCCGATCAGGGGGTTCTTTTGCCCCTGAAAATCAGTGAACACGGAGCCGAGCGCGGGCACGGCGGCGGACCACTTGCCGTTCTGGCGCATGCTGCCGGAACCGTCGAGGACGAAGTGCAGGTACAGGGGGACCTGCTCGATCTGGGAGGTGGCGGTGGCGCAACGGGTCATGCCGTCGGGGCCGCCGTCGAGGGAGACGGCCAGGTCGGCGGGAGAGGCAAAGTCGGGGTTGTCGCCTCCATCGACGGTGGGGTTGCACGCGGCGAGGCAGGCGCAGAGCAGCAGGGGGACGAAGAGGGACCAGCCAACAAGGCACCGGGGGACTGCGTGGACTTTCATATGGGACCTCTAGGAGCCAGGAGGACAGTGTCGCCCAAAAGGGCGCAACTTCGTCCCAGGGTCCTAAGCACCGAGCGCCTGAGTGCAAGGGCGCTGGTTCAGGAAGGCCCATTTTAAGGGTAGTTATGTAAAGGGGGTCTGTTCAAGGGGCTGATGCTTGACTCCTTGCGCTGGCCTGGGGGATTCCAAGAGCCGGATCTTCCGAGTGCCGGGTCGGCGCAAAATACCGTACCTGGCCGTCCATTTCTGATCGAAGATGCGCCATGCTGCGCCGCATCGCCCCGGTCCTCTCGCTCTTTTTCTGCCTGGCCGGATGTAGCGCGGCCGGCCCCCCGGTCCGCCTCGCCTCTGGAGACTACACCGTCGAGTTCTCCCCAGACGAGTCGGCCTTGCGCCTGTTCCGCCGGGGCGAACCGCTCTTGGTTTTCCCCGCCGACGCCTTCCAGCTCGGCACCGTGGGCACCCTCGACGAGC
>JBBRLA010000884.1:0-2709 GCA_038231615.1 Polyangia bacterium | reverse complement strand
GCGAGGACAGCCTCTCGGAGCCCGTGTTCAGCGCTCTCGCCCTGGACGGCGAGAGCTGCTTCACAAGGGCGTCCTTCGAGGCTGTCCTCGCTCCACCTTGCGGCCAGTTCCCGCGGACGCCGGCCCTTTTGGGAGGGCCGGCATCCCCTCCGTTGTCTTTCCGGCCCGCGTCAGGCGGTTTGCTGGAACTGCTCCAGGTAGTGCCGGATGTCGTGCTGGGCATTCTGGTTGGCGCTCATGGTCAGCGTCAGCGTGCCCTTGGGGCTGGTGAATCGCCCGGCCCGCTGCAAAAGACGGCTGCGCATGTGGTCCAGCGTCTCGAAGTCCCACAGGGCGGGGCGCTTGGGCGCACAGCGTTCCGCCCGAGGCTGGGCCGTCATCTGTAGCTCTCGCGACAAGTTGTGGGCCAGCATATGCTGTCGAGCGATGTAGCGATAGCAGCGCACACTGCCGACGCATCGATAGCGAATTGTCCTTGTCCACCAGGGCCCGCCTCTGGCTCAGCTCCAGCGACGAAGCCCCCGTGACAAAAAATCACGCTCCATGGTCAGCTCTCCGATCTTCTGGAGCAGTTCCTCAGCATGCTTCTCGTCGGTCTTGGGCGTTCCCGCCACGAACGCCTCGCCAGCCCTCGCCACCAGCTGCCGCTTCCACGAGTAGATCTGCATCGGGTGGACTCCGAACCGCTTCGCCAGCGCTGGCACCGTCTCATCCTCCCGTAGCGCTGCCAACGCGACCTTCGCCTTGAAATCGGGGTTGTGCTTCGTCCGCTTCGCCTTCATCTTCGTGCTCCTCTTGGTTGGGGAGCAGAGCACACTTTATTAGCTTAACCAGTGGTCCGAATTTTGGGGTCCATCTCTGACGCCAAGGTCCCGGCGCGCCCCCTGGCGTAGGCTCACTCGCAGCGCAGGGCGATGGTCCAGCCTTCGTGCAGGTAGCTGCGGCGGACGGTGCCGGGGTCGCCGCACTGGCTGCCGGCCACCGGGTGCTCCGCGCTGGCCACCACGGCCGGCTTGCCAGCGTCAGGCGGTGCCTCGGGCGACACGGCGCGAGAGGGCGCGGCGGGTTCGTGGCTGATCAGGCACAGTTCGTGCGGCCCGGTGGTCGAGCGAAACGAGGCCCGCGAGGTACCTTCCACTTCGCCCACGGGCACGCCATCGAGGAAGACCTGGTGACCGCGCCGGCAGCGGGTGCTGTCCACGTGAAACTGGATGCTGTTGCGCGGGTGGGGATCGGGGAACCCCTGCGCGGCGGCGTCACTTTGGGATGCCGCGTCGGACTCGGCGGGCCGCGACAGTCCGAGGCCGGACAGCGAGGTCCGCGTGGCCACGGCGACCCCCGCGGGCGGCCCGGGCGAGAATTCGGTCGAGAACATGGCATTCGCCGGGTCCGCCGTCGGAGGTTTTACCGCGGCCAGGGCCTTCGGATCCTCTGGGACCTCGGCGGGACCCGGCTTTTCCGCCTGCTTCAGCAGTTGCGCGGGATCGCAGCCAGCGAATCGCAGCTCATCGGTGAGCTGGTCGTGGAAGGTGGCCTTCATCTCGCGGTAGTCGCCGAGCAGGGCCTCGTAGCTCGACAGCACACCTTTCACCCGCGTCCGGTAGTCCGGGGTCAGTCCGGCGCTGTCGCCCAGGCGATCCAGCTCCCGGACCCGGTCATGGTGCCGGGCCAGTTCGCGGCCGATGCGCAGGTACTGCTGCCCCAGGCTCTGGGCCCGGGAATAGGCCCGGGCCACCGATAGCGAGCACGCCCGGCGTCCCCCGTCACTCCCCTGTGCCGCAAAAGCCGCCCCCGGGTCGGGCAGCGCGACGCCCGGCGGGTCCGGCAGCGCGCTATTCGCCCGCCGAGAGGTGAGACGATGGGCATCGACGTCCGAGAGGGCCTCCTGCACCGCCCTGGCGAAGTCATCGCACACCCCGCGCATCGAACCGGTTAGATCGAAGTACCGGTCAATGAGGCGGTGGTACTCAATGCTGTCGGGGAACACGTCGTCGAAGCGGGGCGACAGGTCGAGGGCAAAGCCCGAGAGTGGGAGCACCCGAGGGGGCGACGGCTCGCTAAGCGCCGCAGGCGCCGCGGTACTTTGCTCGCGAAGCGCCGCAGTACTTTGCTCGTGAAGCGCCGCAGGCGCCGCGGTACTTTGATCGGCGGCGGCCCCGGCGGTCCACATCCAGAAGATCCCGGTCAGCACCGTGGCGCCTCGCCGGAGGCCCGTGCCTCGTAACGTTGGGTGCCGAGTCGCCCGCCCATCGGGGATGGCCGACGTCAGGTGTCGGGCCGGCCACCCATTGGGGATGGCCGACCTCGCCCGAGGCATGGAGGCTTGCCTTTTGTACATACGTGAAACCCCTGGGTGAAATATGGCGTCCCGAATTGGCTGCACGTCGGCGTTGCTTTCCAAGCTTGCTGCATGCCGGCAAGAATCGGCGAGAACCGATGATCACATACTAGGGTCCGTCCTCTGCGGAGAGCAAATTTTCTCTCCTGGGTTCTGCCGGACCCGGCCCACGGTGCAGGGTTTTGGCACCCTCATCGGCACTGGTGCGCCGCGGAGTTCATCGAGACGGAGTTCTTGGCGGGCACCCGTGTTCAGATTTCACCATCTGATGTCCGATTCCGAACGTATATAGGGTCACGTTGATGAAGAGTCATTTCAGGAAGAAGCACATGGCCGGAGCAGATTTTGGCGCTCCCCACGGCTTCGCATTC
>JBBRLA010000883.1:0-2714 GCA_038231615.1 Polyangia bacterium | reverse complement strand
GGCCCCTTGCCTGGCTTCACGCGCGAGGCGTGGCCCATCCCGGTCTTTGGTCGCGTGGGCATCGAACCGCTCAACATGTGGCGGGTCACGCGAGGTGAGTCGCTCGCTTCAATACATGAAGAGCGCGTTTCGAGAGAAGAGGCCGCCAGCCTTCCGCCCGATCGCATCAGTGGTTCCGGCGCTGCGCTGGTCCACTTCCGCCGGGCTTTTCGTGAGGCCCGCCAGACAGAGCAGCGCCGACGCACGGCCGCCTAGCCCCAATGCCGATCGTTTAGCGCAAACTACTGTCGCTGACCGATGACAGGACAAAAGAAGAGCTTGCTTGGCGGGTGCGAAGGATCATCATGAGCCGATCTCTTCCCAGAGGTCCCCCATGCGTCTCGCTGCTTGCCTGACTGTCCTCGCCGATTTCACCCCCGAGAAGTTTGAAGATCTCCGTCGCTGTATCGATCCCGAGTGGATCCTGCAGGCCCTTGAAGCCACCGGCACTGCGTCTCTTCGTCGCCGTCGCCTACCGGCTCAACAGGTCGTGTGGCTCGTCATCGCCATGGCGCTGTTTCGCGATCGTTCCATCCACGACGTGGTCACCAAGCTCGACCTGGCCCTGCCAGGGGCTTCCCCCAGCGTGGCCTCCAGCTCCGCCACCCAGGCGCGTGTTCGCCTCGGCGAGGAGCCCATGCAGTGGCTCTTCACCGTCTCGGCGTCCCATTGGGCTCATGACAGCGCCCGCCTCCATCGATGGCGCGGACTGGCGCTCTACGGAGTCGACGGGACCACCCTGCGGGTACCCGATTCCCCTGACAACGCGGCCACCTTCAGCTACTCTTCCAGCGCCCGCGGTCCAAGCGGCTACCCCATCGTCCGCGCTGTGGCCCTGATGGCACTGCGCTCCCATCTGCTCGCCTCGGCCGCCTTCGGCCTTTACCTTTAACACATCGTCCAACTAGCTGAAATTTCCTACATTTTCTTCTTCCAATGCCCTGGGTTCAGTGCTATCTACCCCGCCTCACCCATGAACCATATGAGCGCCACAAGCGGCACTCAGGGAGTGGGACACGCCAACCCCTTCTCCCACGCGATAGGCGCCTTTCGCTTCTTCGACAATAACAGGCTGACGCTGCCTGCCTTTATGCTCCGTGCCTGACGGCGCTGACTGAGCTGATTGCCCCAGCACAGCGGTGTTTCATCGTCCACGATTTCAGTCCGGTGGACTACTCCCAGCACCAAGCCAAGCAGGACCTGATTCAGGTTGGCAACGAGCGCGGCTATGGCTACGACTTGTACACGGGCCTTGTGCTCAATGCCCAGGGAATGCCCCTGGGACCCGTGGTGCAGGAACTCCGCACGACAAAGGGCTGCTTCTCTTCGGAGAGTGACCAACCTTTTCCCTTTGTGGACCACCTGGAGCAGCCATCCGCAGCCGGAGCGCCTCGGGGGGCCGAACCCTTACGGAGAACCGTGGCGCGTCTTTCCGGAAGCGCCGTCTTTCCGGGGAACGATGATCGCGGGGGCCTGGTCACCCTCGCCTGGGCGAAAGAGTTCCGGCAGGACGATGGGATGCCGGAAGCGGTGCCAGAACAGTTCCTTGCGCAGGCGCTGGTTGCGGCCCGCGAGCACGCCGCGGCGTTGCTGATCGGCAAGGCCGGCGATCCGCTCCCGTGAGGGCAGGGGCCGCGAAAACCCGGCAATCAGGGGCTCGGCCAGGGCGCTGGAAAGGTCCCAGGCAACCGGCCGTGACAGGGCCCCGCCGCCCTCGGCCCGCAGGCGCTCGCCCGGCAGCACCACGGCTCGTGTCTTCAGCGTCGGACGCGGACGGCGGGCCACGATCGCGCCTTCCAGCACCCGCACCTCGACCCCCGCGAAGGTCCCCGAAGGTCCCCGAAGGATCTCGACCAGATAGGTCGTCCCCTCGGGAGTCAGGGCCATCGTGTCCGTCAGCACCGCGATGCCACCGAGCATCCGATCCGCCTGGATCAGGGCGCGGCCGGCGAAAAGCTGGATGGTGCGCTCGGCCTTGGAGATGCACGCCTCGGTACCTGCCGAGAGCCGCAGCAGCCCCCCATCATCGAAGGTCAACTCCACGCCGCTTTTTTCGGCCCCATCCACGACCACGCGGTCCCCCGGCGCGATCCGCGCCCCCAGGGCCAGCGGCCGATCAGGATAAAGGCGCCTGGCGGTCCCATGAAGTTCGGTCACCCGACCGGAAGGCAACGGAGACGCCGGCAGGCGCCCGCAGAAGAGCATCACGAAGACGCAGAGCCACGGGCGCATTCGATCAAGCCGATCGAGCCGAGCGCAGCCCCTCAGGAGACCTCCAGGAGGGTCCACTCCCGCGCCTCCCCCTTGATGATCACCTCGATGGTGTCCCCGGCGCGCTTGCCGCACAGCGCCCGCCCCACCGGCGAGGCCGGGGTGATCACCGACAGAAACCCGTCGCCCCCCGGCCCGGTCAGCTCGACCCCGGCGCCCACCGGCAGCACGATGAAGGTGCGCTCCTCGCCCCCCTTTTCCCCCTCCACCGACACGTCCACGATGGCCCCCAGCCCCACCGGGCTCCTGGCACCGAAGGTCGGCACCGCCTTGCTGAAGGTGGAAAGCGTCCGCAGTTCCTCCTGCGCCTTCAGCGCCCGCGTTGCCTGCCCCTTGGCCAGGCTGCCAAACTCCAGCGCCGCGCGCCCGTCTTCCTTCTTCTCGGACTCGGTGGCCATGGAGCG
>JBBRLA010000882.1:0-2718 GCA_038231615.1 Polyangia bacterium | reverse complement strand
GGGACAGCGATAAGAACCGCGGCCTGTCCGAGAGGCTGCTCTTCGCGCGCCAGGCCGGCGCTGCGGTGTTTCTCTCCATCCACTTCAATGGCTTCAATGACCCCGGCGTCCAGGGCGGAGAGGTGTGGATCGCGCAGAACGCCAGCCCCGCCAGCGTGGCGCTGAGGCGAGCCCTACATGCCGCCGTGGATGCGTTCTGCGACGAGATCCCAAATGATGTTGTTCTTGCCCTGCGGGGTGAGGGTATTCTGGCCGAGGCGCTGACCCGCGAGCTGGGCCCGGAAGCATGGCTCTTTGTCATCGGCAAGATTGATACGCTGGCCGATAGGAAGAAAGCAGCGTGACCCCCCTGTCGTTGCATCGGGCCCGCAAGCTGGAGCCCGGCGCCACTTGCATCCACGTCGGCACCAGCGCCCCCTGGACGGTCGCCCACGGGCGCGGCGCTGGGCCGGGGCGGCTGCTGAGCCCCAGCGGGCAGTGCCACACGCTGGAGGTCGATACCGCACCGCTTTTCGCGGTGCCGGAGCAGAAATGAGGTGCGTTAGGCACTGTCTAACAAGCCTCACATCAGATCGCCTGTTCAGGCGAAAATGTGACGCAAAACGTCACAAAGCATCACATTTTATTCCAAATCTTGACCACGCCCCCCCGCGGCGGCGTACCCCTAAAAAGAAACGTGCCGTCCACGGGTGCAACCGGGACGGCACAAAGAGGAACGAGCAATGGGAACCCTACAAGATACCTGCGCCCAACGCAAGCCTGAATCGGCCGAACTGCGGCGCCACCTGACGGATATTCCGCGGCTGGTGACAGATCTGGGCCTGGACGAAGGCGCCCGTCGAGAGGGGAGTGGCTACAAGGTCCGCTGCCCTGCGCACGCGGAGCGGTCCGCCAGTTGCTCTATCACCTTGGGCCCCGATGGGACACTACGGGTCAAGTGCTTCTCCTGCGAGCTGGCCGGCGATGTCTTCACCCTGATCGGCGCCGTGCGTGGCCTCGACGACTTCCCCGCCCTGGTACAGGAAGCGGCCCAGCTCTGCGGCTGGCAACCTGGGTGGACGCCCCCGCCACCGCGGCCAGCGGCGCCAGCGGTCCCCGTTTTGCCGGATGACGACTTCGACCGGCTGGGCCGTGAGCTTCTTCGGATCTGTCCGATTGCCGGGCAGCCCGACGTTACCCACTACCTCGACGGGCGGGGCATTCTGGCGGAGGTGGCGCCGATTTGGGGGGCATTGCCTGCACGGCCGGTAGATCAGGCCTGGGTACGCGACCGGCTGGTCAGGGAAGTGGGCGCGGAAGTGTGGGGGCACTCCGGCCTGGCGCACGCCCACCGGCCATCCTGCGGGCCGGGGTGCGCGCAGAGCTGGGCATGGTCGGGACATCGGCTGCTCATCCCGTGGCGGGCCCCTGGTGTGGCCGGCATCATCACCACGATCCAGCGGCGCCTTGTGCGGGCCCCCAGGTCGAATGAGGAACCAAAGTACATCTTCCCAAGTGGCAGCGGCCGCCGTCCCGGGTGGCCCTATGGATGCGAGGATGCTGCCGAGATGGCCGGCGAAGGCGTCGAGGTGGCCTTCTGCGAAGGAGCGATCGACGCGGTGGCCCTGGGCATCCTGGTGCGGCGCTGGGGACGCGATCGGGTGGTGGTGGGTCTGCCCGGTGTGAAGAGCTGGCAACCGGCATGGGCCGAACTGGCGCGCGGACGGGTAGCGATCGTGGCGGTGGACCCGGACAAGGCAGGGGAGGATCAGGTGCTGACCATCGCCGCTGACCTTCACGCGACCGAGGCCGTGCGGGTGCTGCGCTCTCGACCGGCTGCCGGTGCTGATTGGAACGAAGAACTCACGAAAGAGGCTGCGTGATGAGTGGCGAGCGAAGCGAAAATATTACCGACAAGGCAGCCCAGGCAGCCCAGGCGAAGAGGAAAAAGAAGAGCGAAGGGGCGCACCTGCGGCTGACGACAGAACAGGACGCAGGAAGACCCCGCATCGTTGTCACTGCGCAGCTTCGAGATATGGCAGACGACGCAATCATTGCACTGGCGAAGCCGAATGATGTCTACCAGCGCGCGTCTCGAATTGTGCGCGTGATTCAGGCGGACGACATGCCACAGATCATCCCGATGGGACTGGCCACCTTGAAAAAAAACATGGCCAGTTCCGCAAATTGGGTGAAAATATGCCATAAAAATGGGGGCACATCCGAAAGCCCGGCGGTCCCTCCCGACGACGTGGTCAAGGCCGTAGCAGCGCGGGCGGAATATTCCAAAATCCGGCCCTTGCATGCCGTTGTCGCCTCACCAACCCTGCGCACTGACGGCACGGTATTGCAGCAGAAGAGATACGACGAAGGGTCCCGGTTGCTGTATTTGCCCAAAGGAGAATTTCCTTTGGTTTCTGAAAGCCCCACCGCCGATCAGATCAAGGATGAGACGAAAGCCCTGTTGGATACGGTTGTCGATTTCCCATTTGAAAGTCCGTCTCATCGAAGCGGATGGCTGGCCGGCGTTCTCACTCCGTTTGCACGCCACGCCTTCGCCGGTCCGGCGCCGTTGTTTCTCGTCGATGGAAATGTGTCAGGCGTCGGCAAGGGGCTGTTGGTGGATACGGCCATGTTCATCATTTGCGGCACCAAAATCGAACACACACCCCAACCGCCAGATGAGAACGAGGAGCGCAAGTCGATTCTTTCGGTTGCGTTGCAAGGCGACCCCCTTGT
>JBBRLA010000881.1:0-2733 GCA_038231615.1 Polyangia bacterium | reverse complement strand
TCGGACCAGGCCATCTTGCGGGCAAGGGCGCTGCTCATAAAGCCCAGCCTACCAGAGCGTGGGGAGGGAGCAAGTGTCGGTCAGCCGGCGCGGTGGACGGGCTTGGCCAAGGGGTGCTGCACGTCGGCCTGGATGGAGGCCGCGACCAGCTCGGCGATGAACAGGCCGAAGTGCCCGTAGCCGCCGGGGCTGTGGTGCTTCAGGCGATGCTGGGCCCGCAGGTGCGGGTCGGCGAGCAGAATGCCTTGAAGCTAGGATCGGTACAGCGATCCAAACCGACCTTTCCCGCCAGGTTTGCGAAGTACGACGACGACGGCTTCCGTCCGGCCTGCCTCAGCGCCCGCCGCATCGCCAGCTTGGGATCCGGTGGCTTCGCCTGCCCCTTGGGCCACAACCCCTGTGCGCAAAGCCACTCCCGCAGCCCACCCTGCGGCCACCCCAACTCGCGATCCACATGCGGCGAGTCGCTGAATACCCACACCTCGACCTCCGGATCCAGCACGATGCACCGCGCCCGCTCCCCCCATGCCGGGCGCAGCCGGCGCTCGACGTCCGCTGCCAGGAACCCAGCGTCCTTGTCCGGCGCCGCCGCCCCCTCGCGATCAAAGAGCACCAGGGCGCGACATCTTGGATCTCGACTGAACGGTACCAGCAACTTGTGCGCGTGTTTGTAGGTCCCGCCATCATGCCCCGCGAGCACGTCCTTGATGATCTTGAAATGGACCCGCCGGATTCGCAGGGCCTCGGTCCGGGTCTCCAGGAGCGCTTTCACCGCCATTTCGATGTCCAGATCCGCTACCAGCAGCACCAGTTCGGGGCCCTGGTTCATTCCAGTACCCCAGCCGCGAAGAGCGTCCCCATGTCCGCGCTCTCCCGCAGATCTTGCAGCGCCGGGTGCTCGGCTCCGGGGATGATCTCTGCGCTGCCCTCATCGGTCTTGCGGAAGCACAGGATGTCCGCCGGCCGCGCCAGGTTCAGCAGCACCGGCGAGTGCGAGGTGCACAGGAGCTGGGCCCCCTCCATCGTGCTCAGCGCCTGATAGGCGGTCTCCACTGCCCGGGGATGGATGCCGTTCTCCGGCTCTTCGAGCAGATACACCCCACCCGCGGTCGGAAAGTAGCCCAAAAACGTCAACGCCAGGAGCCGCAGCGTGCCATCCGACAGGACCCACGACGGCACCTGCAAGCCCCCAGCATATTCCAGCCGCAGATAGCAGTGCCGATCTTCGGGACGCTCCACCGAACCCACGTCAACCAGCTCAGGCAGCGCGGTGCGCACGTGGGCCACCCAACGCTGAAATGACTCCGCGTCCTTTTGCCGGGCCTGCGCCACCAGCCAGGGCAGGTTTCCTCCATCCGGCAGCAGCCGATCGCCCGATCCAGGGGGGCTCGGCCGTCGCAGGGCCTCGGCGTCCAGCACGATGCGCTCGACCCCTTCCAGCAGCGTGCGGCGCACCCAGGTCCCCACCGGAAACTTCTCCTCGTCTTCGGGCAGGTTGGCCAGCGCCAGCCGCCGCGGAGGCAAGCGGAAGTTCCCTTCCCAGTCCGAGGTCTCGGCAAAATACCGATCGTCACGCCCACTGCTGCTCTTGTGCAGGACCAGCCGGCCTTGGCTCCCCCCGTCCAGCAGGCGTACGATGCCCCCCTCCTTGGGTATCCTTATGAGCCGCTCCTGCTCGACCCGCGCCTCTTTCACGCCGGATGACTCGATGCGCAGGCGGACCTCGTAGCGCGCCCGCTCAGGGAGCCCGCCGGTCAATGCGGTCGGCGTGGCCAGTTCGACCGCCAGGTCGATGGAGGGTCCGCGCTGCTGGAAGCAGAGTTGCAGCGGATCGCTGACCCGAGCACGAATGCCGGATCGAGCATCGCCGATGAATGCGCCCGGCAGCCCGACGCGCAAAAGGTCCCCGAGCAGCGCCACGACATCCAGCAGGCTGGACTTGCCGGAGCCGTTCGGCCCCACCAGGAGTTGGAACGGTGTCGTCTCCACGGCCACCTGGCGAAAAACACGGAAGTCACGGCATTCGATCCGGCTGATCATGGCAGTCTGGCCTAATTGCCGTCAGACAGGCCGGGGGGCAGGTCGTACAGGTCCGCTATTTGAAGGACGCCGGAAAGGACCGGCAGGGCGCCTCTGCTGCGCGTGACCACTCGCCAGCCCCGGGGGCCCCGGTGATGGTGCTGGATGAGGTGCGTGGACTGATCGATGAGCAGTACATCGGTCAGGGACGGAATCTGCCGATACAGCATGAGCTTGGCCCCCGGGTCGTACTTGCGCGTGGAAGGCGAAAGGACCTCGAAGAGCAGAACGGGGTTTTCCAGGCTCATATCGTCCTTTTCCGAGATCTCCCACTTCCCGCTGGCCACGCCCCCATCGGCATACGTATAGAAAGTCTTGGGACGCGCGACGTGGATGCGCTGGTCCGAGGTGAAACCGCGGCAGGGGCCGCCGCGAATGAGGTTCCCCAGAGCGGCCCCGGTGTTCATCGCAATGGCGTTGTGAAGGGGCTTGGCCCCCGCCATGCCGTAGATCTCGCCAGCGAGAAACTCGTGCTTGGTCTCACTGTCGTTCTCGAAGGCCAGATAGTCTTCCTCGGACCAGGCCATCTTGCGGGCAAGGGCGCTGCTCATAAAGCCCAGCCTACCAGAGCGTGGGGAGGGAGCAAGTGTCGGTCAGCCGGCGCGGTGGACGGGCTTGGCCAAGGGGTGCTGCACGTCGGCCTGGATGGAGGCC
>JBBRLA010000880.1:0-2737 GCA_038231615.1 Polyangia bacterium | reverse complement strand
GAGCGAGGTGACATGCGAGATCAGTGTACGGCGCAGCGCGGCCCGTGTGCCACGGTTCTTGGCGTTTCCGCCGCGATCTATCTTCTTTCTTTCAGTCAGAGATGGGCCAGCGGGCCGCCCTGGTTGTTGACCGGCGCCGGACCCGCGGTACCAGGCGCGGGCGCAATGTCCGCATCCGGGGCCAGGGCGGAAAGCAGCCGGGCCTGCGCCCGGTAATCCGGGCCGGTGGCGGGGCGGGGAAGGTTGTCCGTCCCGATGAGTACCGGCCACAGGGTCACCGACTGCACCCGGTGGTCCGCCCCGCTGCCCTTGAGCACCGCCTCGACAATCGCCGTCCGGCGGGTGCTCAGGCTGGGGTTGTCGAAAAGAAAATTCCCCAGCGAATAGGCGATCAGGCCCCCATGATACCGCTCGATGTCCTGCAGTACGTGGGGGTGGTGCCCCAGCACCAGGTCTGCCCCCGCGTCGATCAGCGCCCGTGCCTGGTACTGCTGGTCCGGCGTCGGGTGCGGCGCGTATTCCTGCCCCCAGTGCAAGGAGACCATCACATAGTCCGCCCGCAGCGACCGCCGCGCCTCGCGCACTGCCTGGGGCACAAGGCGCAGGAAGTCTCGGGCGTGCACGTGGGCCACCGCCCCCTCCGGCGAGACCGACGGCAGGTCCCCGCTCCACAGGGTGAAGGCCAAAAGGGCCAGCCGCTGCCCATTCGCCTGGAGCAGCACCGGGTCGAACGCCTGGTCCACCGTGGCCCCTCCGCCCAGCGCCACCAGCCCCAGCGCCTCCAGCAGCCGGCGGGTGCGCGGCGGTCCGGCGCCGCCCAGGTTGGTGGTGTGGTTGTTGGCCAGCGACAGGACATTGAAGCCGGCGCGGGAAAGCAGTTCCGCCCGGTCGGGATCGCCGCGGAAAAGGATCGTAGTGCCCGCGATGTTCAGTGCCGCCGGCTCCTGCACAAGCGGCGTCTCCAGGTTGGCGAAGGCCACATCCATCCGCCGCAGCATCGGCCCCACCGCGGCGAAGGGATCGGGCACCGCCCCCACGGGACAGTAGACCGGTTGCCCTTTCTGCCCCTTCAGATAACGGCCGAAGATTACGTCCCCCACCGCCGCCACCCGCACCTCCGGCCCGCCCAGCGGTTCGACAACGGGCACGGGGACGGGCATGGGCCCAGGCACAAATACCGACACCGGCGCCGGCATCGCGACGGCGTCGGCGCCATACAGGGGCGACTGTAGGCACAATCCTCCCAGCGTCACCAGAGGAGGCACAAGCAGCAGAGTGAGCACTCCACGCACCGGGACATCGTATCATGTCTGTGCTACGAATTTAGAGATGCCCTTGCAGCTTGCCCCCGATCTGGAACTTCTCCTGAGGGAAGCCTCCGAAGAAGCCCGGCGACGGGACCAGGCCAGCGTCACCATGGAGCACCTGTTTCTGGGGATGGTCCGCCACCGGGAGACCGGCCGCGGCCTGCGGGCGCTGGGGCTGGATCTTTTGACCCTGGCCGACCAGCTTGAGCGATTTCTCAGCGAGCACGTCCCCCGCCGCCGCTTCTGGCATGACCCGACGCCACGACAGCACGAGGGTCTCTTGAGGGTGATGCAGCGGTCCATCCTGCACGCCCTCTCGGCACAGCAGGAGACCCTGCGTACCGGGGACGTACTGGCCGCCCTCCTGCGCGAAAAGAACGATTCCCATGCCGCGGACCTCCTGCGCGAGCGCGGGCTGCGGCGGGTGGACTTGCTGCGCTACCTGGAGCATGGATTGTCTCCGGGAGAACCCATTCTCCAGCACGGCAAGGCCCCTCGGCAGTCCGGCGATCAGCAGGTGATTCTGCACAACGACCACTACACCACTATGGAGTTCGTCAGCGACGTTCTGAGTCAGGTCTTCTGCCTGTCCCGCGAGGAGGCGGAGCAGATCATGCTGCGGGTGCACCAGCAGGGCAAGGGGGTGGCCGGTACCTACCTGGGCGACATCGCCGCCATCAAGGCTGGCGATGTGATCGAGCTGGCCGAGCTGGCCGGCTTTCCGCTCCTGTGTACCCTAAAACCCGCATCCCCCTGATGGGTCTACCCGGCGATGTCGGGGTGGGTGCTGAGCTTGTCGTGGGCGTAGTGGGTGATGAAGGGTGTGAGAAGCGCCGCCACCTCGCTGGCCACCTGCGGATCCAGGCCCGTCTCCTGTGCCAGGTACTCGGCGACGTGCCCGCCAAGGGTGCCCATCACACCGTCCTTGAGAGAGCCCATGATGCCGTCGCCCCGGATCAGACCGGCCACGGCGCCGGCCAGGAACGACCTGCCGGCGTGGCCACCGAGCATATTGAAGAGGCCGACATGGGGTTGAGCATGGCCGGCGGTCACCTTGTGCATCGCCTGGGCGGCGGCCGGGACCGCCGAATCCATGATCTGCTGGGAATCGAGATCGGGAAACTTCTGCTGCAGAGCGCCGAGGGCATTCTGCCCGTGCTCGGAGCTGGCGAATTCCTTGAGAAGCTCGGCAAACATGAGGATACCTCCAGGGTGGGGGGAGGGAAGCGATGGGGCCGTCATCCTGCCCGCCCTCTTCGTCCGCGTCAAGGTCCAGCCCATTTGCATCTATCTAGACCCTAGCCGAAAAGTCGATGTCCGTACGGCCCAAGGACTTCGCGGGAGCGGCGGGCTACAAATAATGGGATATAAAGTGGACATCATTAAAATATATGGGTATACTAATTCTCATGATTCCATTCGATCCACTT
>JBBRLA010000879.1:0-2741 GCA_038231615.1 Polyangia bacterium | reverse complement strand
GCGGCCTGCTCCGCGACGAGCAGCACGAGGTCGTACGCCGGGCATTGGAGGCGATGGCGGGAACCAAAGACATGGTGAATCGCGTTCTTCGGGTCGCACTCGATCGAACGATGACGTTCGAGGAGATCCCGCGGCCTTGAACAGGTCCTACCCCCGCCTGGATCTACCTCGAGAGGGCGGTTCTCCGCCAATTCGTTATAGACCGTCGAAGGGTCCGGTGCTGGAAAAATCAAGAAGTTCTGCTTTGGCGACCTTGTCATCGCTCCCGAGGCACAGCCGGACGAAGGTTGGTCGGTAGAAGATCCACTCCTTCAGATCGCTGCCCTTCACGGCATGAACGAATCGTTCCAGCTCCACCATCGCCTCCTGCGTGTTGGCGAAGATGCCAGCCGGGACCCGCATCAGGTCGCACCATGTGCCGGTGTTGAAGTACGTCGCCCCGGGGGATAGGGGAATCTGCTTGGCCAGATGCGTGTGTCCGAAGATCACGTAGCGAAATGTTCCTGATCGAGAAAGCTCCTTGGCGGCATGAAGATAGGAAGGAACGGTTTCGACCTCATCATTGAAGGTCATATCCTCCTTGAGAATGCGCAGGGCCTCCAGCAGCTCAGGCAGCCGTTTCTTGAGCACTTCGTCCTGTTCCGCCGGGTATGTGGCCTGGCCCGCGTCGGCCTTTTGCGCGCTGGCGGCGATGTCCCCGCGGCGGGCAGTGGAATCCTCCAGACCGCCGAATCGGGTAAAGAACGAGGCCACGGCCGCGGATTCAAACGCCATCGCTGCCCGCCCCGGCCCGCCCATGGTCGTTCTGGCGGCGATCGCTCCTCGCTCGCTGGGCATGGTCGGGGTCTTCATCTTTCGCAGAACAATCGGCGCCAGGGCTTGCGCTGCCCTGGCGATCTCTCCCAACTGGTTGCGATAGCCGCCCTCCAGGGCTCGCAGTAGCGGCAGCACCGCCTCGCGCTCCCTTCACCGGAAGGATGCTCTGCCAGCAAGGAGATGAAGCGGGCCAGGTCGGCGGCGTGCGTCATCATGCGGAAGCCCCTGGATCCAGCCAGATCGCTGACTGGGTAAGAGCCGCCGATGTGGAGGTCGGAGACTACAAATATCTGACGGACGCAATCCACGAGCGGGACGGCTCCCGCTCGCGCTGAATGCCGAACCACGGGTTCGGTGGATGCGACGACGGAGGTGAGCATGTCCAGGTCCACGGCAAATCCAGGGTCCACTCTTCCCGAGGCAGTCATACCTCGCAACGGAATTCTCTCGCAGCCAGATGTCGCGCTGGTCGAAACCGGCGGCGACCCGTCGACTGGCACCGTCGCCGATGTTCTATCGTGTACGCGGCCCGGCAAGCGGCCGTGCTTTCTTCTTTTGTGGTGGGAAGAAGACCAACTGGCGCAGGTCGAGATGTTCTTTACCGAAGCGGAAGCCCGCGCCTGCCGAGTTCACGGCAGGATTTACGAGTTGAACGACTTCGCCCTGCCTGCTGGGATCCAGCGATTCATGTAAGGCGCAACATTTCGCGGGTAGATCGCGAGATGAGGCGCTGCGCTCTTGCTGCTCGTATGCGCCCTTGCTTGCCCTCATATGGAGGGCTCAGAAAATCACATGAGTGCGGCTCCTTTTCGTCGACTCTTGTCACCATCGAGGGGGATAGGCCGAGATTTTGTTTCCTTTGTTACGGACGGAATGAGTGGTGATCAAGGAAGCGAGATGGGGAGTGCCGCTCGCGGGTAGCTCAAGCCAGCTTCAGTGGCCAAATAACCGCCCTGTAGAGTAGCCGCCTGGGCCGGCGGCGAGACGATCGCGGTGGTGTAGACGGTCAGGGTGCCGGACCCGCTATTCAGCCTTTATGATCCCGGCCAACAGAAACACGCGCCCGGCCTGAAACGCCAAGTTGTCAAAGGGAGAGAGCGGCCGAGTAGACTCGCGGCCCGCCTCTTCGATCAACTCGTAGCCCAGATCGCCGCGGCGGTGGACCAGAATCCGCTCGCGGGACAGGTCTACCAGCCAGTAGTGGCTCACCCCCGCCTCATGGTAGGCCCGCCACTTCACGCCGTCCTCCTCGTCCCGGGTCTTTGTCGAACCGGAGAGGACCTCACACACCCAGTCCGGCGGTGTGACATACACCCCAAGATGCTTGTCGCCGATGTTGACCTTGTGCGGCAGACGCGGATTCTTGTCCACGCGCCATCCCACCAGGTCCGGCCGCAGCCCCTGACCCGCCAGGAACATGTCGACATCTTGACTGAGCCACCAACCGCCGCCGTCCCCATTGGGCGGCCCCTGGAACCGGTCGAGCTGCGCGCCAATGTTCATCCCCGCCGCGCCATGATCGATGCCGGCCATCGCCTTGTAGACGATGCGCCCTCGCAAAAGCTCGGCACGATCACTGCGAGGCAGAGACAGCCAGGCTTCGATTCGCTTCAGCGCCTCCGGCGCCATGTCGCCAGGGCGACGCTCGGCGGCTCGCTCCGTGTCCGCTGTGGGGACAGTCTGCATGAACTTGAGACTAGCACAACCGACCTGGGGGCAACTCCCCCCGCTCCCCCGCGGAGCACTCCATAGAGCATGTCCAGGGTCTTGCACTTCAGAAAGGGCAAGCAAACACAACTAGAGGCAGCAAAGCATCGAATCGAAGAACTTGAACTTCAGCTCCAGCAAGAGAAACAGCAACACCAGGCGGCCATCCAGCACATTGCCGAAAGGCTCGGCGCAACGTCACAAAACGAAGCCGGTAT
>JBBRLA010000878.1:0-2742 GCA_038231615.1 Polyangia bacterium | reverse complement strand
TGCGTTCTCGACGGGAGAAAATCTCAATGCCCGCGCATTCACCCTGCTCCCTCGACGGAAGCTCCGACGCGGGTATCTGCTGTGCTCATGCTTCTCGACGGTGATAGACGGTAAACATGTACACTGACTTTTCGTCAACTTGACTTTGTATAAGCTGGCGGTGCTGCCAGGGACCAGCCACAGGTGAGAATGAGTTTCTGGACCCGTTCCTGGATCTGGTCTCGAATGACCCGCACCTGGTCCAGCGGCTGGCCCTTGGGGTCGGGCAAAGGCCAGTCATCCCGGCGCAGGCCGGGCACGACGGGGCAGGCTTCGCCGCACCCCATGGTGATGAGCAGGTCCGCCTGGGCCGCAAGTTCCGCTGTCAGGCGCTGCGGCTTGGCGTCGGCTAGATCGATGCCGGCCTCGCGCATCACCGCCACCACTTCGGGATGGACCTTTCCCCCCGGCTCCGTGCCCGCGGAGATGGCCCGCGCCCGGGACGGGTCGGCCAGCGCATTGAAGAGGGCCGCGGCCATCTGGGACCGGCCGGCGTTGTGCACACAGGCGAAAAGGACCTGGTTCATGATGGGGTCGCACACGAAGCAGGGATGACCTGGATCGGGGAGTTGGGGAAGTATCGCTTCTGCGCCCACAGGGCCACGTTCACGAGTCCAATGAGCACGGGTACCTCGACGAGCGGACCGATGACTGCCGCAAACGCCGCACCGCTGTGAATCCCGAAGCTCGCGATGGCGACGGCGATGGCCAGCTCGAAGTTGTTGGACGCCGCGGTGAACGAGAGCGTGACGGACTGCTGGTAAGTAGCGCCCACGCGCTTGCTCATGAAGAAAGACACCGCGAACATCACCACGAAGTAGATGAGCAGCGGGACTGCGATGCGGAGCACGTCGAGTGGAAGCTGCACGATGGCCTCGCCCTTGAGCGAGAACATCACTACGATGGTGAAGAGCAGCGAGCCGAGCGTGATGGGCCCGATTCGCGGCAGGAAGGCTTTTTCGTACCAGTCGCGTCCTTTCGCACGGACCAGCACGAACCGCGTCATGAACCCGGCTGCAAAGGGCACGCCAAGGTAGATGGCGACGCTCTTGGCAATCTCGCCGATTGTGATGTGAACGACCGCTCCCTCTAGCCCGATCCACCCGGGTAAGAGCGTGGCGAAGAAATACGCATAGACGGAGAAGAAGAGCACCTGGAAGATCGAGTTGAGCGCGACCAGCCCGGCGCAGTACTCGGTGTCGCCCTTGGCGAGATCGTTCCACACGATAACCATGGCAATACAGCGCGCCAGGCCGATGAGGATCAGGCCGAGCATGTATTGGGGCTTGTCCCGCAGGAATAGCACGGCGAGCCCGAACATGAGAACCGGGCCGATGACCCAGTTCTGCACCAAAGACAGCGCCAGCACGCGCTGGTTGTGAAAAACTTTGCCCAGTGCTTCGTACCGGACCCTGGCCAGCGGGGGGTACATCATCAAGATGAGCCCAACCGCGATGGGGATCGAGGTCGTGCCGACGCTCATGCGGTCAAGCGCCGTGGTGAATCCAGGTGCCAGGAAGCCGAGTCCGATTCCAAGCCCCATCGCGAGGAAGATCCACAGCGTCAGGTACCGGTCGAGGAAAGAGAGTTTGCCGAGGAGTCCGGCGTTGGCATTCTGCATGTCGAATCCGTTTCGTAAAATCGTAGATAGACGATATACGATAGGATGCCCCGGAGTCAACTACAGGCCGGCCACCAGCGCCTTGAGCCGACGCAGCGTCTTGGGCTCGATGCAGTAGCAGACTTTGGGCCCGTCAATCTCGCCGCGGATGAGCCGGGCCTCCTTGAGCACCTTGAGGTGCTGGGAGACGGTGGACTGGGCCAGCGGCAGCTCCTCTACGATCTCGCCACAGACGCAGGCTTCCTTGCGGACCAGAAGCCGCAGGATCTGGACGCGGGCGGGGTGCCCCAGGGCCTTGGCCAGTATCGCCAGTTCCCCGTCGGCCTCGCTGCCTTCGACGGGGCGTAGGTCGAGGCCGTCTTCAGGGGGGCAGCACTGCTTGTTCTTCGGCACCGTGGACACCTACCCTCATCGTCCAAGTACGATGGTTAGAAATATCAGCCGCTTCTTGGGACGTCTATCTTGGCACAGTTGATGCGGTTCCACTCCTTGTTTCCCAGCCACCGCAGCGAATGCGAAGCAAGCGGAGCGCTTCCGCAGGTGGTCGCCTGTTCTGCGGACATGGCGGTATGTTCTGCGGGCATGGCGGCAGTCCCTGGCCCTCTATAGATATCTGCCGCCAGTGCCGCAGATCGCTCCGGCGCAACCCCTTGCCGCGCGCGGCTTTGGCTGCATGGAGACATGACCCAACCGGCACCCTGAAAAATTTCCGGCCCGAGCAAGAATTTCTCACCCAGGATTCCGTCGGGGGCCGGCCCGGGCACTCGATTAATTATGTCGTCCCGTGATCTGGCTCCCTTGCGTCGCTGAGTGAAATGCCTTATCAATCATCATCTGCAATGGATACCAAGAACGAGAGCACCCCTCCCCAGGCGCCGGACTCAGCGTCAGAATCGATACCCACTCCGGCTGCGCCCGCTTCCGCTCCAGACCCGGCGGCCCAAGGCGGGTCCGGCCCCGCGAACACCGGTCGCGAAGTGCCGCAGGCGCCGCGGTCCATAGATCGCGAAGCGCCGCAGGCACCGCGGTCCACCGATCGCGAAGTGCCGCAGGCACCGCGGCCCACCGATAGCGAAACGCCG
>JBBRLA010000877.1:0-2742 GCA_038231615.1 Polyangia bacterium | reverse complement strand
TGCTTCAAAAGGTCGCTATGACGAAAGGCAACTTCGGAGCCGACAGATCTTTGCGCACATCGCGGATGAACTGTTCCAACAGTTGGCCGTACGCGTCATATCCACCGGGCTGCATCCGATTGGGATACGACCAGTCGTCGACCAGGTCATTAAACCCCTGAAACCAGACGAAACCGGCCAATTTGTAGCCCTGCTTCGGATCATATTCCGGCACCACCCGCTGGATGTCCCCCAGCACCTTCCGCACATGCTCGATCATGTGCCGGTAGAACACCCCGCATTGCTCACGGTTCTTGGCCGCTTCCTGATCCGGGTTCAGCCCTCGCTCTTTCCATTTGGTCAAGGTATAGTCGTTGAATACCCGCAATCCGGCGCTGGGCGGGCGGAAATCGGTGATCAGATTCCGTCCGCCCCAGGAGGTTTTAATGATCAGAATGGGCTTGTTGAGCAGCTTCTCCATGTAAATGCCGAACGTGAATTCCGGACCGATTTCGGAGGGCGAGGCCCCAAAGCCTGTTGTCAGTTTGCCTGTCTGCTCGATGACATCCGAGTAACCATCGCCAGCGCAGCCGACCGACGAGATCCAGACCTTCTGGCACACGCGTGGTGTGCCGTCGGCATTGCGCATCTCCTTGAGGATCGGCGCCGTCTTTGGATCATCGGCCATGGAATCCAACGTCGATACGTTGGCATGTCCCTGCATGTTCGACTGTCCGGCCAGGATGAAAACCTGCAGAGGGCCTCGTCCCTTCACCTTTGGGCCGGTGTCGGACCAGGCGAGGCCATGGGAGAGGAGAAGCAAGGGAATGAGATAGCAGGTGAGGATTGGTCGTGTCATAGCCATGTGGTAATCCTTGGGCGGGCGCCCCTGGCAGCCTGCGCCACTTCGTATGGGACCTGGCGACCGTCTTCCCGTCGATGGCCTTCGCCGAGTTCATCGCAGCATTTTGACGGAGTCGGCTCGGGTATCTCAGAGCTTGCAGCGCTCTACGACCGCCACAGTGTGCGCAAACTCGCCGCACCTACGGGTGCTGGGGATTCGCTGTGGTATTCGATATTCGGTGAACGATCACGAGGAGAGCTTCCCCCCCGCCCGCGACGGAACGTGTCTATTATCGCGGGATGCGCGCTTTCTGTCAAGAGAGCCTGCGCACGAGCGGGCTATCGGGACGACTTCCTTATTTTCGCCTGCCATTCTTTCTCCTGCCGAGTTGCGATAGGAACGTATCCCACTTCCAGCCCCTTGGGCGGCTTGACGATCTGCGCCGGGTCGAGGTCGGCCAGCTTGCCCGTCTTCGGCGGGGCAAGGTAATTGCGGTTCCTGGACCAGGCGCGCTGCAGCTTCTCCACCCTGGCCTGCAGGCGCGCGCGCTCTTCTGGTGTGAGATCGGCGTTCTGGAGCGCGGGCTGATCGGCGAAGCGATACCAGTAGTAGGTCAACACGCTGCCGTCACCCAGGTGTGCCTTGAAAGGACCGGCGACCGGCCCCGGCTTCTTCCAGCTGCTCGCCGGGTCGTCCGGCGTGGTATAAGGATCAGGCGCCGCCTCCGCCGGCCGGGTCCATGTAATTTTTTGGAGGCTCGTTTCCGCCGGAACCTGGTCGGGCGCTACTGGCATCCACTTCGCCGTCTTCTCGTCGTTGGCATTCTCGAGCCGGAAGTACTGCGGGATGGTGACGAGGCCGTCCGCCTTCGTCACGAGCGCGTCATTCCACCGGATGCCGAAACTGTGTGGGCCGAGGGGCATGGGCGTGATGAACTCCTTCAGGTCGATGGGAACCTTCTTCTCGGGTCCGTCGCCCTCATTCCACCAGATCTGCCAGGTGGCATACCCCTTGTCGCCGAAGACGCGCTGGTGGGCTCCCCGGGGGGCGATGGCCCCGCTGCTCGGATTCCCGCCGGCGAACCAGGCTGCCACCGAGTCGTAGAGCGCCGTCCTGTCGTAGGCGGTGTCCTGCTGCACCAGCACCGAGGCTTCTTGCCCATTGTTCGGGAATGAAATGGGGGCGATGCGCGCGTACCAGTTGCCATTGGCGTCGGACGCCAGCCGGCAGGGGGTGTATTGCGTCTCCATCTGCACGGCCCGGTTTGGATCCATCGGCCGGCTGTCCAGGAGCTGACCTGCCAGGCGCGGATCCTGCACGTAGGCGTGCGACCAGAAGTGGGGCAGGAAGAAGGCCACGGGCCCTTTGAAGTTGCCGGTGTTGAGGAAGAGTGTCCAGCAGTTGGCTCCGGTGGGTACTTCCTTGCCCTCGGTGGTCGGATTCGGCTCGCAGAGCGGCAGGTTGAGGTAGCCATATCCGAATAGCCCGCCACGCTCGCCTTGCTTGACGTCCAGACCGTCCATGGGAAACAGGAGCCAGGGGTTGAGCTGCGCTACCCCATAGAGCCCACGTGGCTTGTCCCAGGAGCCCGCGCCATGTGACGGGCCATTGGCGATCTCGCTAAAGTTCGGGCCCACACCACCCATGATGAACTTCGGCGTGGTCGTAGGGAAGACCGTATCGGTCCACCACCCGAGCCCACCTTCGACATCCGAGTACATGTCTTTGGGAGCAGCGCCATCGTACTGTGCAAACATCCACGTGCCCGGCAGACCCGACTGAAGGCGGTGTCCCGGATAGTAGCTCAGCAGCGGCCACGCTGCCACGTACATCGAGTAGCCGGCGTTATACAGGCGGTCGACTTTCCCGGCATGCGGGATGATGAGGTAGCCGCCTACGTGCTCGTTTTGGTGCGCCTG
>JBBRLA010000876.1:0-2755 GCA_038231615.1 Polyangia bacterium | reverse complement strand
CAGTCCGGCCACCGGGGGTGGTGGCGTTGGGGCGGACCCACAGGCCCTGCGCCGACATGGACCACTCCGGATCGCTCGACTCCAGCGCCGTCACCATCGCCTTGCCTACCGGCAGGTGCGAGATCACCTCGAAGGGCAGGTCGCGGTAGGCGGCGCGCAGTCGCTGCAGCTTGGAATAGGCATCCAGGCTCTCCATGCGAAACACCGCAACCAGCTTGGCCAGCGGCAACACCTCCTTGACCAGGTCGTCCAGGTTCTGCGCGTTGAACATCAGCGAGATCAGCCGGTGCCGGATCTCGCTCACCAGCCGCTTCAAGTACCGCCCCAGCATCGGCATCCGCTCATACTTGTTCAACTCGTCGAGCAAAATCCACAACATAAACCGCGTCCCCGCCGCCTTGGCGAACTCGGTCATCACCGCCAGCGTCATCGGCATCACGTCGCCGCTGTCCACATACTCGCCGCGGAAGTCCACGAAGTTGATGGTCCGCGGCAAGAGCCCTCCGCTCATCTGCCGATCCTCGTTCCATAGCTGCTCCAGCTTGTACACCCGCGCCTTGGCCAGCTCCTTCTGGTCGCGCTTCAGCCGACTCTCGTCGATCTGCTCATAGAGCAGCCCCGGCGTGGTCGACTTGCCGTAGTGCCGGAAGATGTCCCAGATGTTGAACATGTATTGCGGCTCTTTGATCTCATCGAAGCGCATCATCGCCTGGATGCCGATCTTGGTCATGCCCGCCGGGTGCAACCCGATGGGCAGCACCAGCAAGCGGCCCTCGTTGACCAGCGGGCGCAGCTCGTCTTTGGCGCGCTCTAGCTGGTCGGGCATGACCCAGTAGATGCCGCGGTCGTAGCTTTGCGGATGCGCCATGAAGTAGTGCCACAGCCGCTCGTTGTCCTCCGGGTAAGTGTTGGGGGAGAAGCCAGCCAGCCGTTCGGGCTTGTAATCGCCCGTTTGCCAGTCCGCCCACAGATCCAGGGTGCAGCCCGGGAGCTGGCCGGTAGACAACCCCGGCCCGCCAATGCTGTTATTCTCCGCGATGTTGGTCAAAAGGGTGCTCTTGCCCTGACCCAACCCGCCCAGCGACACCACCAACTGGGCCGAGTTGTTGCACAGGGTGACGATGCGGTTGGGGTTGTCGCTGGAGACGCCCAGCGGCCCCTCGTCCGGGCCCTGCCGGTGGCTGCCCAGGGAGATGCGGTCGCGCAGCTTCTCGGTTCGTACGTCGTCCTCGGCGGCGGCCTGGCCATCGAGGGCCTCTTGCTGCATGCGTCCGTCGAACATCTGCCGGCGCAGGTGGGTCAGGTTGGTCTCGCAGTGCTCGGCGGCGATGGTCAGGTCGCGGCAGTAGGGCAGCGAAAGGGGCGTCCCCTTGCCCCACTCGATCAGAAACTCCTGCTGCGCCCCGCGCAGGACCTCGAAGCAGGCAAGCAGCTTGAAGGCCGAAAACTCGGCCTGGGTCTCCAGTGCATAGGGGCGGCCGTCGGGCTTGCACGGCTGCTTCATGTGGATGTCGATCCGCATGTCATCGGCGAAGAGCGGCTGGCAGGTCGTCGCGGCGCCGGGGATGGCGTCGTCCAGGCTCGCGCCGGGGAGGTCGTCGGGCCGGTCGTCGGGCGGCCGGTCATCGGGCGGCGGGTCGTCCGGCCCCGGGCGGGTCCGGTGGTCGGCGAATCCCCGGTCGCCGGAGCCCCGGTCGCCGCAGCCCCGGTCGTCGATGCCCCGGTCATGGGCCCGCCCATCGGCCCGGTCATGGGCCCGCTCGTCGGGCGGCGGTGGGCTCATCGTCACCTTCACGGGCCGGATGCGCTTCTTCGGGCCCTTGATGGTCTCGCGGACGGCCTCGTTGATGGCGCCCTGCAGGTCGCCGTGCTGGACATAATACTGTCGGCCTTCGCGCAACCCGTGGCGCAGCGCGGCGCGGGAGACGCTGCGGCACAGCGGCAGAAGGTGCCGCGCCAGGGCCGGCCCGCACAGCGAGCCGCGGCTGCCGCGGGTGGCCCGGGTCAGGATATCCAGCTCCTCCTCGCGGACATCGATGCAGCGCAGGTCTTCGCAGGTGAAGTACTGGTTCAACCGCACGCACAATCGCTGGCGCAGGGCGCGGGCGAACTCCGAGGACTCTTCTGCGGTGGGCGCGACCTTCTTCTTGATGGGTGGGATCTTGTACAACCCGTGAGATTCGCAGGTGCGCAGGTGGTGGCCGTGGCGGCGGAGGATGTCGGGGATACCCAGCACCTCCAGGTTGCTGGCCGCCAGATCGGCCAGGGCCTTCTCGCCCTCGGATCGGGCCAGCGGAGGTGGCGGTGATTTCGATAAAGTGGGCGGTTCCGAAAAGGTGTTCATCATGGCAGTCCAAACAGTCTGCAAAGCAGGGGCCACTCCTAACCCCGCATTCCGCCGTATACGACCCAAGGTCCACTGCCGGGGTTTTGAACACCCCCTGTGGTGGATCCGAACAGGGGCGAAGGGATCGACGCCTTCGCGGAGGGCCGAATCGGGGAGGGCATCGAGTTCTGCCGAAGCGGCGGCGAATCCTGACATTTTTCCTGTTGAGATCGCGTGGAAGTGGTAAAGCTTGATAGACAGGGGTACGGCGAACCTATTTTGATCCGCAGAGAAGGAGGCACCATGGGCATGAGTGTTGAGGCTGTCGCTGAAGAGGTGCTTCACGTCCTGGCCGCGCGGGACATTCCGGTGAGCGAAGGGACTCGCCGCCTCATCTGCGAGTGCCACGATCTGGCGGGTCTGGAACAT
>JBBRLA010000875.1:0-2760 GCA_038231615.1 Polyangia bacterium | reverse complement strand
GCCAGCGGCAGATTCTCCGCTGTCGCCAGCGGCAGATTCCCCGCCGTCGCCCGCGGCAGTTCCAGCGGCAGTCTGGGGTCGGTCGTCAGGGCCCGCGGTCGGTGGCTCTGAGGGAGGTGACGGCTCCGCGGGGCGGCACGCGATCGGCAGCCAGTGGGACAGATCGATCTCGAGCGCCCGTTCCCAGAATGCCGCCCCTGGACCTTGCGATTTTGCCAACTCTCGATGGGATGCCTTGCTCCGATTGCCCGGCGTCAAGCCGGCGGCAGGGGCTTCGACTGGCGCCGATGACGAGGGGGCCGCCATGGGGCCCGCGACGGCACTGGCGTGGGCGGCACTGGCGTGGGCGGTACTGACGTGAGCGGCACTAGCGTGGGCGGTACTGACGTGGGCGGTACTGACGTGAGCGGCACTGGAGTGGGCGGCACTGGCATGGGTGGCACTGGCGTGGGCGGCACTGGCGGCACTGCGACCCGACGGCGAGGCCGGGGCTGCTGGCGGTGCTCCGTTGTCGCCGGCAGTGCGCCGACGGGCTGCTTTGATGATCCGACCGGCCACTCCCAGCTTGCGCGCATGCCGCTCTTGCAGGCAGCTCTCCGCGGGGTAAAGCTGCCGTGCCCGGGCCCCCGCCCCTTGAGGCTTGATGAGCAGGGCGTTCTCGCCGCGCACCTGCCGCACTACGGCCATGGCGATCCGCACTGCCCCGGCCTTTTCCCGCAGCGACAGGTCGCGGGTGGAGTCGGCCAGGTCTTGGAAGAACAGGCTGGTGCTCGCCAGTTCCATCGACCGGCTCAGTTTTTCGGCCAGCGCCGCGCCGTCGATCTCCATATGGGCGAAGAGCACCGGCTCCCGCGAAAGGGCGGAGGCGACGGCATCCACGAACGAGGGCGCCTGCTGAAAGAGCAGGCTCGACAGGCGCATGCGGTCGTCCCCGGTCAGCTTGAACCGAGGCAGCGGCAGCGACTCGTCGATGAGGCGCCCGCGCATCTCTCGCAGGGAAGCGGAGGTCAGGTGCCCAAGGGGGTCGAAGATAAAGTCGCAAGGATCGCCGTTGCTCCCCGGGTTCTTCGAGGCCGGGCCAAAGGATGGAGTCTGAAGATCAGGATCGGTCATGGAAGGTACATCGGCACCAGGGACCGGATCGTCAAGGGGTGAGCGATTTTTTCCTGGCCTGGCGGAATCGCCGCAAGTCCTGGCGGAATCGCCGCAAGTCATGACGGAATCGCCGCAAGTCCTGGCGGAATCGCCGCAAGTCATGACGGAATCACCGCAAGTCCTGGCGGAATGGCCCCCAAAGGGCGGCGGCATAGGGTCGCGAGGTCCGGTTTCGGGGGCGAACCGCTGCGGTGGTTGGGGGTTGGGGGTGAATCTACAGGGTCGGCAGGCTACGTGCGCAGCGCCGCCAGGGTTGCCGGCACAACAATCTTGATAAGCAGCTTGGCGGATGCCAGGTCGCCCGACGCAGCAGCAAGCGGTCGCAAGGCCGAGATGGCCTGGATCGGCTCTCAATTTCGCAAAAGGACGCGGCCCGGTGCGCGGTGGCCCTCTACCAGATAAAAGGATGGGCCCGAGGCGCGGCCAAGCAGGGCGGTTTTTCCCCTATGGGCGGTCGCCGCAGATGAGCAAGAAGCTGCGCCAAACGCCGGATTCAGGGCGCCGGCTGCGCCGGCTGTGCCGGTTGCGCCAAACGCCGGATTCAGGGCGCCGGCTGTGCCGGCTGTGCTGCCGCCGTCAGCGACTTCAGCTCGGCCTGGGCCAGTTGGCGCTTTCCGCAGGCCTCGTAGGCCCGTGCCATCACCAGATGCAGGTGCGGGGGCCGCTGTGTCAGCACCCGCGCCTTGTCCGCCAGTTCGCAAGCCAGGGGGGGGCGCTTCGCCGCCAGCGCGGACTCGATGGCCAGGTCGCGGGCCTCGATGCTGGGGGTGCTGGCCAGGATGTGCTGGGTCAATGTCAGCGCCCGCTTTGCGTCGTCCCCTTCGGCCAGGTAGAAGCGCGCCGCGTGGCTGGCGAAGGCCGCCGGGTATTTGGCCAAAAGCTCGGCGTAGCGGGCGCGGGCCTTTTCGCGCAGGAGGTCGGCCTGTGCCAGGACCTCTTTCTTGCCGCTCTTGTCACGGCGCAGGAGCCCCGCCAAAAGGCCGGTGTATTCCGGGTCATCAGACGCCGCGGCCAGGGGTCGCAGGAGTTCGATCGCATGATCCGGCTCCCCGGTCTCGTAAAGCGCCGCGGCCAGGTGGGCGGTGGCCTGGGCATAGTCCGGCAGGCGTTCGTGGGCTTCGGCGAAGAAATCGCGGGCCCGGGCGGGGCGGCCTGCGCCTTCGTACATCAGGCCCTGCTGAAAATAGATCCAGGCGACGGGAAACGGCGACACGTCGCGGTAGCCGTCCTGGGCCTGTTGGAAAAGCGCCGCGGCCTGAGCGGAAAGGCCGATCGTCGAAAGCAGCACTGCTTCATTGCCCAGGGTCTCGATGTCGGATCGTCGCTGTCGGAGCTTCTGGCGCAGCAAGAGCGCCTCGTCGTAGCGCCCCTGCGCCTGGAGGATCGCCGCCCGTTGCGCGTCCACTGCCTCGGCGGGCGCCCCCAGCTTGCCCGCCCGATCCAGATCGGCGATGGCCTCGGGGAACCGGTGAAAGAGCGAGCGCGCCGCGGCCCGATGCAGGTACGCTGCGGGGCTTTTTGGGGCGACCTGCACCAGGTGCTCGGGATGTACATGGACGAGGGAGACATCCTCGGTCACGAGCCGATGGGGATCGTCGAGGAGGT
>JBBRLA010000874.1:0-2766 GCA_038231615.1 Polyangia bacterium | reverse complement strand
CGGTCAATTGCCCCCTCTCAAAGGCCCTCGAGGAGGAACGCAAAGAGGGAAAGCCACTCACCCATTTGGGCCCTGACGAGGGTTGTTCAATGGTCGAACCGCGGAGGTCACAAATTCGCCCACCTGAAACCCGGAAGAGCCCAACAATCGCTCACTTTTCCCGCTTGTCAAGAAATCGAACAGCGCCGCGCCACCACTTTTGGAGAAGTTACCTGGAGCAGTCCCAAAGGGTTCTCATCACAGACAATCGCATCAGCATGCCCAGTCACGTTGCCGTGCACGATGCTGGTGGCAGACGCCACTGGGGCATTCTTCGTGTCCGACCTCGGACTACTATGGCCCAGGAGATCGACGAGATCATCCTGATCTGGGCTGCAACTCAGGCAGAAGAGTGGATAGACCGCTTTGAATGGATTCCGCTTTGATCGTGATCTGAGGGCCGCTACGCAGCGCTCAGCGTCCTTCGCAGCGCCCGCAGCCGTTCCACTGTGGGTGAGGGGTTTGCCCGCCATGCCTGATACTCTGCCTCAGCTTGGTCTTCGACCCGCTTTGCATATGCATCCAACTCTGCACGGTGTTGAAGGTAATAGGTAAGGACTGCGTAGATCTTCTCGAGGCTCAACCCAGCGTAATGCTGCGTCATCTCTTCCGGGGAGTAACCTTCATTGAAGAGATTGATTAGATGCTCGATGCCCAGTCGATGGCCTTTGATTCGGATGGCATCCGGATCAGAAAAGTCGAGGTAATCTTCAAGCTGCATCGTGCTGATCCTTTCTTGGCCTTCAAGTGCTGGTGTTGGAAGAATGGGTCTCGCCATGGTGCCTGTCCGGGTTCAGTTCTCAGAGGAGACAACGATTCTGTCGCTTCAATGAGGCCCCATCTCAGCGACGAGGAATGGCAGAATTTTTGAAGCATAATATATTCTGCCTCATACTTCAATGAGGCCCCGTCTCAGCGACGGGGAAGGGCGATGCCTGGCTGGAATCGGATCAGATGGTCGACGTGCTTCAATGAGGCCCCGTCTCAGCGACGGGAAATGGAGGAGAAGCAGGCTACGATTTCCCTGATGATCAAATATCGGCGGATCGAGGCCGTCCTCGCTCCCCCCACCTGCCCCTACGAGCAGGTCGACCTCCCGCATCCAGCAACTGAAGCCGGGCGACCGTGCCATACTCATCATCAAGTATGGTCGCCGCCGGTCCCCTTTTGCTCTCCCTGTGGTTCGCCTGGCTCCCGCCGATCGGGAACGTGGGGGCCGGTCCCGCGGTGGTGGCGCCACGGGTGCGGCTCTTCGCCCGAACGCCGCCGGGGTCCGGAACCGACGAGCTGCGGCTGACGGTCGCTCTGCCTCATGCCAATCAGGTCCTCTCGCGGGCCGGGTTTGCCGCCCGGCCGCTCTCCGAGAGCGTCGCTTCGGTTGTCGTGCCACGGTCCCGGATGCCCCAGCTCCTTCAATTGCCGCAGCTTGTCGCGGTGGACATTCAGCGGCACCTGCGCCCCCTGCTGGACGTCTCGGTGCCCCTGACCGGGGCCGTCGCGCTGCGGCAGAAAGCGGGGACCAACGGCAAGGGCACCCTTTTGGGCATCGTCGATACCGGGATCGACCTGCGCCACCCCGACTTCCGCAACCCCGACGGCACCACCCGCGTCCTCTGGCTCCTGGACGCCGCCGCTCCCAGATCCGGGGGCCACCCCGAGCTACCCGACTATGGGGGCATGGCGGTCTTCGGGGCCGCCGACATCGACGCCGTCCTCGCCGCGGAGGCGCAAGGGGCGCCCCCTCCCCTGTCCATCACGGAGCAGGACAAGAGCGGGCACGGCACCCACGTGGCAGGCATCGCCGCGGGCAACGGTCGCGCCACGGGGCACGGCCTGGCCGCGGGGCGCTACGTCGGCATGGCCCCTTTTGCCACGCTCTGCGTGGTGCAGGCGGTACGCACCGGGGACAGCTTCGCCGACGAGGATGTCGCGACCGGCGTGCGCTTCTGCCTGGACCGGGGCAAGGCCGAGAAGCTGCCCGTGGTGATCAACCTGAGCCTCGGCTCCCTGGGGGGGCCCCACGACGGCAACACCCCGCTGGAACTGGCCCTGGACGAGCTGCTTGCCGACCAGCCCGGACGGGCCCTGGTGGTCGCCGCCGGCAACTCCGGGGGAGACGACATCCACGCCGGGGGCTACGAACTGCGCGGCGACCGGACCATCCCCCTAAAACTCTCCTCCCTGGCCCCGCCGGGCCCCGGCCAAGAGACCCGCCAGGTGCCGCTCGATGTCTACTACAGCGCGGACGGGGACGTCTCCATCCAGGTGATCTCACCTGGCGGGGCCACCCAGGGACCCGTGGGCCCAGGAGAGGCCCGCTCAGACGATCTGTCGGACGAGGGGCGGGTGGCCATCGACAACACGGACCTGGCCCAGGGACAGGATCGCAAGAGCGCCGCGGTGGTCATCACCGGAAACAAGGAGCACGGGCCGGCGATGGGGACCTGGCAGGTCCTTCTGCACGGAACGGCCGGCCGCTATGATGTTTTTGTCGGCGACACCAGCCTGGACGTGGAGGCGGCGCTTTCGGGTCACCTGGACGTGGACACCCACATCGAGATCCCGGCCACGGCGCACCACGCCATCAGCGTCGGCTCGTTCACCTCGCGCATCGCCTGGCCGCGGGTCGATGGGACGATCGCCCAGCGCCTTCGGGAAGAGGTCTCTTTCGGCTCCCTCTTCAGCGCCGCCGGGCCCGGTGCCGATGGGCGTTTCTTGCCCGACCTG
>JBBRLA010000873.1:0-2772 GCA_038231615.1 Polyangia bacterium | reverse complement strand
CGACAGATCATCCTGGGTGATCCGCCGCTCCCCCGCCAGGCGCAGCACCGAGCGCCGCAACACCTCGGGCAGCCGCTGCACCTCGGCCAGCACGGTGAAGCTGGTGCCTTTCTCTCGGTACAGCCGGAACTGCTCCTCGCTATACTTCTCCCCGATGGTCAGGTAGCGCTCGATGGTGGTCCGCGACCACTCTTTCTTCAAGATCAAGGCCGGGCTGATGAGTGACGAGTTCTCGGGTCAATAATCTATGCGGTGAGCCGCATGGGATGCGCCGAATCTGGCACCGTCTTCCGTGTAGCCAGGATTTTCGCCAAGAGCGTGCTGGCCGCGCTCTTCAGGAAATTCTGATGAAGTTCGTTTTGTATGGTAAGCCTCACGATATGCTCAGTCGGGCAGCCATGCTTCGGCAGCGTCCTGAGCCAGAGGGGAAACCTCTCCCAGACCAGGTGCGGGGAACGAATGGCCAGCCACTGAAGAATTCCCAGGGCGATGCAGCCGATGTTTACGAAGCGCTCATAGGCCTCTATCTTTCGGCTCACCTGCCGGCGAAAGGCGGGCGTCTTGCGGTGCAGATAGACGCTCTTGTCCCCTTCCCTGGTCTTGGGCCATGCTTTCATCCAGAAGTGGTACGCGAAGGCAGCCAGAACATGGACCAACGTCTTGAAGGTTACCTCTATCTTGAATCGTAGTTCATAAGCACGGATAATATCTTCTGCGCTCCAGGATTGATGAGTCGATATCAAGATGATCTCTTTTCCATTCGAATAGCGCGTCAATACGAATCGCACTGCTAATCCATGCCACAACAAATCGGAGACATAGTAATGCAACTGCTTCACATCGCTGTATAATTCGATTTCAGTCCAAGTGAATTGTTCCGACTTGTTTTTGAACAGGTCCCGCAACACCACTTTCTCTCCATATTTCCGGGGTCGTCCGCGCTGACCTGGGCGGCGCTCTTTGGGCGGGTAATAGGCGACGGTGTTGATGCGAATTCGGCCGATGTAACCCAGTCCCCGTTGGACCAGGGCCGCCAGCATGACTTCGCTGGCATAATAGGCGTCAGCAACTACTGTGGCCCCGCACTTTGCTGGGACAGCCGGTATCAGCACCTCGAGCAGCAGGGCCGCCATCTTGGAGAGCAGTGTCTGCGCATCGCTTGGGGAGCGCTTGAGGCCCTCTTGAAGTTGCATGCGCACCGGGAGCGCAAAGACGCTCTGGCCCGCTTGGACCAAGGCGCCCACGGCGCCCAGGTGATGGCCCATGATGAACTCGGGTTTGCTGTTGTCGTCGGATTCTTGGTGTAGGAGTTTGACCCCTGGCATTCGCTTGCCCGTCTTGCCGACCTTGATGGAGTCCACCACGAACAAGGCACTGCCGTTGAGCCGCACCAGCGACAGATGGGTGACCACCAACTTCATCCAGGCGGCGCACAAGTCCTTGATGCAGAAGGCGGTGGAGTGAAAAAAGTGCAGCAGGTTGTAGTATTCCGAGGGGGCCAGACCGAAGCAGCGGACGATACTGGTGACGCCCGCGATATCCATCCGGAGCATCAGGGCGTACAGGACCACCACGAACAGGTCGAAGGAGCGCTGGCGTCGGAAGACGCCCCGTAGGGACATCAAGATGTGATCGATCTGTCTGAGAAGTTCCATGAGCGTCTCCCGTTGCAGTCGGGGACATCGGCGGTCATAACTTGTGACAGGAGGAAGACGCCCATGTTCCTGTCATCTGTGTTATCGCTGTTGTGCCGAGGCCCCAAAACATCCAGGGGCCACCAGATTCCCGCACAGGCGATTCATCACGTAGAGGAAGAAATCAAAAAATTGAAGGTGCCCGGGCTTCGGTTATTTGAATTGCAAGGGAAATATTGCCACATCAGACACAATGGGCAGCCACTTTGCCGATTTAAGTATCGCGGAAATTTGGAAGAGTGGGACTTCGCCATCTACAAATACTCGACAGGTAGATATGCGCCTTCCGAGGCATTCTTCCCGCAACGAGGAAGAATCATTAATTGCTTAAAAATAGCACTAAGTGCATACAATATAGACTGAAATCGTTAAAATCTGCCACATTCAGCTCTCGCGAATTCGCTATGCGTGTATTCTATTTCAACACCTAGGCGTACCCAAGAGGCTCAAGAACTTTTCACTCATCAGGCCGGGATGTAATCAAGAAAATCCAGACTCGCATAGCGCGGGTCGCGCTGCCACAGCCGCTCCTTCTTGACGGTGACCAGGTAGGAGGAGAACCAGTAGCGGTTGCGATCGTGGGCCTCGATGCGGTCGGCGCGCTCGCGGATGCAGCGCTGCTGCTGCTCGTGGCGCCCCGCCTCCAGCAAGGTCAAAGGCAGGGGCAAGTTGGAGTCAACGGACGACGAAGTCTGCGTGGTGATCATCTCTAAAATCCCGGTCAAGGAACCAAACAACAATTGCCCTGCCCTGTTCTTCGGTCTCCAGACCGAGCCACTTGAGGGGCAGGGGTGTAATGGTGATATCGTCCGGATTTTGGCAAGATTCAGGAAAATCGACGGGAATCGTGCATGAGCCCGCTTTGAATCTTCCTACTGGAGGGTGCGGACCTGAGGCTCGCGGGCAAAGTAGCGCTGTCGAGCCGCCTGGACGAAGTCGGCCCCATCCCCCGACAGCAGGATCACCCCCGCGTCGGGCTGGATGCCGGCCCGATCAAGCAAGGGCTGAGCGTCCGCCGTATAGCCCACCGCCTTGAGGTGCCCGAAGGCGTCCATGGCGAATTGCACCGCAGCCGATT
>JBBRLA010000872.1:0-2791 GCA_038231615.1 Polyangia bacterium | reverse complement strand
CGGGTGTACAACGGGCCCGACGGGCGCAAGCTCTTCGCCGCGCCGGTGACCTCGGGCACCGACCTGGAGATGCCGGTCATCGCCGACGTGGACGGCGACGGCCATGCGGAGATCGTGGTGTCGTCGGACAACGTCGGCGGCGACAACTTCTGCAACAACGCGGTGTCGGCCACGGAGCTGGGCATGCCGCACGGGGGGGCGACCTACGGCCTGAAGGTCTACAAGGACCCGCTGGACCGCTGGACGTCCTCGCGAGGCATCTGGAACCAGCACGCCTACCACATCACCAACGTGAACGACGACGGCAGCATCCCGCTCGTGGAGACGCCGAACTACAAGACCTACAACAGTTACCGGATGAACGTGCAGGGCATGAACAGCGGCGGGGCGCCCGTGGGGGACGCCACCGGGCAGATCGGCATCGCGCCGGACTCCGGGGACTGCATCACCGTGTGGCATCTTTACGCGCTCATCTGCAACCGCGGGGCCGCGCCCTTCGGGCAGGGCGTGCCGGGGACGTTCTACGACGGCGACCCGCGAAAGAGCGGAAAGGCCATCTGCACCGGGCACACCGGGGCGGCGACGCCGGTGGGCAAGTGCCAGAGCATGACCTGCGACTGGAAGAACCCGCCGCAGGGGTCCACCGACCTGTGGTTTCGCGCCGACGACGACGGCACCGGCGCCCGGCCCAACTCCGAATGCAAGTCGGGCAACGACGTGGCCCATCTGGGTGGCGGGGTCTGCGGTTCGACCCCGGGCTGAAGAACGGCACACCGGGTGATCAGGGCAGGAAGATGTTGGTGGCGGAAGCCGTCGTCTCGGCGCGGGTGGCCCAGCGCGTGAGCAACTTCGAGTCGCGGCTCTCGGCAATCTGGGTGTGCTGCTCCTCGCTGAGCGCGATGCCGCGAATGCGCAAGATGGTGAGAATACTGGCGGCAAAGCCTGCCTGCGCCTGCTCCGTCTCGGCTTGCGCCACATCGTGCCGGGTCTGAAGATCGTCCATCATCCGCTCCATGCGGGCGATGAGTTCGGGCGACAGGGGCAGTTCCGCCGGGCCATCGAAGAAGCGCACCCGGCCCTCGAAGATGGGGGCGTCCCTCGGCCATGGCCTCCACCGGGTCGGACAGCGCCGTGTTCACCTGGTCGACAAAGCGCCGCCGTGCTTCGGGATCCATGGCCTTCCACTGGGCCTCGCTCGGGCCGATGGGGGCATGGCCCGACGCCAGGGCGGAGCGGGAGAGCGGACCCGTGGGCGACATGGACCCAGCATAGCAGGGTGGCAACGGCGAGCAACTTCGCTCCTCGCTCGACGGGAGCGGAGCGGCAGATGTGGATCCAACTATAATAAATGTCAAAGGTAATCGTGCGATCCGGCTCCAACCCCTTTCGAAGCCGTTACGCCTGGCGAGCCCCGACGCTGTCCCGCCGCGCCTGTAGCAAGAGCGCCAGCCCGCTGGTCCAGCCCTTTACCTCGAGCGCCGTGCCCTCCGGGAGCCGGTCCGGCAAAAATGGCGTGGCCCCGGCGCTGCGCCAGGCCAAGGCCGCGGCGGTGCGGAAGGCCGCGCGCGATTCTTTTTCCCGCCCGCTCAAGAGCGTCTCGCTGACTTGACCCAGCAGCAGCGCAAGCCCCGCGTCATCCATCTCCGCCGGATTTGCCTCCGCCCCTTCGTGAGGTGCGCACAGGAACAGGCGCCACGCCGGGTGTTCGTGCGGCGAGCATGCCCAGGCCCAGGAGATCGATCTTGAGCAGGCCGAGCTCGGCGCAGTCGTCCTTGTCCCACTGGATGACGGTGCGCGCTTCCATGGTGGCCGGCTGGATGGGCACGACCTCGTCAAGGCGCCCCGCGGCAAGGACCATCCCGCCCGGGTGCTGCCCCAGGTGCCGGGGCAGGTCTTTGATCTCGCCGATGAGGCGCAGAAGCTGCCGCACCCGATCGGCGGTGGGGTCAAGGCCCGCAGAAAGGAGCTGGTGGCCGAAGGCGGTGGGCTCCTCCTCCGCCATTCCATCCAGAAGGCCGGCGAGCTTGGTGAGCGGCTCCTGCCCAAACCCCAGCGCCTTGCCCACATCGCGGATCGCGCTGCGCGTCCGGTAGGTGATGACGTTGGCCACGATGGCACAGGCCCGCTCTCCGTACTTGCGGTACAGGTACTGGATCACCTCCTCGCGTCTTTTGCCCGCGGGCAGATCGAGATCGATGTCGGGCCACTCGCCGCGCTCCTCCGATAGAAACCTCTCGAAGAGCAGGTCGTAGCGCAGCGGGTCGCAGGCGGTGATGCCCAGGACGAAGCAGACCGCGCTGTTCGCGGCGGAGCCCCGGCCCTGGACCAGGATCTGGCGGCTCTTGCAGAACTGGATGATGTCCCAGACGATGAGGAAATAGCCTTCCATCCCGAGCTTCTCGATGAGGTCGAGTTCCCGAGCGAGTTGCGCCCGAGCCCGATCGGTCAGGGGCTGGAAGCGCTCTGGCGCGGCGTCACGCCGAAGCGCCGAGCCAGGCCCCACAGGGCGGCGTTTCTCCGATCCTCCTTCTCATCGAGGTGGACCTGAAGCTCCACGGCCAAGTGCTCCGGCCCGAAGATCCCCACGAGCTGGTCGAGGACCGCAGCGGCGCCGTCGAAGTCGCCCCGATCGAGGGCCGCCCCGAGCGCGCCCTCGCCCCCGCCTGTGAGCGCGAAAAGACCCGCGGCGCGGCCCTCCAGGTCATTCCACCCGAGCGCCGGCTGCGGTGGCCCCTTGTCCCGGGTGCCCATCTTCTGGTCGGTCGCGATCCGACATAGGTTGCGATAGCCG
>JBBRLA010000871.1:0-2800 GCA_038231615.1 Polyangia bacterium | reverse complement strand
GTGCCGCACCAGGGCGGTCTTCCCAGTCTGTCGGCAGCCCGTCACAAGAACCGCCGGGCGCCGCTCAGTCAGCTCCTTGAGGTGAGCCGAGACCGTTCTTTCAATCCACATGACGGCATTCTGTCAGATCTATTGATGAAATACCATCAACAACAATGGTCAAGTTTGTCAGAAATCAGACGGCAGTTATACTTTCGGTATGAAGACAGCCATCTCCATCCCAGATCCCATTTATAAAGATGCCGAACGTCTGGCACAGAGCCTGAAGATGTCACGGAGCCAGCTCTACAGCGACGCCCTGCTGGAATACCTTACCCGACATGACAGCGACGAAGCCACCGAGGCGATGAATCGCGTGTGCGAGGCCGTTGATTCCCGCCCCGACCCCCTGGTCAAGAGTGCGGCCCGGGGCGTGCTTGAGCGCAGCGAATGGTGATCAGTCAGGGGGATATCTTCTGGGCACACCTGCCTGAACCGACCGGCTCAGGGCCCGGGTTCAGACGTCCCGTGGTGGTCGTCCAGGGCAATGCTCTCAATCGCAGTCGCATCGCCACGGTGGTCTGCGTCCCATTGACCAGCAACCTGCGCTGGGCCGACGCTCCGGGCAACATATTGTTGCCCGGAAGGGCCACCGGCCTCGCCAAGGATTCCGTCGCCAATGTCTCGCAGATCATCGCCCTTGAACGTGAGTTGCTCACCGAGCAAGTAGGTCAGATCTCCCAGCGTCAGGTCCCGCGGGTGCCCGCGCTAAACTCCGCTACCGCTTTTCGGCGATGGTCTAGCTGATGGCCGCCATCTCCTCCAGTTGAGCCTGAGTCACGTCGGCGAGGGAAATGATCTTGGTCATGATTCGGGGATTCTGTGCCATCGTCAAGTGCGCTGCAAGGCGAAGGGGTGGGGAGATCCAAGCTATGGGCCGTCGGTGCGAACGGCGCGGAGATCCTTCGCGCCGGCCTAAAATGGATCCACGTGGATCCATTTTTGACCCCAGAGGAACCTACCGCCAAAAGCCCGCCCTGCGCCCGTCACCAACGGCTCATGGTGGCCATTGCAATCCATCTTGGGTCGTCTGCCCACGGAATGGCGGGCACAGCAAAACCTGAAGCGCCATTGTCCTGGGACAACCCGCCTTTTCTGCTGAAAGATGCCGCCTCTTCCCCGGCAAGAGCCGCCTCTTCCCCAGCAAGAGCCGCTTCTTCCCCGGCAAGAGCCGCCTCTTCCCCGGCAAGAGCCGCTTCTTCCCCAGCAAGAGCCGCTTCTTCCCCGGCAAGAGCCGCCTCTTCCCCAGCATGGGGAGTCAAGGCCGTCCATGCCGGTGGGGCCAAAACGGATCCGCGTGGATCCATTTTGGAGACCAACCGCGAGCGAGTGAAGAGCCGGCGCCAGAGGACCTCTTGCATGGCGGTTTCTACGATCACGTCGCGCCGCCGCCGGACAGCCCGGCCGATCATCAGCCTTACGGGACCCGCGTGCCGCTTCTGGCCCTGGGGCGCTTCGCCCGCAAGAACCAGGTCTCCCACGTCACCCTGGAGCATTCCTCCATCGTGCGCTTCATCGAGTTCAACTTCCTGAATCAGACCGGTCAATTGGGCGCACGCGACGCCATCGTCAACAACCTCGGCAGCTTGCTCGATCCGGCGCAGACTGGCAAGCCCATCCCGGAGTGACTCCTACGCAGGTCAGATCAGTGGCGGGCCTTCTTGAGCTGGGCCAGATAGCTTTCTATCTCTTCCGCGCTCAGACCGGCCAGTCGTTCCTCGGTGGGGAGGCCGCGCAGCCACTCCTCGGTGGGGCTTCAGCCTCGGTCAGAACCTCTGCGCGTCGGATCGGGCCCGCCCAAAGGCGGCGCCTGCTGGGGTCGATGGTGTAGAGTCCCACATGGATGATCTCGCCTTGGTGATTGGACCACGAGGCGTTCACCGGCTGCAGGAACCCGTAGCGCCAGCCTTCGATTTCCCAGAGGTTGTTAAAAAGCCACTCCTCGTGGCCGAAGCCATGGCTGGTCACGAAGCGGGGTGGAGTCTCAAGGCCGCGTGAGTCCCCAGTAGCACAGATCCAGCCCTTGGAATTCCAGCAGATCCGAGAAAAGTAGGTGATCGGGCCAATGACAAGGTTCATGTTGCGGCGGGCCTTGGACTCATCGAAGCGGGCCAGCCCCTTCTCCCCCGCTCCATCGCCGACCCAGGCAAGCGGCTCATCGGTGGCGCGCACGGTCAGCGCCACGCAATCGGGCTCTTTGTCGTCGGCCTCCCAGCTCACCAGCACGCCCTGGCGATAGGATGGATACTTGCGGTGCTAGCTAGCTAGTGGAGGGCGACATAGACCTGCTCGAGTTTCAGGTGCCGGCGATTGAGCACCCAGCGTCGGGTGTCGAAATTGCCGTTGGGAAGGTCGACAACGTTCAGGTTGCCGTGACAGATCAGGTGGATGCCAAGCACTGGATTGGTCTTCATGGGGTTTCACGGGGGATTGTACGTTGCTTCCGGTATCGCGAATTATCAACCCGGCATCGACAAACCATCAGTCGCCCAGCAGCAACGGAAGATCTAGTCTTGGAATAGAATAGGGACCGTGGGCCGGCTGAATGAATCACTGGCCTGTATCGGTCGCGGATACCCCCAGGTATCCCTGTCCCTGGACATCGCCGTGCGGGGTGGGCCGAGCTAGATGCAATGCCGCTCACTTAAGGCGTTTTTCCGTCGCTGATCAAGATGCCCTACCTCTCCAATCTGGAGATGCAGCGCAAGAGGGGCTCGACGAGAGCCTTTTGTGGCCTCTGCGTCCAAGCAGACGAAAACCG
>JBBRLA010000870.1:0-2803 GCA_038231615.1 Polyangia bacterium | reverse complement strand
CCCCGCCCGTCGGCTACGCCCCGCCTGTCTTCTTCCCTGCGGCCCCTTTTGCGCCCGACCCGCAGAAGCCGCCGAAGTCCCGGCAGAAGCGCCGCGCCGAGTCCGACCGGAGGACCCATCACCGCGACCTCCTGCACGGCAAGTTTTTCGCCATCCTGCGCACCCTCGCATCCGAGCGCCGCCTCCGCTGACGGGATTTCTCCCGTCACTGCGCCAACCGGCAGCCAGGCAAATGACCGGACCTTCCGGTGCGCAGGGTCTTCTCGGTCCTTGGCGCGGGGTATACATCATGCACATGGGTCGTGCGATGCCCTGGTGGCGGAGGATGGATGGAGCCAGTACCCACGCTGGGGCAAATGCGCCCCAACAGCTTCGTTTTTTGTTGCCATTGGCATCTGCCTGGTTAAACTAGTTATATGAAATCTGCTCTCGAAGAAGAACTAAGCTGGAGCATGTTCGACGCCAAGGCCAAGTTCAGCGAAATGGTCCAAAGGGCGGTCGAAAACGGCCCCCAGGTGATCACCAAGCGCGGCGAGCCCACTGCGGTGGTCCTGTCCATCGAGCAGTACCGGCAACTAACCCAGCCCAGGTCATCCTTCAAGGATTTCCTCACCTCAGGGCCCTCGTGGGAGGGGCTGGAGATCGAACGAGCCAATACCGGGGTTCGCGAGTTGGACCTGTGAAGTATCTCCTCGACACCAATGTGGTTTCAGAGCTGAAGCGGCCGAGGCCCGATGAACAGGTCGTCGGCTGGATGGCCGCGATGAACCCGGCTGATCTCTACCTGTCCGTGGTCTCGATTGGCGAGATTGCGCAGGGCATCGAAAAGCTGAGCATGACCAACCCGGGCAAGGCCCAGACCGTGGAGAGCTGGCTGGCCACCCTGCGGTCCAGCTTCGCCGATCGGATACTCATCGTCGATGCGGAGATCGCCGACCGCTGGGGACGCCTGAACGGGCAGGCCCTGCGCGCCGGCCAGCAGCCCAGACTCAGTGACAATCTACTCATGGCAACGGCGCTGACCTTGGGCCTGGTACTGGTGACCAGAAACGTCAAGGACTTCGCCGATTGGCCGGTCACACTCTTGAACCCCTGGGACAGCCCAACGCCGCTGCCCAGATAGTCTCGTTTCACGCGGCCCTCCGTGAGATTGATCGGGCAGCAACGAAAAAGGCCCGATCCCTTCTGAAAGGGCCGGGCCTTTTTTAGAAACTCGCCAAGGACCGGAGCAGACTAACCGCCGCTGAGGGGGTTCTTCTCCAGGGCGCTCTTGGCATCGGTGGAGGCCTTGTTGGCGCCTTCCTTGATCAGCCCACCGACCAGCAGCACCACGGCCAGACCCACGCAGATCAGCAAACCTGCCGGGCTGAACACATGCACGCCTCCTTCCGTTGGACAGGGGACCCTCGACATACCTCCCGTGTAGGCACTTGTACGCCCACTGCGAAGGCTGGTGGGCCGAGCGATTCAGCCGCCCATCCATCCTCTCCTGATCTATAGTACGCACCACCTGTCCCACCCTTCGATGGGGGCGGAGCGGAAAGTCCATGATTGACCCGCAGATCGGCAACTACCGCATCGGGCGCCAACTCGGAGTCGGCGGCATGGGCGCTGTGTACGAGGGACCCCACGACCCGATCGGGAGGGTGCTGGACTCTGAAGACATTTGTGCGCACAAAGGGACAGGTCCCGTGTCTCCCAAGGAGCCCGAATGAGAGTGCATTCCCAGTTTGTTCGTCCGGCACCTGATTCGTCGGCTGCGGCAGTGGAGCGGAATGCGCATGAATGACCAGATCGGCAACTACCGCATCGTGCGCCAGCTCGGAGTCGGCGGCATGGGGGCTGTATACGAGGGGCGCCACGACCAGATCGGGCGCCGCGCGGCTATCAAGGTCCTGCACGCCGAGCTGGCGCGCAATCCGCAGATCGTAACCCGCTTCCTCAATGAGGCGCGGGCCGCCAACCTGGTGCAGCACCCGGGCATCGTGGACATCTACGAGTTCGGCCAGACGCCCGACGGCTCAGCCTATATCGTGATGCAGTACCTGGACGGCGAATCGCTGCGTGGGCGCCTGGGCCGGCGCGGTCTGCTGGGCGGTGACGCGCTGCGCCTGGGGCGGCAGATCGCCTCGGCGGTGGCGGCGGCCCATGAGCAGCGGATCGTGCACCGGGACCTGAAGCCGGAGAACATCATGGTCGTGGCCGACCCCGAGGCCCCCGGCAAAGAGCGGACCAAGGTGCTGGACTTCGGCATCGCCAAGCTGGCCACGGATCTGAAGGCACCGGGGGAGCAGGCCACGCACACCGGGATGATGATGGGGACGCCGGCCTATATGGCGCCCGAGCAGTGTCGCGGCCTGACGGACCTGAACGACCGGGCCGACGTGTACGCGCTGGGCATCATCCTGTACGAGATGATCACCGGGGCAACACCGTTCCGGGGGGACATGGGGGAGTTGATCGCAGCGCACCTGTACAAGGTGCCCGCGCCGCTGGCGGGTCCCGCGGACCTGGATGGGTTGGTGCAGCGGATGCTGGCCAAGACGGCGGCGGAGCGGCCGAGCATGGGGCAGGTGGCGGCGGAGTTGGAGGCGAATGGGGCTCGGTGGGCCGCGGGGCTGGGCGGGTCACCGGTCGCGGGGCTGAGTGGGTCGCCGGCACCGGGGATCTCGTCCGTGCCACCAGCGGGGTTGGGGGCGCCGGTGCATTCGACGCTGGGCCGGGCCATCGGGCAGGTCGAGGGCAGTGGAGCGCCACGGCGCAACACCCGGTGGGCGGCGGCGGCGATCGCGGGGTTGCTGGT
>JBBRLA010000869.1:0-2816 GCA_038231615.1 Polyangia bacterium | reverse complement strand
CCCGTCCTGTCGAAGACGACTTCGTACTTCTTCCTCCCTTGCGTGACCTTGATTTCAAAGGTCGGTTCGTCCTCGCGCTCATCGGTGATGATCCGTTCGGCCCCTCGCACCGTGGCCTTGCCAAACCTGGAGGCGGAAAAACCGGTCTGGACGGGCTGGGGTAGGGCCGCGACGGCGATGGTCTCCTCTTCGGAGTGGATCTTGCCCTCAGGCGAAACGCTGACTTCGATCTTTCGCGGGCCGGCCTGGATGAGCACTTCGTAAAGGATCTTGCCCTCCTCGATCTCCTTGGTGAACCGCTGCATTTTGGCCTGCGGGTATTTGCTCTTGACTGCCGAGAGAACGGGCGCCGGGACCGCTGAGGCCTGGAGTTGGGTCTCGACGGACCCATCCGCATGGGCCGGGGAAATCACGGGCAGGGCGATCAGGGCAGAAAAAAGGAGGATCTCGCGTGTCATCATGGAAGACAGCTTATCCCTGGTGTTGGGTGAGAACACGTTAAATGTTCGTGGATGATGAAGACCCGCACTCGGGCCCGTCCCCTGAATTCGAGGGCGGGCCCGAGCGATACTCTCGTTTTTACGGGAAGGAGGTGAAGAGGTCGGCCAGGTCGGTAGCGGAGGCGGCATCTCCCAGCAACGGCGTCACGCCGAAGATCGTCTGCATCGTCCGCAGCGTGGAACTGTGGGTATAGGGAATCGTATTGCTGTACCCACCGCCCTTGCCCTTAGGCGACAGGACGATCATGCCGACGGGGACGTCGCCCCCCTCGCTTTCGTCCCAGGTGATGAAGAGGGCGCCGTGGTCGGCGTAGGCGGCCGATGCCAGAATCTTGGGAACTTCGGTCGCCAGCCAGTTGTCCCCGTTGGTGATGTGGTTCGAGCTGGCGCAGCCGATGAGGTTGTGCATGTCGTTGCACAGGTTGGGGGTGATGAAGTTGTACTGCGCCGTGGTATGGGCGCCAAGGTCCGTCGCAAGCTGGCTGTAGGGCCTTACATGGGCGATGCACTCCGCCGAGGTCGAACTGTTGGTGTTGGTCACATCGTCGAAGAACACCATCGGCAGGTGCTTGGGAGCATACTTGTTGACGTTGGTGAGCGGGCAGTTGGTGCCGGGGATGTCTTCTTGGTAGGCCCGCCAGGTGACCCCGGCGCTCTTCATCAGCGTCACCAGGTGCTGGGTTGTGCTCTGGTGATTGCTGCTCGGAGGACTGTCGTTGGTAATGCCGAAGTTGGTGCCGGCCTCCAGCCACAGGTAGTTCGGCTCGCTCGGATGGATGCCCGGCGGGTTCTGGTAGGCTTCGGCGTGGGCCGCCATCGGCAAAAGGGTGTTGTTGATGTATGGGGCCGCGCTCGATCCCTTGATCTGGGACCAGTTGGTGTTCTCCATCATGATGAGGAACACGGTCTTGATTTGCCCCGGTGGAGGGGGCGGCGGGGCCGGCGCGGGAGCGGGGGCCGGCGCAGGAGCGGGGGCCGGCGCAGGAGCGGGGGCCGGAGCCGGCGCGGGTGGCGGTGCCGGCGCGGGTGGCGGGGCTGGCGGCGGCCCTCCGCAGGTCTGCCCGCAGACGCTGCTGACGTAGCCGACGCAGGCCGCGCTCCAATTCCACAGGCAGCAGCGGGCGTCATGATTGCAGATCTGGGTGACGCAAGGGTCGCAGCTCTTCTGTAAGTTCCTGCCTGTGGTGCAGATCGGGTGCGCGCACATGCCGCCGGGCGGCGGTGGGGCCGGAGCGGGCGGTGGTGGGGCCGGAGCGGGGGCCGGCGGGGGTGGCGGCGGCGGTCCGGTCGCACAGTCCGTGCCAAAGCAAATGCTGAGGAGCGGGTGGAATTCGATGAAATTGGGCGCGGCCCCTGTCTGACCATGCCCTAAATCGAACATGGGGACGCCGGTGACGGTCACCGGGATGTTCGCCATCTGGAAACTGCCGGTCGCCGTGAACTTGGCGTCGAACGCCGCCCGGGCCGCCGTAATCTCGCTGGCGAACGGGCTGCTCGAACCCACGCAGCTGGGCTGCGGGATTTCGAGGATCATTGTGTGCCCTGCGTCGGTCGCGACGAGGTGATAGTCGCTGTCGTTCTCCAGCTTGTACTCGGTCAGGGTCACGTTGGTCAGCGTCGTGACCTGGAATTCCGCGGGAGGGATGCGGTTGTTCGGTGGAAGCGCTGCGGGCTTCGGCAGCCCACCCAGCCCGGCGATGGTGTTGCCCTGCGGTATCAGGTTGACCTTGCCGGCGTCCGCGTCGGTCCCCGTCTTCACCGACCAGCGCTCGACCCCGCACCTGCCCGTGGCGGTCTGTACCGTGGACTCGTTGTCGTCGGCCGGGCCGTTGACGTCAAGTGTGTTATCCGAGCAGGTGGATAAAAAGAATACGATGGGAAGGAGCAGCGGGGTGAGGCGGAGATGACTGCGTATGCGCCTCAAGGGGAACGGAAGCTCCGGCATGGCAAACTCCTCTACGGAAAAGTCAGGGACCGGGCCGAAACATAGGAGGCGGGCGCGATGCGTGCAAGTGGGGGATTTCTTCCCAGTTGGGGCCTTTTCCCCCGGGGTCGACCCTTCTGGTTTGCTTCAACACGCCACTGGCCGATCATTTGAAATGCGTGCTGAACCAAACGAAGAATCTGGTTGTCTCTACCTTTGAATCGTTATGCGGTAAATACATCGAGCGGGTAAAGGCGGCCCATGGACCCGATTTCATGGCGCATGCGCGCCAGGCGTTGCCAGGACAAGAACCTAAGGTCCAACTCGCATTTGCGCTGGGGAAGGTAGCTGAGTACGTCCCAGAGGCGCGATATGACGCCATCATCGTTGAT
>JBBRLA010000868.1:0-2838 GCA_038231615.1 Polyangia bacterium | reverse complement strand
GCTCACATCCCCGCTGCCCGCGTTGGCCACGATGAGGTCGGGCTTGCCATCGCCGTTCAGGTCCGCCATGGCCAAAGACACCGGCGTGGTCCCGGTCTTGAAGCTCATGCTCGCCTGGAAGGTACCGTCGCCCTTGCCCAAGAGCACACTCACGTCCCCGCTGCCCGAGTTGGCCACCACGACATCGGGCCTGCCATCATGGTTCAGGTCTCCTGCTGCCACCGAGGAGGGACTCGCACCGGCAGCGAAACTCCGCGCTGCCTGAAAGGACCCGTCGCCCTTGCCCAAAAGCACGCTTACGTCCCCGCCTGCGTTGGCTACCGCGAGATCGGGCTTGCCGTCCCCGTCCAGGTCCGCGGTGGTCACGGAGGAGGGGCTGGCTCCGGCGACGAAACTCCGCGCTGCCTGAAAGGTGCCGTCGCCCTTGCCCAAAAGCACGCTCACGTCCCCGCTGCCCGCGTTGGCTACCGCCAGGTCGGGCCAGCCGTCCCCGTTGAAATCCCCGATGGCCAGCGCCGTGGGGCCGGTCCCGGCGGGGAAGTCCACCGCATCAGCGAAAGCGAGCATGGTGGTGAAGTAGGAGAAGAGATCGGATCGCGAGATGGAGTGCCCTGCCGGGGAAGTGACCGTCATCGGGACCTTCCCCTGTACGCCCGATCTGGCGGGCAGGACCACCCGGATCTGGTCCGGGGTGGCCATCGTCACCTGCGCCGACGCCCCGGCGAAGGACACCGTCGAGCCCGGGATGAAGTGGGCGCCCGTGATCGTCACCCTGATGCCCCCGCTGGTGGGCCCGAACCCCGGCGACACCGCGCTCAGGATGGGGCCTGGCGTCACCAGGTCGGGCATCGGCAGATCGGCAGCCAGCCGATCAAGCGCAGTGGAGGTCGACGGGCAGCCGAGAAGGCCGCTGAGCGCTGCTGGCAGCAGCGACAGACCCATCCATGACGATCGCAGAACGAATCTCCGGGGCTGGTCCATGTGCTCGCTCCTTGCGCCAGTCCAAGGCGAGGATACACCTGATCGGCCCGGGATTGACCCGGGCCCTGCTATTGAACCTTCCAGGCCATCGACCCCTTCGGGAACTTGTAAGGACCGGGGTCGTCGTAGCTGGTGATGCCTTCTCGAATCTTCACCACGGTGAACATGCCGCCCATCTCCAGCGGCCCGAACTGACCCTCGCCGGTCATCATCGGCACCCAATTTTTGGGCCCACCCATGTTCATCTCCGCCATCTCCCCCATTCCTGTCTCGCCCATGCCCATGTAGCCCGGCAGGAGTTTGCGCACCTTCTTCTCCGTCTCGCCCTGTTTCACCCCGACCATGTTCGGGACCTCATGGGACATCTGGTTCATCGTATGGTGGTTCTTGTGGCAATGCAGGGCCCAGTCCCCGGGGTTGTCCGCGACAAACTCCATGTCACGTGTCGAGCCGGGCGGGACGTTCACCGTGGTCTCGGGCCACTGCGCCGATGGAAGGACAGGGCCCCCATCCGTCCCGGTGACGTGGAACCGGTGGCCGTGGATATGAATCGGATGGCTGTCCATGCTCAGGTTGGCGATGCGGATGCGCACCCGCTGCCCTTTGCGCACGATGAGAGGATCTGTCCCTGGGAAGATCCGGCTGTTGAACGTGAACAGGTTGAAGTCGGTCATCACGTTCGGGTTCGGCGTGAAGGTGCCCGGGGGCACCGCCCATTCGTGCAGGAAGATGGCGAAGTCGCGGTCCACGCGGCCTTCCCCTGCCGTCCGGGGGTGGATGATGAAAAACCCCTCCATCCCGAGCGCCATCTGGGTCATCTCGTCCGAGTGCGGGTGATAGAGCTGGGTGCCATGCTGGCGCAGCGTGAACTCATACGCGTAGGTCTCGCCCGGCTGGATGTGCGGCTGGTTGAGCCCGGCCACGCCGTCCATTCCATTTGGCAGAAGGACGCCATGCCAGTGCATCGATGTCGGCTCCGGCAGCTTGTTGGTGACCAGCATGCGCACCCGGTCTCCCTCTACCGCCTCGATGGTGGGACCGGGCGACTGACCATTGTAGCCCCAGCAGTTGACCATCATGCCGGGGGCGAACTCGCGCTTCACCGGTTCTGCTATCAGGTGAAACACATTTACCACCTTGTCCATCTTACATGGCAGGGTGCTGCCGTTCGGGGTCACGACCTTTGTGTAAGGCAGGCGGGCGCCATCCGCTCCGTGGGCGGGTTCGTCGGTGGCGGCCTGTGCTCTCCCGACGAGGGAGGCGCCGGCCAGGGCAGTCCCCGATATCAATAAATCGCGACGGGAGATCATGGCTGGTTTCCTTGGCGGGCCGGGCCTGCCTGCTGCGTGGCTTTTTCGGGGAGCCGGCCCCCCGCGGCCCGCTCCAGGTCCGAGCGGGCGATCCAGTAGTCGCGCAGCGCCTCGATGTACTCGCGATACGTGGTGCTCTCGTTCTGCTTGGCCAGGAGGAGCTGGTAGACGCCTAGCAGCATCGCGTTGTACTGCTGCTGCGAGAGCGCGACGATGCGCTCCCGCAGGGGCAAAAGCGCCGCCCGGTAATAGTCGATCACGGCCCGGCTGGCCAGCACCCGGAAGCGCGCGGCGCGGACCTGGGAGCGGACCTCGATGGCCAGGTTCTCCAGCACGCGCTGGCTCTGCCGCGACTGGGCGGCAAGGCGGGCCACTGCCGCCTGCCCCTGGTCGAAGAGGGGGATCTGAAGCTGAATGTTGGGGCCGACGGCGCTGTATCCTTCCAGCTCGCGTTCGACGTGGCCGCCCGCCTGCACGACATTGACGAAGCGCGAGGCGCGGGTGATCGCCAGAGCGCTCGCCGCGGTGCGCACCTGCTCCCGCGCCG
>JBBRLA010000867.1:0-2842 GCA_038231615.1 Polyangia bacterium | reverse complement strand
GCGCCCGTGGCAGCGGCGGCGCTCGGGGCCTGGGCCGGCAGTTCGGCCGCCGGGTTGGCCTGCGGCGTCGGCGCGCTCCGGTAGGCACCCCCCTGTCGACCATTCATGGCGTTGCTGAGGTCCAGCTCTCGCTTGGCCTTCACCTCCTCCTTCAGTACGTCCGCCTCGCCTTCCGTCTCTGAGCGCGGGGGCTCCTTTGCCGGTCCGCCTCGTCGGGGTGTCGTGGACAGAGCGGGCGCCGGCTTCATCTCGGGCGGAGGGGCCGACTTCATCGGCGGCGGCGGCTGGGCCCACCGCGAGCGCCCGGGGTCTTCCGCCGCCCTGGCATGGTTCCGGGGGGTGGAGAGATCAAGGTCCGCTCCCTTGAGCTTGGGCCGCTCGACCGGCATGTTGCTGGCGGACGGCACCTTTTCGTCCAGATAGCCCACCGGCAGCGCCGACTTCTTCTCATCCTTGGGCGGGGCCCGCCGCGTCGTCCCAAACACTTTTGCCGCCTTGCTGCCCAATCCAAGTGGCGGACTCAGGGCGGGGGCCTGCGCTTCGACAGGGGCCTGCGCTTCGACAGGGGCTGGCGCTTCGACAGGGGCCTGCGCCGCCAACCGGGCTTTTGGCAGTTCCTTGGCCAGCGAGCTTTCGTCCGGGGTCTTGGCCTTCGTCGGCTCCCATGAATCATGCACCGCGCCGACCAAGTCCTTGCTGGGGGACTTCAGGCCCTGCCCCACGACCAGCATCAGGGCCATCGCCGCCGCCGCCATTACCCCGGTCATCGGGTGGAACAGGGCCCGCTGGGGCCAACGCCGTCTCCACGGCAGGATCTTGCCCATCTCGGCAGGCTCGCCCCCCGGGGGCCCCGGCGAGATGGGCACTGGCTCGGCGGTGTCCCTGCGGGCGCCGGCCTGGGAAAGGACGCTCCGGGTCAGTCGATCCAGGGTCTGCTGGTCGGGCCCTTTCGAGGGCAGGTCGTGGAAGGCGGTGCGCACCCCGCGAAAGCGGTCCAGTTCGGTGCGGCAATGCGCGCAGCCGGCCACGTGGGCCCCGAACTCCCGCCGGTCCTCATCGCTCATCTCCTCGTACAGATAATCGAGGAGCCGATCGTCGTATGTGCACTGCTGAGTCATGAAACTGCCTGCGCCTGATCTTCATGATAATCATCGAGCGCCTCGCGCAGCTTCTCTAACGCGTAGCGCATGCGACTTTTCACGGTATTTTCCGGGGTGCCGATGATGGCGGCGATCTCCTTGAACTGTAGGTCCGCCGTCTCGCGCATCAGGAACACCTCTCGCTGGTCATCGGGCAGGGCGGCGATGGCCCGCTGGAGCCGCCCTTGCAATTCGATGCCGATGACCCGCCGATCCACCGCCGGGGAATCATCGGGGGTGCGCTCCATCAGGGTCTCGCCCTCCCCGTCGGGTCCCGTCGGCGCATCCAGACTGAGGACGCGACGGTGCCGTGCCCGCCGGGAGGCGTCGATGCACAGGTTGCGGGCCAGGGTGTAGAGCCAGGTGGTGAAGCGCGCCTCGCGCCGGTAGTTGTCGGCGTGACGGACCACCCGCAGGAAGGTCTCTTGCAGGAGATCCTCGGCTTGCGCCGCGCTCCCGACCCCCCCGGTGCGCACAATCGACCGGAGGATGAACTGATACACCGGCCGCCGGTGTCGACGGACCAGCGCCTCGAAGGCGGGGGTGTCCCCGTCGCGGAAACGGAGCATCAGGTTCTCATCGGAGTCGTCGGACACCGAATTCCTCAGTCCTCACCTTGGCTTTCGCCTCGGACCTTTTCGCGGATCATCGTATCATTAACCGCGGCGCCCGCGGCGCTTAGCGATACATCGTGCTGTCTAAAGCGGATACGCACCACGGCCGGGGAGGATCTGTCCCCATCGCCAGCGCCTTTCACCAGGCAACCCAGGAGGCCCCCCGTGCCACTGCTCTTCACCGCCGCCATCTTCCTGAGCGCCGCCCTGCTGTTCCTGGTCGAGCCGATGATCGCCAAGATGATCCTGCCCAAGTTCGGCGGCACGGCGGCGGTGTGGAACACCTGCATGGTGTTCTTCCAGGCCATGCTGCTCTTGGGCTACGCTTACGCCCACGCGCTCCCCCGCTGGCTGGGGGTGCGACGGCACGCGGTGCTGCACTTGCTGGTGATGGGGGTGCCGCTTCTGGTGCTGCCGATCACCGTGGCCGCGGGGTGGGCCCCCGGGGACGGCTATCCGGTGCCGTGGGTGCTCCTTCTGCTGGTGTCGACGGTGGGCTTGCCCTTCTTCGTGCTCTCGACCAGCGCGCCACTGCTTCAGCGGTGGTTCTCGGCCACCGGGCATGCTGCCGCAGGCGACCCGTACTTCCTGTACGCCGCCAGCAACCTGGGGAGCATGGTGGCGCTGCTCTCCTATCCGCTTTTGGTAGAATCCCACCTGCGCCTGGCCCATCAAAGCCAGCTCTGGGCCGTGGGCTACCTGCTGCTGGTGCTGCTGACCGCCGGGGCAGCGTGGGTCACCGTCAAAGGACGCCCCGACCCGGCATCTCCTGCCACCGCCGATCCAGCTGGGGACGACGGCGAGGCGATCGGCGTACTGCGGCGCCTGCGCTGGGTGCTGCTTTCGTTTGCCCCCTCCAGCCTGGTGCTGGGCGTCACCACCTACTTGACCACCGACGTGGCATCGGTGCCGCTTTTGTGGGTGGTGCCCCTCTCGCTCTACCTTTTGACCTTCATCCTGGCCTTTTCCCGGAGGCCGCCGGGACCGACGCGGGTGATGATCGGGGTGCTGACGTCGCTTTTGGCGATCGCCGGGCTGCTCTTCGCCAAAATCGTGCCGCTGGTGATGGAAATCTTTTTCCTGCACCTC
>JBBRLA010000866.1:0-2850 GCA_038231615.1 Polyangia bacterium | reverse complement strand
GAGGTGCAGGAGCGGCTGCGCGCCCGCATGACGGCCGCCGCAGGGTCCGTCGGCAAGGGTCGATAACGGGGCAGGGGATGAACACGCTTACGTGGACGGCGACAGCTGAAGAAGAGCTGGCGGAAACGCTGTGTGGCTTGTCACCCATGCCGGCTTCGTAACAGCGGAGCAGGCCAGGATGGCAATCGAGCAGGCGGCCCAGACCGCGGCGGACAGGACAGACAACCATCTTCAGGTAAGAGTGACAGCAGGCAGGGCGACAGAGCCGCCCAGGCCGGCGGCGCGCGCGAAAGGGCCATCGCCTCGCCCCGCCGACCGCCCTGGGTGGGGGTAGCAGCCGCAAAACAGGCCCTCCGCGGCGGCCCACACTTCTCATCTCGCGATAACCGATCAAACCAGGGGTGTGCAGACAGGCGAATGTGCTTATATTTTAACTTATGGTACAAACAGAGTCCCCGGCGCTGGAGCCAGGTCGCTCGGAGACCTTTCCTTATCCCGAGATCCTCGCTCGCGGCGCTTCCCCCATCGGCCCGATCTGCTACTTCGACGTCGGCACCGAGACCCACCTGCCCCCCATCCTGCTGATCCACGCCCTGGGCACCAACATGACCCACTGGGAGTACGTGGCGCCGGAGCTGGCCCAGCACACCCGCGTCATCGGGCTCGATCTCCCGGGCTGCGGCCACTCGGCCAGGCCGCGACGGCGCTACACCCAGAAGGAGATGTCCGACGCGGTGGTGGGCCTGATGGATCATCTCCACATCCAGCGGGCGGTGGTCCTGGGCCACTCTTTCGGCGGAAAGGTCGCCGCCGATGTCGCCCTCCGCTTCCCCGATCGGGTGGTGGGTCTGGTGCTGATGAACAGCTCCGGCTTTCAGCGCCATCCACCGGGCCTGCGCCAGCTCGGGCGGATCTTCTTCCGTCCGCAGTTCGTAGCGCCCCTCATGATCCGCGGGGTCGACAAGGTGCTCGGGCGCATTTTCTCGTCCAAGAGCGAGCGCACCGAGCGCTTCATCCACCAGGTCGTGTCACGCCCGGACCCGCGCTTCGCCTACGAGTTCGCCCACTATGCCTGCCCGATGCTGCCTGACTTGATGTCGAACTTCCTCGATCGCCTCCACGAGCTGACCATGCCGGCCCTGGTGATCTGGGGGACTGACGACGCCCTCTTGCGCTACGATGGAGTGGCCGCCTGGGTGCAGCGCATGCCCGATGCCAGCCTGATCCCCCTGCACGGCTGCGGCCACATGCCCAACCTGGAGCAACCGGAGGAAGTCAGCCGCGCCCTCCTGAACTTCTTGCCGAGGGTGGCCCGGCGAATCAACTGGAGACAGGCGCAAGCCGTCTAGGGAATCATTGAGGTAGTCATGCGCCCATCTTCTTATTATCTATCACGCTTTCAGGCACGTTTTCAGGCACGTCAACTCATTCCGCCAAAGGCCGTCCCGTCCCGGGACCTGGTCCGTCGCGCCTTGCACGAGTCCCGCCGGGGTCACCGTCCGACGACCGACGATGGAATTCCCGAGTTCGAGCAAACGCCCCGGGTCGATCCGCTGGAGTTTGATCCCGAGCTGGCGCGGCAGGTCAAACGCTACGTCGACCCCGTGCTGCGCCACTACTTTCGCGGCGAGGTGCGTGGGTTGAAGAACCTGCCCGAGCGGCAGACCCTGGTCGTCGCCAACCACGACGGGGGGATGCTGCCGGTGGATGCCGCGCTCTTTGTCTCGACCTGGCTCGATCACTTTTGCTATCAGCGCCCGCTCTACGTGCTGGTCCACGACGTGGTGATGACGCTGGCCGGCCCGTGGAAGCCGCAGATGCGCCGCCTGGGCTGCCTGTTGGCAGACCGGCCGAACCTGGAGGCCGCCCTGAACGCCGGGCACAGCTTGTTGATCTACCCGGGCGGCTCGCGGGAGACCTTTCGCAGCTTCTGGGACCGCAAGACCATCACCCTCGGGCTGCGCACGGGCTTCGTCAAGCACGCCCTGCGCCACAAGGTGTTGATCTCACCGGTGGCATCGGTGGGGGCGCACGAGACGCTGATCGTCCTGTGGCGGGGAAGCTGGCTGGCGGACCGCCTGGGCATCACCCGGCGCTTCCGGGCCGATGTGTTCCCCATCGTGGCCGGGCTGCCCTTCGGGATCTGGCTTGGCGCGGGCATCCCGCACATTCCGCTGCCGGCCAAGCTGACCATGAGCGTACTGCCTGCAATCGATCTTCACGCCGAGGTGACGGCCCTGCTCGGCAGGGAACCGCGCGAGAGCGACCTGGAAGACGAGGGACTTTTGCGGCGCTGCTTCGACCGGGTGCGGGTGCCCCTGCAAAAGGAACTGGACCGCCTTTATGCGGAGCGGCGGTTCCCGATCATCGGGTAGCCGGGCCCTGGGACCCTCGGGCAGGGCGAGTCACGGATGAACTGCTCGATCACTTCTTGGCGGCCGGGGTCGTGAAGGGGACCTTGGCGGGGGTGGCCAGCGATGCCGCGGAGGGGGATTCCGGCGGCGGAATATGGGCCAGCGATGCCGCAATTGCGGCGTCCGGTGCCGCGGAGGGGATTCCGGCGACGGAATATGAGCCAGCGATGCCGCAATTGCGGCGTCCGGTGCCGCGGAGGGGGATTCCGGCGGCGGAATATGAGCCAGCGATGCCGCGGAGGCGGCGTCCAGTAGCGCAATATGGGCCAGCGAGGCCGCGGAGGCGGCGTCCGGTGCCGCCATTGCGGCGTCCAGTGCCGCCATTGCGGCGTCCAGGGCCGCCATTGCGGCGTCCAGGGGCGAAAATTTGGCCGGTGATGCCGCAGAGGCGGATTCCGGCGACGGAATATGGGCCGGCGATGCCGCGAAGGAGGCG
>JBBRLA010000865.1:0-2856 GCA_038231615.1 Polyangia bacterium | reverse complement strand
CATCTGGCCGATGTTCTCGATGATCTTCCTGGGGGCCGTCAGCGCCCACCACTACCTGGTCGACACCGTCCTTTGGCGCAGTACGGCGGGCAAGTAGATCGAAGCCACAGCCGCTGATATGCGACCACGCCATCGATCGAGATGAATAAGGTGCGCGAGAAGGGGCCACTGGACAAGGAGTTTCGTTGGCTTTACTTTTTGAAAAATGGACACGAGATGACGGTCGCGGAAGTCAAGGCACTTGGGGAGAAGACGCTGTGCGCGGCCGAAGAGAGATTGCGCATGATCAGCCAGGACCGGTCCCTGTGAATCCAGTACGAGCAGCAGCGCAAGGCGGAGATGGACGTCGCCGCGCGCCCGCGGGACGAATATCTGTGGGGCAAGCGCGACGGCAAGATCGAGGATATTACCAAGCTGTGCCGCAGATTCGGTGTCGAGGACCGTCGAAGTCTCCGCTGATGAGGCAGCGGATTCGGGACTGAACGGGGTAGGGCGCCGAGCGGCGTGGAATGAAGGGGGCCCGGCACGACGAGGGGGTCAGGAAATGCCCCTTCTGAAGGTCGTTCTTCAAGAGCCCGGCGCGGTACAGGTCGATTGACACCGCCTGCCCGGCGAAGGAGGCCCGCGCTTGACTGGAACCGGTCCGAGATCCAGGTCAGCTATGTCATGCCCACGCCTCGCTATCCTCGCTATCCCTATCCTCGCGGAATGGTGCGGCTGCCGAGGCCGGGGGGGACGCTGCCGCCCGGGGTGGTGGGCGTGGGCGCCGGGGCAGGGTGGGCCTTGTGGTGCACCGGGGTCGGGCCCACCGCCGGGGTCGGCGAGTTGAGCAGGATGGTTTGCTGAAGCTGCGCGACCAGGTTCTCCAGCACCTTCACCTTGGCCGCTGCCGCCGCGTACGCCGCCGCCATGTCGCCGACCTGGAGCTGGGTCTGGGCCTCCTGTTTCAGCGCGTCGGTCTTGCCCTGCTTCTGCTTGTCGATCATGTCCTGGGCCGCGCCATCCAGCATGGTGAAGGCCTCCTGAGCCCGGGCGTTGGTCGGCCCGCCCGGACCGGTGGCCGCCTGCCGGGCCTCCTCCAGGGCGAACAGGACGTGGTCCCCCAGCTCATCGGTGCGCAGGATGCCGTTGACGCGCACCCGGATCAGCACTGTGCTCAGGGCGCTGGCCACCGTGAACATCCCCCGAGCAATGGAGCGGCGCACCCGGAACTCGTCCAGCGGCATCCGCTTCACCGTCCGCGAAAGGATGTCGGAATACCCTTCCATCGCCGCCTCGGTGACCTCGAGGCCCTTGCCGTTGACCTTGATGAATGCGGCGCCCGCCGTCTTGGCATCCTCCGGGGTGGCGTCTGCCGGGGTGCGCAGGCGATCGGTCAGGAGAAAGACGTCGGCATGCACCTTCAGCGTCTCACTCGGGTCCAGCAGGGGGAGCGCGGTTTGTCCTGGTGCAGCAGCCAGGCGCCGGCGTCGTCATGGGCCCCCGGGCCGATAGGGGTCTGGTCACTCATGGAATCCTCCTTCGTACAGGGTCTGTCTTGAAAATTCGAATCGGACTCTAGTGAAAACCCGTTGGCCTGACAAGGAATCTTGGAGATTTTTCGCATCGTTTTGTCTATATGATTTTGTATACGTGCACTTCTTGCACGCCCGCGCAAATCCTTCTCGGTGCTCGGCAGGCATTGATTGATTGACCAGGACCGCGATCAGCGGGCCTTCTCCACACTGTAAGATACCTGCCTACCCACTTGACCACCCGTGTCAAGTGGGGCACAATATGTAGTGGGAACTGTTACATTCTTCTTGGCCGCAGAGTCAGGGAGACCCAAGGAGAAGATGATGATCAGTCCGGAGATGGCGCCTCCCACCACCAAGTTCATCGGTTTCGCCCTGATAGGTTTGATCCTGGTCGTGTTCGGGCTCGGGATCCCGGGTAACCTGTCGTACGATGCGTCGATCGTCCGGCACGACGCGGAACTTTTCCGGTTCAAGCAGGATCACCCGAACGCCAAGGACGAAGAGTTGCCTCAGACGCCGGCCCCGCCGCTGATGCTGGTGCTGGCCCTGGCCCTGGGGACCCTTCTGCCGATCAGCGGCGGCGTGGTTGCCGGCGCGCTGGCCCTGGCCACCGCGCTGAAGAACCGCAGCCACGCCACCGGTGACGCCAACTTCAGTTCCCTGTCGCCCGACCTGGAGCGCGCCTTCGTTCCGCACGAGAAGCGCCTTCTGGCCACCCGCAACCACGCCAACCTGGTCGGGGCGGTCGGCGGGGCGGGGCTGACCGTCGTGATCATGGGCATCTTCTTCGTGTTCTACACGCCGTGCTCGCGCCTGTGTGAACGGCCGCCAGCCTCGTGCAAGACCAGCGAGCAGGCGACCCAGTTCCGTCGCATCTGCGAGACCAACTGCGCTAACCTGCGCGCGCAGCGCGGCACCGAATTCGTCGAGACGCTGACCGCGTGCGCCTCCGCCGGGGCTACCGACAAGAAGTGCGCCGAGCCCACCAAGGCCGGAGTAGCCGCCGGCCTGGCCTGCGAATCCAAGTAAACAGAAGCACCTGGCCGGGCATCTTTTGGCGTACCTCTCCCCCATGTCCTCGCATTCGCGAGGTCATGGGTGGGCCCACGCCGACTCGCGAATGCGAGTCGGTGGGGAGTGCCCCCACGCTCCCTCGGTTACGACCAGTAGGTCGCTCCCTCGGTCGCTGCGGGGGTGCGCCAAAATCTGCTCCGGCCATGTGCATCTTCCTGATATGACTCTTCATTAACTGGCCCTGTCTAGCTCGACCATCGCCGAAAAGCGGTAGCGGAGACGCGCCAGGATGCGGCGAGCATGCGCGTTGTGCTCCGCGGAGTCT
>JBBRLA010000864.1:0-2864 GCA_038231615.1 Polyangia bacterium | reverse complement strand
TTTGACGAGCGGATCCGTGAAATCAGTGTTTTTTGCTGTGCGCCAGCGGTTGGCGTGGGCGAAATGAGGATTTTCGGCCCAAAAAAGGTCGAAGCCCCCTCCAGAGCCTGCGCGCCAGCGCCGATGTGGTCTGCATGAAAGGTAGCCGATGTGGTAGGCTGCGCCCCATGGTGCGCCGTAAAGAAGAGAACCTTCCGCCCAAAGGCCAAGGGGCGACTTCATGCTGCGCTTCTCCAGCGGGTGAGAGTCCCGCCCAGGTAAACGCCGGAGCGCCTGGTAGCAGGCCCCAGGCACAGGGTGAGAGCCCAGTGGCCCGAGCGGAGCGTCAAAAGCCTCTTTGGAGGGAGCAAGGACGCGGGCCGCAACATCAAGTGAAGCTTGCAGCCTCGATAGAGGATCTACCCATGAGTCGTACATTCGCTCTTCTGGGGGCGATGGCCGTGGTTTTCTCGGCGTCGGTGGCAGGGGCCGCCCTGCACTGCGCCGATCTCCCGGCCCCGATCTACGTCGCCGGCGCCGCCGCTGCCGCCCCGCTGCTCTCCTCCCTGGCCGGCCCCCTGGCCAACGGGGCCAGCCCCGGCACCCTCATCTATCAGGAGATCCCCGGCTGCGCCGCCGTCGAGGCCGTCGTCCGCGATGGCGATCCCCGGACCTGCGCGCAGGGCGCCTGCCTCCACGGCTCGGCCACCTTCTATACGCTGGACGGCGTGCGCAAGAGCTGCGACCTCGACTCCGCAGGCACCCACGCCCACGTGGCCCTCTCGGAGGTCGCCCCCGGCTCCTGTCCGGCCTTCGGCGGCGGCAACCCCAAGGGCATCGTCGATCTGAGCGGGCCGGTGGTGGTCCACGCCTTCGCCGCCGATGCCGCCCACTCGGAACGGGCACTTTTGGCACAGGAGGCCCACTTCGTCTTCGGTTTTGGTCAGAAAGGCGGCGTGGCCCCCTGGACCAACCCCGCCTCTGTGCTGATCCGCGACGAGCGCGACGGCGGCCAGGTGCTGCTGGGGCGGTACATCCAGGTGCCCCCCGGACGTTTCAAGGGCACCGTGGTGGCGGGCTCCGACGACATGATCCTGCGCCTGGGCGGTGACCCCCAGAGCGGCATCGGCTTCCTGCCCACGGCGCTTGTCGATCCACGGCGGCTCGACGTGAAGGCCCTGGCGTTCCAGGCGCTCGGCCAGCGCGGCGCCTTCTTCCCCGACGCCCGTGCCACCACCTTCGAGAAGCAGAACGTCCGCGACGGCCACTACCCTCTGTGGGGCTATCTGCACGCGGTGTCGCTGGCCGACCCGATGACCCCGACGCAGGCGGCCACCCGAGAGGCCCGACAACTGGCGGCGCTGCTCCTGGGCCCGGCCACCGCAGAGGTGGACCCTGCGGCGCTGCACGTGCGGGCCGGGCTGGTGCCGGTGTGCGCGATGCGCGTCATGCGAGACGACGACGCAGCGCCGATGAAGAGCTGGCAGCCCGCGGAACCCTGCGGCTGCTGGTTCGACAAGACCGTGAAGCTGGGGCAAACCACGTGCACGGCGTGCACCGACAACACGACCTGCGGCGCCGGCCACTGCCGCCGCGGCTATTGCGAGGTGCATTGATGCCGCCGCCGTCGGTAGTGTGCAGCGAAGCCAAGCGCCGTGCATCGACCCGAACCCGGGGCCTGGGGCTTTTGGCGATGGGCCTTTTCGCGGGGGCGCTGGCGATCGGCCTTTTGCCGATGTCGTGCGCCGACAGCAGCGGCACCGGCGATCTGGCGATGCAGGGGCCGCCTGTCGATGCTACAATTTCGTCGCCGGACCTCTTGCCGCCGTCCTGTTTCATGGGCGCGCCCGCCACGGAACTGGAACTTTTGAACCACTGCACCCCGGCGGAGCAGGTGGACCGGGAATCCCGGGTGCCCCCGGCGCTGTGGGACGGGAAGGGGCCGCTGCCGGCGGCGCCGTGACCGCTTTGGGTCTACTACCTCAGCGATGGCAACCCAAAAGTGCGGATGGGTGCCTACCTGAATCAGGGGCCCCCTCAGTCCGTGAGCGTGAGCGTGAGCGTGAGCAACTTTTTGCCGGACCTACCGATGATTTGGCCCATGGCGACCTCATGGCCGCTATCTATCGATCAACCAGGGTCAGCGGAATCGTCGGGGCGGTGACCGTCTGGTTAAAAGTCTGCGGATCGCCGCTGACGAACTGGACCAGCTGGGGATTGCGGCCCCCATCGACCAGCACGTCGACCAGCAGCGTCCCATCGCCGACCTGGACGTCGAAGCCGCTGCGCTTGCCCGAGGCCGGGAAGCTGATGAAGTCGATGCGGCCCGGGTCCCCGTTGCCCAGAACCACGCGGTCCTCGCCGGAGGCCAGGCTGCAAGCGCCGTCCGTGCAGCCGGGGAAGAAGCTGCCGAAGGCCCCCGAGGAGGTGAAGACCGAGCCGCGGAACTCGTTGCCGCCGGCCCAGGTCACCCGGTAGACGCCGGTGTTGGCGGTGATGATGTAGCCGGGGAAGCCCAGGTCGTCGGCCGCGGCGCCCAGGGCGATGAGGTATGGGGGCGCGCCGGAGGGGCGGGGAAAACCCGTGCCGACAGAGTTGCCACCGCAGGCAGCCAGCGACGCCAAGAGAAAGAAAAAAGCTGCTTTAAGGATGAGCATCGGGCACCTCTATTCTATGCATGAATTCGTGGATTCGCCAAGCGCCGCGGTCCCGCGGCTTCCCAAGGGCTGGGTGGTTCTTGATAAACGGAAGACCGCCTTCATGGTAGCGCAAGTCTCTCGACGTGCAGCAAGAGTCGCCGCGACAGACCCGATCACCCACGACCGCTTGCGCGATTGTTTGGGTCAACTACGATAGCATGCTTTCAATGCACTCGACTGATATCC
>JBBRLA010000863.1:0-2875 GCA_038231615.1 Polyangia bacterium | reverse complement strand
GGCCCGTGTTCAGCAGACCTCGCCTTTGGCGGCGAGGTCTGCTTCCAAGGGCCCCTTCGCGGCGGTCCCCGGCTCCGCCGGCCGGCCAGTTGCCGCCTTCCCGGTCCCTTCGCGGTGCTCGGGATGCTGGAAAGGCTATTTTATTTTCCGTAGATAGTTTTAGACTTTCTTATCGGGGGGCTTCTTGCGCGGGATCGTCCCGGTCTTGGGTACGATCTGGAACCCCGAGCTGCTGACGATGATCTGTACCACCTCGTTCGGATCGCAGGAGCCGCTCACCTCCGCCTGGCTCCCCTCCGCCTTCAGACTGATCGGCCCATGCACTATCGACACCTTACCATGGGGCTCGACTGGCTGCTCCGGCGCGCTGCCGCCCTGCATCATGAACCGCGTGCCAGTGGTGTTCTCCAGCGTGCACTTGCACAGCGCTGGCCCGGCCGTTCCCAGTAGCAGCCCCAGGGACAGCTCCACTATGAGTAGCCTATGACCCGGCATGGTACCTCCACTCTTGCCCTAAAAGATGCGCACTGGCGTCCTTTGCGGCAAGCGGACGCTACGGTCAGCGCGGCGTCCGATCATCCAGGCGCGACAGGGTCCTCGGGCAAGGTCGCGTGGGCCCCCGTCAGTGCGGCATGGGCGTCGGCACACCCCCCGGGCCCCGCGACATCATCGACCTTTGCGCCTTCTGCTGCCGCGAATAGAGCAGCGGGTGCTCCTGCCCCGGAATGATCCGCGTCCCGCCCGCCTCCCTGGTGAAGCATAGGATCTGGTCCGGCTGGATGATGCCGAAGATCACCGGCGAATGCGTCGCCAGCATGATCTGGATGCCGAAGGGCTGCGCCAGGTTCTCGTATACCGCCCGCACCGCCTGGGGGTGAATGCCGTTCTCCGGCTCCTCGATCAGGTAGATCTCTTCGTTCTCGGCGGCGAAAGGGATCAGCGTCAGTGCCAGGATGCGCAGCGTGCCCTCCGACAGGCGCCACGAGGGCAGCGCCAGGCCGCCCAGATAGTGCAGTTTGAGGTACAAATGGCGGTCCTCTTCCCGCTCGATCACGCGGATCGACTCTATCTCCGGCAGGGCCACGCGAAGCTGCTCGCGCCACTCGGCAAATCGATCGGGCGCCCGATCGCGCAGGCGCTGCACCACCAGGGGCAGATTGGAGCCGTCGGGCACAAGCCCCGCGGGACGCAGCGGCGAGCAGGGGCCCTTCATGGCCTGCGGGTTCAGTTGCAGCCGCCGCACCCGCTCGCGGACCAGAAGCCGCAGCGCGCTGACCACGGGGAAGCGCCGCGGGTCCTCGGGCAGCGCCGCCAGCGCCAGTTGCTGCGGACCCACCGACAGGGCCGTCTTCCAACCGCTGCGCTCGGCCTGGCACGAGGCCATGGCCTTGTCCGTGCGCGAGAGCACCCGCCGCCACCCCTGGGGGGTTTCCACCATCGGGATGTAGTCCGGCGCGCTGCCCATCGGGCGCAGCATCAGTCCCTCGAAGCGCACGCCCACGCCCCCGGCTGCGATGCGGCCCACCTCCAACTCGTAGCGCGCCCGGCACAGACGCGGCTCGCAGCGCAGCGGGGCGGGGATGGCGAACTCGAAGGACAGGACGAAACTTTCCCCCTTGCCGTACCACAACAGGTCCTCCAGCTTGCTGGCCCGCCGCGACACCGCCGCGCCAACGCCATCGGACAAGGCTTCCGAAAGGAAGGACAGGCTGTCCATGAAGGTCGACTTGCCGCTGGTGTTGCCGCCGATCAACACCACGAAGGGCGAGAGCGTCGCCGAGGCTGTGTGGATCGAGCCATAACGTTCGATCTGCATCGCCTCAAGGCGCAGGCCGCCGGGCGCCACCTCGCGCTCGTCATGGGCAGGTGGGGCGTGAGATGGAGGGGGGGGCGACGCCAAGGAGGCCGGGGCGGGGGACGACGCCAGGGAGGGCGGCACCGTGGGGGATGTGGCGTCGAACGGGGGGCCCGAGGCGGGCGCGGTGGCATGGGGGGGCGTGATGAGGTGCGCGGGCGCCGAGGTGGACGCAGATGCCGAGGCGGGCGCCGTGGCGCGGGTGGGTCCCGAAAGCGGCGCCGCGGGTGGGGCGATCTGCCGGGACCGCCGCCGGGCTCGATCGCCATCGTTGAAGGGCGAGGCCACCCGCTGCCGCCAGTAAAGCAGCGTCTGCACCCGCCGCCGCGCCGTGCCGTTGGCCAGGTCGGCCAGCCGGGCGATGTTTTCGGTCATCTCGTCCACCAGGGGGGTGTGGTCCCCCAGGAGGTCCGGCGCCACCCGCTGGATCGCCCGGCAGCTCCGGATCGCCGCGGTGAACACAACGATCTCCTCGGTGGAGCGCGGGCTGGTCAGGAGCAGATCGTCGCCGCTGGTGGTGGTGGTGAAGGACCGCCCGCGCATGTCGATCCAGCCGAGGGTGCGGGCCGCGTGCAGCGCGTACCCTACGTGCCGCGGCGAGATGCCGGTCATCTCGTGGCACAATTGCGTGCTGCTGGCGCCATCGTATACGGCCTGGACCACCTTGCGGACCTGGTCGAGGCTGTCTGCCTGGGGGATGTCGGTGCTTTTCACGGCGTCTTCGCTCCGGTGCGGTGGGCTACGGGCCGGATCTACCACGAGATCGCCGCGGTCTCGCGCGCAGAATTCACTCTCTTCCGCCGGGGCCCTGCTGGCGCGCAGAAGGTGTGAAAGATTGTCCCGCCCCGTGCACCGTTTGCGCTGCCCTGTCCGAAATCGCGGAGCTTGCCGATGCAGAGCCGCTCCGTCGGACGCTACCTGTGCGCTGACGCCGACGGCTTCAATGTCCACGCCCACACCAGCGTGGGCGCGGAACACAAGGAGGAGAAGGAGCGCCTGTGTCGCTACATCCTGCGCCCG
>JBBRLA010000862.1:0-2877 GCA_038231615.1 Polyangia bacterium | reverse complement strand
TGATGAAGATGAACCTGACGACGACATCATCACCAACCAACCGATCCTGAAACCGCCGCCGCCGCGCCCGCTCTTACAAAGGGCATCTCCGGCCCCAACAAAAAATGAGCTTTAGCGAGGTGAAAGTCGATCCAACAAGTGCGATCAGTGCTACTCTGTCTTGATGCCCATCCACGACAAGAACGAACGCACCCCGAGGCGACGCCCCCGTACCCTGCTGAGTTCCCCGACTGCGGAGTCCACCGAGCAGAAGATCGCCGAGACCGCCCTGCCATCCGACCCCGAGACCGAGTTCCTGCTGGACAAGCTCCTCTATGGGCCGCAGAGCCCGGAGACCCGGCTCCTCACCGAACTCAAAAGCCATTTCGCCTCAGACGCGATCCTAGCCCCGGGGGGTTGGCGCTTCGCCATGGGGAACTTCAAGCGCGGGTTCCGCTTCCATACCGCCCAGATCGAGGCCTATCCCCTGGACGATGTGCCGCTGACCGGCAAGGACCGCCACGCGCCTGCCTGGGTAGGCGACTTCCTGCGGCCCGATCCCGGCCCGCAACAGACCTCGCGCAACATGCGGCTCATGAGCTACCTCGACGCGGGGATCAGCACCGTCTGGATTATCGATACCCTGGCCAGGCACATCGAGGTCTACGTCCTGCGCAACGGAGTATATGCCCGGGTGATCACCGAGATCGAGCCAGCGGTCCTTTCGGCCCCGCCCTTCCAAGCCGTCGAGATCGCCCTCGCGCCGATGTGGAGCGCGTGCGGCAAGCGGGCCGTGACTGCGCGCAAGGTCTCCCGACTCGGCTCAGGCCGCCTGGAAGGCGGCTGACGGCAGCGGCTTCCCCAGGCGACGAGGGTCGACGTCAGCGCCCCTGGCCCACCCCCATTCCTATTGCCCGACATCCGGCTTGGTCCTATGCTCTAAACAGAAGCACCTGGACCGGGCAGATTTTGGCGTATCTCCTCGCTTCCTCGGTCACAACCAGTAGGTCGCTTCCTCAATCGCTGCGGGGGTGCGCCAAAATCTGCTCCGGCCATGTGCTTCTTCCTGAAATGACTCTTCATCAACGTGACCCTGTATAAGGCCGAAGGCACCACTGGTGGGATTTGAACATGCGCAGGACCCTTTTCTCCGCTGCCCTGTCGCTCTGCTTTTTCGGATTTTTCGGGTCCGGCGAGCCGTTTGCGCACGCCCTCTCCCGGGACGAGGTCTTCCAGCGTGTCGCCCCCGCCACCGTCTTCATCGCCGCCGTCACCCCGAGCGGCACTCGCATTGGCACCGGCGCCATCATCTCGCCCCGCGGCCTGTTCGTCACCAACCAGCACGTGATCGGGCGGGCCCGCGAGGAGGATCTCTATCTCTTCTCCTACCGCCCCGACGAGCGCACCACAGCCGACGACGTGCTGACCTACGTGATCTCCCACCAGCACCTGGCCCTGCGGCCGACCGTTGTGCGCCGCGACGCGGACAACGACCTGGCGCTCCTCGCCCTGCCCCGCCGCGAGGCTCCCTACCCGGCCATCCCGCTGGGCGACCTCGACGCGATCCAGGTCGGGCAGGAGGTGGCGGCCATCGGCTGTCCCTATGGCATGATCTTCACCCTGACCACCGGTTTTGTCGGCGCCATCTGGAAAAATTCCATCCAGACCGACATGCGCATCGATCCCGAAAACCCCGGCAACTCCGGTGGACCGCTGGTCGACATGGAGGGTCGCCTGATCGCCATCAATACCTTCCTTCGCGCGGACGGCCAGTCCCTGGGGTTCGCGCGCCCGGTGCAACGGGTCTGCGACCTTCTCCGACAGGAAGAAGGCCTCTCCGGCGACTCCCCTCCTGCGGATCAAGATGACCCTCTGCCCCCCCTCGCTTTCATTGAGGGCATCCCGCCCCTCATCGGGCCCGAACGCGCCGAGGTTGTCGAGGCCTTGGTGCGTGCGCTCTCGACCCAGAAGAAGCCCCAACGGGCATTCACAATCCTGGGCGAGATCGGCGCCGCCAGCGTAACGCGGGGCCGGCGCGCGGCCTTTGGGCTGGGGGCCATGCCCGAGGTGAACGAGGCCCTGGCCCCGCTCTTGCGCGGCAACGACCCCAGCCCGCTTCGGGCCCTCCTGCCGGCGCTGGCGATGGATGACGATCGCATCCTGTGGCGCCTCGCCGAGACGCGCTACGTGCCGGTGTGGAAGGCCGCCAGCCTGGGCGTGGACGATGTCAGCGGCACCCTTTGGGCTGCCAACCTCGCCGGGGACCTGTACACCTACCGCCCCGAACGGAACGCCTGGGACCTGCTGGGGATCGGGGAGGTCAAGAGCGTCACCGCTACCGCGGGGACGATCTACTACGTGGTGCGCAACGGCGAAGTATGGGCGCGCTCCCCGAAGGGACAGCAGCGACTTAGCCAGGCATCCACGCCCGGCACGGTGCATGGGACCCGGGGCCTGCTCTACCTGCTGGAAGAGGGCCGCCTCTACCGCTACGGCGACGGCGCCTGGGAACGCGAAGGCCGCCCCCTGGTGACCGGCCTGCAGAAGTTCGTCGCATCGGGCAAGACCTGGTACGGCCTGGACGCCGCAGGCCACATCTACGCCGGCCCCAAAGGGGCCTACATTGACGAAACTCACTGCAATGTCGGCATCTGGCTCATCGGGGACCTGCTGTTGGCGCTTCGTTCCGAGGGAGATTCCGCCCAGTACCGCATCTTGCGGCAACGCTGGGAGTAGCCCGGAGTAGCCCGGAGTAGCCCCAATGCCGCTCGGTTAAGGCTACTCCTCGTCGCTGAACGAGAGGTCTAACCTCTCCAATCCAGAGGTGCTGGGCAAAGTGACCTCGACGAGAGCCTTCTGTTGCCTCAACCTTCAATCAGGCCAGAAAGCCGACCATCT
>JBBRLA010000861.1:0-2886 GCA_038231615.1 Polyangia bacterium | reverse complement strand
GGCGCCTGGTCAGGTACGAGGAGGCCGAGAAGCAGGAGCAACTGGAACAGGAGCTGAACCTGGCGCGGATCGAGCGAGACCTTTACGCCCGGCAGATGGGGCGCGGGTAGGGCGGGCTGCCCCTTCGGAGTCACGGCGATCTGAAATACACCGCCGCGAGCTGCGAGCCGAGGCCGCTGGCGACAAAGACATGGCGCTGGTTGGCGCTCAACCTGGCGACCCAGTCAAAGGCGCCGCCATCGATCAGGGGGACATCTGCCTCTTCCGCGCGGGCGCTGATGAGGAAGCGCATTCCGCCGCTGTAATAGGGGTGTTCAAGGACTTCGCGCTTCACGGTCACGCGCCCGGCGCACTCCATGGCCACCCGGTCCAAAAGCTCCGCCCGTTCCGGGGTGGCCAGAAGCCGCAGGGCGCGTCCGGGGAAGGACCAGCCATTGCGCTCCAGCAGGTCCAGCCCATCGAGGTGAGTGCGGATGTGCTCTCCCAGCGCCGCCCGTGTCAGTCCATGGTCCTTCCCCTCGCGCCCCGCTGTGGCCATCGCGAAGATCCGGAAGTGCTGCCGGAAATGCCGGGCGAAGCCGGCGCGATCTGCCCACGGAGGCAGGCGCTGGGCACGGACCACGCGCTGGCAGGTCGCCAGCCGCAGCAGCGCATTCGGGGCCTTGCGCAGGCGCTGGGCGCACAAAAAGGCCAGGGCGTTGGTGGGGTCCGCGAGCACCTCCGTGCCGCGCAGGGCCGAGACGACCTTGTTCTGGCTGGCCAGCGCCATCACCGAGCAGGTCCCCAGTGAGACCAGGGGCGAAAGCTCGATGGCCTCGAAGGCCGCCGCCGCCTCCAGCAGCAGGATGTCCATCCGCATGAGCTCCCGTTGATCGACGGGCGCCGGGCAGGTGAAGTCATCCTCTTCCCATTGCCGCATCAGCCCCGTGAGTCTCCGCTCCCTGGCGCGGCGGTCCATGACTTCCAGCAAGAGCGACCAGAGCAACGAGGGTGGCAGGCCAGAAGCGAGGGCCTCGAAATTGACATCCAGGGGCCCGTAGTTTTGCCCAATCCGCGCACGCCAGCCAACGCCGGGGTGGCCTTCCTTGCCGCCGTGGTTCGCCATGCGCCCATCGTAGCCCCTGGACCCGTTGCAGACCAGATGCGGTCCACCCCCAAACCATTCCAAGCAGGCTCTGGGCGAAAGGCCCTTGCGCCGGCAGCGAGGACTGACCAGCCAGGCAGCCACGGAGTGGTGGAGGACATCGCTGCCCCTGCAAAGCGCGGGGTAGGCTAATTACCATCGGCGATGCGGTCGAGTAGCTCCTCAAGCAGGTGTCTCTCGCCGCCAGTCAGTACGGAAGTCCGGTCCAAAGAGGCCCGCAGCGTTGCGGCCGCTTCGCTGGGTCCCCGATCCGCAGGCGCGATCGACTCGCCGGTGATAGCGGCCACGACCGCCTCGCGCGCGGTCTCCGACAGCCCGGGATCGCGTTGCTGCTCCGGCGTACTTAGCAGGGTGAGCACCGTGCCGGTGCCCACGGACCGTAGCAGGGCGACCGCCCGCTCCTCACTGATCCGCAGACGTCCCGCTAGCGCGATGTTTCTGATCCGTCGCCGCAGGACGCTTTACGTTGTCGACGAAGTCCTTGCGCCAGCTTCCCTTGTGGTAGACTTCCACCACCAAGTCCAGACCCTTGCCCTCGTCCGCCACTACCCAGGCTTCGCGCGGCCCCGGCGGGACCTCGGTGGCCACGACCACATCCGGCGAGAAACCCCGCTCGCCCGGATAATGGACGGGGATGCCGGCGCTCACGTAGATCGATGTTTTGCGATCTCGATAAAAGGCCCGCAGTGTGTCCCGCATGCCATCGCAGGCGTCACCATGAAGGTCGCCTTCTGCCATGGTCATCAGTTGGTCGATCTCGCGTTCTTCCAGGTCTTCCAGCACGGTGCTCAGCGCCCGGCCGCGCTCGGATGGAGACAGCCGGGCCCACGCTTCCCGTTCCGGCATGACAGGCCCGCCCGTCGGCTCGGTCTCCGCTGGCAGGTCGGGTAATTCAGTCGCAGGTTCCATACCCGCAAGCCTACCAAAGGCGTCCGCCCTTCACCCGCCGCCCCCCAGGCACAGCTTTTATTCAGGTGATACTTCGGGCACAATCTACAAGATGCTTGCAGGAGGCGGAACCCGCGGTGACTGCCTGAGCGATGAATCGCTGGCGGCGTTCATCGACGGCCGTCTCGATGAGGAAAAGAGCAAGCGGCTCCGCGGTCATCTGGTCACCTGCGCCGCCTGTCGTCAGTTGGTGAATGCGTCCTCCTCGGTGCCGCGCGCCTTCGACGAGTTTCGCATCATCCGGCCCATCGGCAGGGGCGCCATGGGGCAGGTCTACCTGGGGCACGATACCGTGCTCGATCGGCCGGTGGCCGTAAAATTCATCGCCCAGACCGACCCGGACGACGCGGCCCGGGGCCGCTTCCTCGTCGAGGCCCGCGCCATCGCCCGGTTGCGCCACGAGAACGTGGTCGGCATCTACCGGGTCGGCGAGGCCGGGGGGCAGCCCTATCTGGTGTCGGAGTTCGTGGCCGGCAAGAGCCTCGCGGACGTGGAGACGCCCGTCGCCCGGGAAGAGGTGCTGCGCATCGCCCTGGACCTGAGCCGCGGGCTGGCCGCCGCCCACCGGGCCGGCATCATGCATCGAGACATCAAGCCCTCCAACATCGTCCTTTCCGACGAAGGGGCGGTCAAGCTCATCGACTTTGGCCTGGCCCGGATGGTGAACCCGGAGGGCGACCGCGCGGATGTCCCGGGGAGCATTGGCGTCGGCGCGACAACGACCTTTCGTATGTCCCCTGACTTGTCGGCACTGACTGGCGAAATTCTCCTGACCTTGGCGGGCACGCCGGACG
>JBBRLA010000860.1:0-2891 GCA_038231615.1 Polyangia bacterium | reverse complement strand
TTTGGCCCATGGCGACCTTTCAACGGCTCGACGTGCCGAGTTCTCCAGCTCATCGACGAACCAGCCTATCAGCGAGGCAATGAGCTGCTTGATCGGGTGATTGCGATGCTCAGCAAACTCTGCCGGTAATCGCTCACGCTCGCTCACGGACAGGGGGGGCCCCTGATTCAGGTAGGCACCCGGCCCAGAGGCCCAGAGGCCCAGAGGCCCAGAGCCCGGTTTTCTCCCTTGATCGCGATGGCAGCCGGCCTATGGTGGAGTCATGTCGACGACCCCCGCCCAGAGGATGATGATGACGACGACGACGCCCCTTTTGCCTCCTCGGGGGCCCACGGTCGAGGAGTGGGCCGTCATGTCACCCGAGCACAAGGAGCGCATCGAGGAGGAACTGTTCATTGCCGCCCTCGACTATGAGGAAGACCTGCACGAGCGCATATCCGAGGAGGAGCGAGCGGCCATGGCGGAGGGGGACGGGCATTTCGGGGCCTGTTCGAACTCCCGGGCCTCCCTGCGGGCCTTTTATCGGCGAACGGGCGAAAACCTCTACATTACCTGCAACATGACGGTCTACTATCCAGGCGAGACGCACTTCGATCCAGACATCCTGGCGGTGCGGGATGTGCCTCTGCGAAATCGGGACAGCTATATCGTCCTGAAAGAGGGCAAGGGGATCGATCTGGCGATCGAGATCTTGAACAGAGGCAAGCGGCGCAAGGATCTGTCTGACAACGTGGTGCGCTACGCCAGGCTGGGCATTCCCGAGTATTTCGTGGTGGACCTGCGCAAGGGCCGCATCCACGCTTATCGCCTGGCCGGCCCCGATTCCCGACGGTACGCGCCGCTGCTCGGGGATTGCGGGCGCTATCACTCGGCGGTTCTCGGGCTGGACCTGGCCTTCCACAAGGGAGAGTTGCGCTTTTACTCAGGCACCGCGACGGTGCCGCTGCTGGAAGAACTGGCCGCCACCGCCCAGGAGACCGCTGCCGCCGCGGAGGCGGCCGCCGCCACCGCCCAGGAGACCGCCGCCGCCGCGGAGGAGGCCGCCGCCGCCGCCCAGGAACAACTGCGGCAGGGGCTTGGGCAGTCGCTCCTCATGATCCTGCACGTGCGCGGGTTGCCCGTGTCGGACGAGCAGCGCGAGCAGGTGCGGACGTGCCGGGACGTACTTCTCTTGCATCGCTGGCTCGCCCGGGCGGCCACGGATCCCCTGGACAAGCTCTTCCTGGATTCATAGGTCGGGGCGGCCGCAACCGGCACAATCCCGGCTACGGGTTCTTCTCGGTGATGCGGCCCTCGATGCGGGCCGACACGGGGCTCTTCTTCCGGATGAACTGGAGGATGGTGTCGTTGACCCAAAGACCCGTGTCGGTCCCCCGCGCGGCTTCCCGAAACACCTCCTTGTAGCCGGCGGCGACGTTGGCGATGTAGTCGGTGGTCATCACCGAATACAGGCCCGCGGGGTGGATGGGTTCGTAGACCTCCATCTCTCCGCCGCCGCGAGCAACCTGCACCTGCGTCGCCTGATCGCCGCGGATGACGTAGCGCAGGCCCGAGGTCACGGCGAAATTGTCCGTGGCGCGCTTGCTCAGGCTGTAGGACAAGAGGCGCGCTAGCTGGGCGCCGGTCAGGCGGAAGGTCAGGATCTGGTTGCCGTAGGGGATGGCGTTCAGGAAGTCCTCCGTGCGGATGGGCCCCGGGGGGATCGCCGCGCGGAAGCTGCTGGCCGTCGAAATCGCCACCGACGCATGCGCCGCGCCGCGGAGGATGTCCATGGCGAAGTTGCCCAGCACGGACTCGCCCGTGTCGATGTGGTCGTTGGAGATCTCCACGGCGGCCTGGCCGATGACCTGGAAGCGGTCTTTGTACTTCGGGTCCTGCTCCAGTTGCGCTTGCAGGTCGGCCACCCGGGCGGCGGTGGACGGGTCGGCGGCCAGGCCCTGGTCCAGCTTCACCAGCCTGCCGGCGATGCCGCGGAGCGTGCCGTCCTGGAAGCGCAGCTCCACCCGCGACAGGTAGGTCAGGTATTGATAGGGGCTGATGAACCACGTCGCAGTGCCGGCGATCTTCATGAACTCGCGCTGGTAATGAGAATGCGTCCCCAGGATGAGATCGATCCCCGGGACGGCCCGCGCCATCGCGAAGTCACTTTCCCAGTCCTGGTGGCCGATGAACACCACCGCACTGACCTTCTCGACTTCGCGCAAGGTCTTGACAATCTGAGCCGCGGCGGCGACCGGGTCGGCGAAGTGCGCGCCCGGGGGCAGGTGGGACGCCTTGACCAGCGTGCCGAAGTCGGGCCCGGACAGGGCGAAGATGCCGATGCGGACCGCGCCTTTGGTCTTGACGACGTAGGGCTTTTCGCCGGCAGAAAGGAGGGGCCGGCCGTCTGGGTCCACCAGGTTCCCCGACAAGATCGGATAGGGCACGGCGGCGCGACAGGCGGAGAAAGCGTCCCAGCCGTAGTCCACGTCGTGGTTGCCCAAGGCCATGACATCGACGATGCCGGACAGCCAGCCCCACTCGGCGCACGTATATCTGTCGGACCAGGCGGGGACGCCGCCGTTCATCATGTCGCCGCCCGAAAAGACGAGGACGTGGCCGCCGGCGGCTTTTTCTCTCCGCAAATAGGCCAGGGCGCGGGCGATGCCGGCCTGCGCCCTCTGGTGCTCGCTGAAGAAGGGCACGGCGTGGCTGTGGTAGTCGGAGAAGTGCAAAAGCGTCACCACCGTCTCGGCACCTTGTGGCGCGGTGTCGGGGTGCCGGATACGGGCGCAGGAAAAAAGCGCGAGACCCACCAGCAGGCACAGGTCGTTCTTGAGCATGACCGGGGTATAACCGCGCTGCGGTCGCCTGTCACGAGTTCGTCTCATGATGCCCCTGCCACAGCGCCG
>JBBRLA010000859.1:0-2896 GCA_038231615.1 Polyangia bacterium | reverse complement strand
TGGCTGGGGGTCCACTCGTCCAGGACCGCGCTTTGGGTAAAGGTCTCCCGGTAGCGTCCTTCGATAGGCGGCCCTTGGACGGCCTTGCAGTACTCCTCCCGGCGGCCGTCCGGGGCCTGCACCCACTCCAGGTAGTCCCACTGGCCGCCGTCGTTGAAGACCGAAAGCGACCAGCCGCTGCCCAGGTGGAACTCCATCAGGCCGCCGCGGCGGGTCTCGTTCCAGTCCTGGGGTCCGACGGTGACGATGGCCACCTCGCCGCGGTCCGCCTGTTCCAGGGCGCGGCGGATCTCGGGGTCGGGGATGACGAGTTCGTGTTCCTTGACGGCCGACATGGGGGGCCAGCCTACACCACTATGGCTCTCGCCCAAAGGCCCGCTTTGCCGCCTCGGCGAGGCGCGGGTTCATCTGCGGGCGTTGTACCAGGGCCTGCTCGACCCTGGGGCGCAGAGTCGGGTCGTAGCGATGCACCGCCAGCGCCTCGACGGCCTGCCTGGCGGTGGCCTCCTGCCCGCGACCCACAAGGGAGAGCAGGTAATCGATGGCCGCGGGGGTGCGCAGGGTGGACAGCGCCAGCAGGGCGACTCGCTGCTTTCCCGGGCGCAGCGATTCGACGTAGGCCGAAAGCAGGGGCAGCGCCTGATCCAGCCGGGACTGCCCCAGGGCCAGCGCCGCGGCCTCGGCGGGGTCGTCGCCCTGGCGGTCTTCTTCGTCGTCAAGTTGTGCCAGCAGCGGATGCTCCTTGGGCTGCGACCGCCGCGTGAGGAAGCGGCCCACAAAGGGCAGGGCGTCTTTGGGGGAAAGGGATAAAAGGGCCCCGAAGCATTCTACCAGCACCTGGGGGTCCTCGTCCCCGGTAAGGGCCTTGAAGCGCAAAAGCGGCACGCCCTCCGGGAAGCCGGCGCAGCCGATGGCCCGTGCCGCCGCCGCCCTGGCACCTCGCTCGGGGTCAGCCAGAAGCTCCGCTAGGTCGTCGATCACCCCCGAGTAGCCCAGCCCCGAAAGCCCCAGGGCGCAGGTCCCGCGCAGTTCCACCGCGGTGTCCACCGATCCGCCCCACGCCGGCTCCTTCTGGATATGGCGCAGGCCGCGCAGGAAGAGGTCTTTCCGGTCCCGGATCGGCGGCTCGGTACGATGCAGCGCCGCGGCGATGGCCGTCTTGGCCTTGCATCCCTTGTCGGTGCGCAAGGGGTCTTTCATGAACGGCTCGAAGGCCGGAATCAGCAGCGCCAGCAGTTCCGGCGGGTCAGTCTCGCTCAGGACCTCGGCGGCGGCGGCCACTACGAAATTGGACTTGTCGCCAAGGGCGCGCTTCAGCACCTCGTGGGCTTCCTGGGTATGCGGCTGCCCTCGCAAGGGGGTTAGGGCATCCAGCTTCTGCTGCAAGGGGTCGCGCTTCATGACCGCGCAGTTTACTCGCTTTTCGGGTGGCGCTGTCAGGCGGTCTGCGAGGGTAGGTCCAGCGGGTGGCCCATCTGGCGCAGCCAGCGGGAGTGGGACGCAAGCGCCTCGCGGAGGGTGCGGTTGACCTGGAAAGGCACGCCGAAGTCGCGGCAGGTCGCCTCGACCACCGGGGAGATGGCGGGGTAGTGGATGTGGCAGATCTTGGGGAACAGATGATGCTCGATCTGGAAGTTCAGTCCGCCCATGTACCAGCTCAACACCCGGTTGTCCCGGGCGAAGTCCACGGTGGTCAGGAGCTGGTGATGGGCCCAGCCGGTGGTCATCTGCTGACCCTGTGCCGGGGCTGCGGGAAAGCTGGCCTGGCTGACGCAGTGGGCCAACTGGAAGGTGATCGCCAGGGTGACGGAAAGGGCGAAGGAGCCGATGAGATAGAGCACCACCACGGCCCAGATCGGGTGCAACATCATCGGGAGGATGAGGACCCAGAAATAGAAGACCGCCTTGCCGGCGAGCATGGCGAAGAGTTCCCAGCCCTTGGGCCGAGGGAAGCGCTGTCCGCCGATCTCCCCGACGATGAGATCATGGAAGTCGTCCAGAAAGTTCCATTTCATGGCCAGCAGGCCATACATCCCCCACATGTAGATGTGTTGGTAGCGGTGCAGGTCGTAGCTCGGGTGGGTCGGGGCCATGCGGGACAGCGGTACGATGTCGATGTCGGAGTCGAAGCCGACGATGTTGGGATAGGTATGGTGCAGGACGTTGTGCTTCCAGGTCCAGATGTAGGAGCTTCCGCCCAGCATGTCCAGGGTCATGGCCATGATGCGGTTCACCAGCTTGCTTCGGGAGTAGCCGCCATGGTTGCCGTCGTGCATGACGCTGAATCCGATGCCCGCCGCGGCGAAGCCCATCGAGAGGCAGAGGGGCAGACACTGCCACCACCTTGAGGCCCAGAACATCAAGAGGGCGTAGGACACGAAGAGCCACAGAAGCAGCACGGCGGTCTTTGCATACATGGAAACCGGGTCACGGGGCGAGATCCCGGCGGACTCGAAGTGGGCGCTGACGCGGCGCTTCAGTTCCGCATAGAACTCGTCGCCGGAGTTGGGAAAGCGGACGCGCGCCGACTGCAACTGCATAAGGGGCCTCTGACGTTTGGGGCCGTGGGGCTCAAGTGCCAGCGACGATCTTTTTTCGTCCACGGGGAAAATTTGCTGCATTTTTGCTGAGGCCTGATACGATACTCGACTCGATGGGCCTGAACAAGATGTCTCTCATCGAGCAACTCGCGCAGCACCTGCGCGAGAACGAGGCCGTGGCGACGCGGGCGGAGCAGGACGCGAGGGAGTCGGCACGCTCCATGGCCACCGAGTCCGAGAAGAAGGAAGACGGGCGCGCGGCGCTGGAGTTTGGCAGCCTGGCCAAGGGGCAGGCAACGCGGGCGCTGAAGGCGCAGGAGGAACTGCGGACGCTTTCCACCTTCAGCAAGGCGGTG
>JBBRLA010000858.1:0-2912 GCA_038231615.1 Polyangia bacterium | reverse complement strand
GAGGAGGCCGACCGCCGGTTCCAGCAGGCGCGGGAGCAGTTGGCGGCCCACATTCTCGCCCGTTTGTCGGCGCGGGGCATGTCGCTGAGCGAGGAGCAGCGCCAGCGGGTGCTGGCCTGCGATGACTGGACCACGCTGATGGGTTGGCTGGAACGGGTCCAGACCGTCCCTTCGGCAGACGATCTACTTTCGTGAGGCCAAGCCGAAGACGACCAGGCCAGGCCAGGCCAGGCCAGGCCAGGCCAAGCCGAAGACGACCGGGCCAGGCCGAGGACGACCCGGCCGGGGACGCCGGCACGCGCCTCCCGGCCGGTCTGCTTGACGTGCTGGCCCGTCGTCGTCTAGCATTTCATAGTGGGAAGAAGTCGGGATCGTTCGCGGCGCTCCTTATGGGATGCGCCGGTATCCTTCCTGGTGGCGTTGGCCGCCGCCGGGTGCGTAAAGGACGCCCGCGCCGCCAACCCGGCAGGCGCTACGACCGTGGCCGTGCTCGGCGACAGCCGCACCGATGGCTGCGTCGGCCATACCCAGAGCAGCGACTGCCGCCGACAGGACGACGGCTTCAACCAGCCGGTGCTCTCCTCGCTGCTTCACCTTCTGGCCGTGAAGAACCCCGCCGCGGTCTTCTTCACGGGAGACCTGACCCTGGGCCTGGAGAAGGAAGAGGAGGATGGCAAGATCGACCCCGGCGCCCACCCGGCCACCGGGGGCTGGGCCCGCAACTTCGAGTACCACGCCGGCACCTTCCAGCGCATGCTCGCCGCCTTCAAAACGACGGTGAAGCAGCAGATCGGCAAGATCCCCTTCCACCCCGTGGTCGGCAACCACGATACCGCCGGGCCCGACGCCGTGGCGCTCTTCCGTCGCGCCTTCTCGCTGCAGCACCCCCCCGGGGGCTACCGGGAGCCCGCCCACCTGGCCTACACCATCCAGGTAGGCGGGGCCGCCTTTGTCGTCCTGGCCACCGATTACTACCAGTCCTGCGCCGAGCGCGGCGTGGCGACGCCCGCCTGCAACGTGCAGGAGCACATCATCTCCCAACCGCAGATCTCCTGGCTGGACGGGCAACTGGCGAAGCACGTGGGGCAACGGCTCTTCGTGCTGGGCCACGAGCCGGCCTTCTCCGCCGGGGGGTCCAAGTCGGGCCTGGACAACAACCAGGGCGCCCGCGACGTCTTCTGGGCCATCCTCAAACGCCGCGGCGTCACCGCATACCTGTGCTCACACCAGCACGAACTGGAAATCAGCCAGCACGACGGCGTGTGGCAGATCATCTCAGGCGGTGCCGGCGCCCCCCTGGATGGCGGCAAGAAAGGCGGCAGCGGCGCCCCGGCCGCGGAATGCACCGGCGGCGTTGCCCTGCAACCCGGCTTCGCCGAACGCTCCTTCTTCCATTACATCCTGTTGAACATCCCTGGGCCTGGGCCTTTGCCCGGCCCTTTGCCCGGTCCCGGGCAGGCCCCGGGAGCGACCTTGCCAGGCCCGGTCACCGGCCAGGTGCGCGACTGCAACGACACCCTCCGCCGCACATTCGAGCTGACTCCTTTAGCCCCGCGCTAAACGCTACGCGGAGGGTGCAGGAGACGGGACTTTCGCCCTGCGTGGCAACATGATGGTGAAGGTGCTGCCCTCGCCCAGGACGCTTTCGGCCCGGATGCGGCCGTCGTGACGCTCGACCAGCTCCCGGCACAGGAAAAGCCCCAGCCCCAGCCCCCCGGCGGAGCCGGTCAAGAGCGTGCTCTCCGGGGCGCGGTAGAAGCGTTCGAAAACGTGGTCCAGTTGATCCGGCGAAATCCCCGGGCCGTGGTCTCGCACCTCCAGGCACACTTCATCCGCGGTGGTCCCCAGCGTCAGCCTCACCACCCCGTCGCCATCGCCGTACTTGAAGGCGTTGGTCAAAAGGTTGGTGATCACCTGCGCCAGGCGGTCGGGGTCCCCATGCAGGATCACCGGCTCCTCCGGCAGGTAAAGCTCGACCTCCCGGTCGCCACTCACCTCCTGTTCGTCCGCCGCCTGCCGGCACAGGTCGGACAGATCGCAAGGCCCGCGCTTCAGCTTCAGCTTGCCCGAATCGATCGCCGTGACGTCCACCAGATCGTCCAGCAGCCGCTGCATGCGGACCACCGACCGCCCCATCTTGGCCAGAAAGCTATCGTCGGGCACCCCGGCCCGGGACAGGCGTCCGTGGACCAGCTCGGAGTAGCCCTTGATAGCGGCGAGCGGCCCGCGCAGGTCGTGGGTGACCATGCCCACGAACGCCTCCTTGTTATCGGCGGCCTTGCAGCGCAGCCGGTACAGTTCCAGGTGCGCCGCCACCCGGGCCAGAAGCTCCTTGCTGGAGAAGGGCTTGGTCAGATAATCGTCCGCCCCGGTGGCCAGCCCCTCCAGGGCGCCCTCCTCGCCGACGCGAGCGGTGAGCAGAATCACCGGCAGGGTGCTGGTGCGGCGATCCTTGCGCAGCGCCCGCAAAAGTTCGATGCCCGTCATGCGCGGCATCATCACATCGCTCAGCACCAGGTCGAACGGCGACTCCGAGACCATCCGCAGGGCCGCTTCCCCGTCCTTTGCGCCCTCCGCGTGCCAGCGCGGGGACAGCAGGCGCAGGAGGTATTCGCGCATGTCCGGGTTGTCCTCCACCACCAGAATGCGCCCGTCTCGGTTTCCTTCACCGCCCGCCGGCAGCGGAGGCTGGCTGGGGGCCTTGTCCGAGGTCAGGTGCAGCGCCTTCTCGACAAAATAGCTCCGAGCCTCGGTCTGCCGTGCGGCGCCGGCCACTGCCTGCTCCCGTTCCCGGCCGAAGGGCAGGATCACGATGAAGGTGCTGCCCTGGTCCTTGGCGCTCTCCACCTGGATGGTGCCCTGGTGCAGCCGGATCAGCTCCCGGGTCATGGCCAGGCCGATGCCCATCCCCT
>JBBRLA010000857.1:0-2929 GCA_038231615.1 Polyangia bacterium | reverse complement strand
GGAACCCGGCACAGCAGGAGGTCCCCAAGTTGGATCATGGACAGCGGCTTGATGGCATCGATCGGGTTCATCATGACCCTTCCCATCGGCGATCGTTGGCAGGCACTTTAGGCCGTTGCATCCTTCATCGAAGTCGCGGCCTCGCTCACCCCGTCCGCAGCCTCGCTCTCCGAAGCTGCAGCCGCCCCAGGATAGGTCCAGACTTCGCCTGCCCTGCCCCCATCTTGCCTCACCCAGGCCGCATCTTAGCGGAACCCCAGCCTTCGTGGTCCTTTGGCCCTTCGCGATCCGCTCCCGTGCCTTCCCCCTGCGCCTTGCCTCCCCCCAGCATCGTCTTCGTCGCCTCCAAGGAAGGTCTACCTGGCCTCCAACCTATTGAAATTACTTATTTTCGCCAACCGCATCCAAGATCCCGGGGAACCGCCCCACGGGATCGCGTCTGGGCCGCCTGCGATTGCGACGAATCCCACCAAACCGCGCCTTTTTTCCATTTCTCCGTCAATCATCTGTATCCTCCATAACGAAAACCAGCCTAACCCCGCACCGGACAAAGGCCACGAAAAATTCGTACGAATGCAAATTCTTCAGATTCCCAAGCCCCGTCCTCTCAAGGTAGATCTCTATTCATGGCACGACCAACCCCGACATCGACTGCATCACCGCCGACCGAAGAGCCCACCGCGGCCGGCGGCGTCGCCACCCATGCCGCTCCGGCCGCTGCCGGCGGCGTCACCCCCCACGCCGTGCCGGCACGCGATCAACTGCCGGCCCTGGACGCCAAGACACCGCCCTTCCCGCTCTCGATCGACGATCTGGACAAGTCCACCGACATCTACTGGAAAACCCAGGATGACCTGCGCATCTACCAGCTCACCCCCGCCGAGCGCATCGAGCGCCTGGGCAAGTCCCCGGCGGAGATGACGACCTACAATGAACAGGTCGCCCACACCGTCGATCACTACCCCGACATGGTGACCAACGCCCCTTACGGATCCGATGCCCTGCGCAGCCTGCAGAAGGAGATCGACGCCCTCAATCGGGGGCGCGTCGCCGTCGAGGACCTGTGGCAGGCGTACCTTGACACCCTGCTTGATCGCATGGCGCGGCGCTACGTCCTCAGCGGCTATTTGGTCGAGGAGATGCGCGGCAAGCAAAACTTGCCCTTCGCCAGCAGCGAGGAGCAGCTCGGCTTCAAGCGAGCCCTCACGCTGCTCGATGAGATGGAGAAGGCCCGCATCCAGAAGGCCGCCGCCACGCTGAAAAGCAAGGGGGTCGCCACCGCGCAGCAGCGCGACCAGAACGCCCAGGCGGACAGCCTGAACGTGGCGTTGCGGGCGGAGAACGAGATGCTCCGTCGCAAGCTGGAGGCCGGGCCCGTCCCGCCCCCGCTGCCCTCCAATACCAGGCAGTCGCATCGCTGATCGCTTTTCTGTGCGCCCGCCGGCGGTACCCTCCCCTTCCAGCCGTCGGTGGGGCTTCTCTTGACCTTGCTTCAAGTCCCCTGACTCCCCTGCCGATGTAGGGGCATGACACATTCCGGCTGCATCCTGTATCCCTCGATCGACGTTGCCCTGGAGCAGGGGGCGGACGTGCCTCTCGCACTGCTTTGCCGGGTGGTCGCCGTCGGCAACGCCCAGTCGGTGGACGGCATCCCAGGCTACTGTTTGAAGCTCAGCGACCACGCCGAGCAGCACGAGCTGGTCACCGCGCCGGTCGTCGACCCGGCCCACGCCCGGGAAGCGCGCCAGGCGATGCGCCGCGGCCTGCGGGTGTGCGTCGCCGGATCCTTTGTCGAGGGGGCCTCCCGTGCCCGCCGCGACGGCTTCGTCTTTCAGGTCTCGTCCATCGAGCCCTTGCGCGGGGCCACGCTGCTGCTGTGTCCCACGGCGGAGGAGATCGCCGAGACGGACGCGTTGCTCGATCGGTTGATCGCGTCGCCTGGGTTTGCGCCGATCGAGACCTACCTGCGCGAGATGCTGCACCGCCACCTTGGGATCTGCTCCACGGGGCTCTCGCCGCGCTTCCGCCTGGCGGAGCGGGCGGTGCTCTATGCGGCGCTCTCGTGTGGTCAGGTGACGGGGCGGACCAATCCTCGTATCGGTCTGCTGCTGGTGTCCCGTCCAGGGACCGGGAAGAAGAAGCTCTGTGATGAGGCAGTGGCGCTCAATCCGGTGGGCTATGTGGTGCAGACCGGGATGATGACCCTGGCCGGCCTTTCGGCCAGCGTGGCGCAGCGTGAGGGGGGCTGGCAGGCGTCGCCGGGCCTGCTGGCGCTGGGCGACGGCGGCGTGACCTGTCTGGAGGACATCCACCGCATGGACTCGGGACAGATCAATGCGCTGCGCGATTCCCTGGCCGGGGTGATGGAGGACGGCAAGCTCCTTTCCAGCAAGGCGGCCCGGGCGGAGTTTCGCGCCGAGACCGCGCTGCACATGAGCGTCAACCGGCGCTCGGACCTGCGCGGCAAGCGGGCGGCGGCGGAGCCGGGGGCGCGGCTGTGCGACATGTCGCTGAGCCTGGACCTGCTCTCGCGCATCGACATCCTGTGCGACCTGGATGTCGGCGATGACGCCGGGGCGGCGGCGAAAGGCATGTCGTCCGGCGGCGCGGGGCCGGGGGACGAGGTGGAGCGGGATCGAGAGGTACGGCGGCTGCGGCTGATGGTGGCGCGGCTGCGCGATCGGCTGCCCGAAGTGGATTTGACGCCGGTCGAGGGATCGCTGCACCGCTGCATCGCTCTGGCGACGCTGATCTTGCAGCAGGCGGCGGAGGGGGCGGCCTCGGCGAGCGAGTTGCCGGTAGAGTCGTTGCTGCGGCGGATGAGCAATGCCCTGCGCAAGGTGGTGGGGGCGGAGGCGCGGCTGCACCTGCGGCAGGTGGCCACGGAGGCAGACGTGCGGCAGGCCCTGGAGGTGTGGCAGCTCAAGGT
>JBBRLA010000856.1:0-2970 GCA_038231615.1 Polyangia bacterium | reverse complement strand
CCCAGGGTGTGGGCGTGGAGCAGCAGCCGTCGGGAGGGCAGGGACTCATAGCCATGGCGAAAGTGGTCGCGGATGTAGACCTTCTCGCCAACCAGGGGGTGGCCGGACTCGGCCAGGTGGATGCGGATCTGGTGGGTCTTGCCGGTCAGGAGGCGCACCTGACACAGGGTCGACTCGGGGAGTTCCTCGATGACGCTGACGTCGGTGACGGCGAGCTTGCCCTGGGGACGCTGGTAGTCCTCGCCGCGCCAGGAGCCGCGGATGCCGTCGCCGCGGTCAGGGATGAGGTGGCTCTCGATGCGGCCGGGGCGGACATGGCCGTGGGCCACGCACAGGTAGCTGCGCTCGATGTCGTGGGCGCGCAGGAGCATTTGCAGGGAGCGCTCGGCGCCGCGGGTCTTGGCGAACATGAGCAGGCCGGAGGTCTCCTTGTCGATGCGGTGGACGATGTGCAGGGGGATGTCGGTGGCCTGACGTCCCTGGGCGCGCCAGGCGTCGCGGACCAGGTCCATGGCGGTGTCGTTCTCGCCGCGCTCGTAGGGGACGCTGGAAATGCCGGCGGGCTTGTCGACGACGATGACCTGGTGGTCCTCGAAGGCGATGGCGTCGGCGGCCTTGACCTGGCGCTCGGGCAGGGGGGTGGGGGCGTTGCGGCGGATGGAGAGGGTAGCCCCCGCGGCGGGGCGCCCCGCCGGATCGAGGAGTCGCTGTGGCCCGGAAAAGACCTTGCCGCGTTCGCACAGGGTGCGGGCGGCGCTCCAGGTGAGCTGCAAGTGCTGCCGCAGGATTGCCGCCAGGGTCTGGCCGGACTCGGATTCGCTGACCGTGAACTCGTCCATCTGCTCGCTTGCTCCTTCGACCTTCGATGAAGAGTAAAGCGGAAGTGGGCGCCGCCGCGGAAGGGAAATGCGGCGCGAGGCCCCTTTCTGCGGCCCTCAGCGAGTCCAGATCGGCCGGGCGATTCCGGGACCGGAAGCAGGCGGCGCGGGCGGCCATCCTTCAGGCGGCCAGGATCAGGCTGGAGTCGCCGAATTCGTGGCACTGGTAGCCTTGCGCCTCGGCGTGGGCGTAGGCGGCGGTCAGCAGGTCGGCGGGCACGAAGGCCTGCAAAAGGTCGAAATGGCTGGCGGTGGGCTCGTGCAGCCCCGTCAGCAAGCCATCCACCGCCCGCGGGCGGAAGCGCGGGTGAAGGCGCAGCTCGGTCTCGCCCCGTCCGGCCACCAGCACCCCGCCGTGGCGCTCGATGCAGCCCTCCAGTGCCCGGACCACCGTGGTGCCGACTGCGATCACCCGCCCAGGGACGACCGCTACGGATTCACTGCCACCCGGCGAGAGCTGGGGCTTGCGGGCGAGCACCGCCGCCACGGTCGCTGCCGGGATGTCGAAGCGCTCGCGGGCGGGCAAGGCGGCGTCCAGCGCCGGATCGCCGGTGGAAGACAGCCCGGCGGCATGGGTCAGGATGGCGAGGTCCACGCCGGCCCGGCGCAGGGAGAGCAGCAGGCCCCAGGTCAGCGGCCTCCCGGCGGACGGCATCTCCGCCGCCCAGGGCCGGGAGCTGTAGCGGGTCTGCACCAGCCATAGATCCAGGGGCCGGGTCAGGTACGCATACTGCACCGGGTGCCCGATTCTGTAGAGGGCGGTCCACAACGCCGCGTCCCGCCGATCGAAGCGCAGCCGCAAGAGTCGCGGCGAGAGCCCGGAGACCGCCTCCACCATCGCCGAGAGGGCGCCGCTTTCTTGGCCGAAGCGAATGTTGTCGCCCGGAGACAGGCGAGGAGGCGCGAGCCGGCACTCGGTCGGGGTGCGCCAGTCGCCCTCGCCGAAGAGCACGACGTCCCACGACCCATCCTCGTGCTCCTGCAGCAGCCGCACCTCGATGGCCTGGCCTGCAGGCGAGCGCGCTTGCAGGGACGCCGGCAACGTCGCCGCGTCGTTGACCACCAGCAGATCCCCGGCGCGCAGAAACGCCGGCAAATCCCCGACCCGGGCGTCGCCATAACGGGCATCCTTCCGCCCACCCCGCTCGCCCAACCACCCATCGGCCCGCCCCCCTTGCCCATCCTTCAACCGCTCACCTGGGCCGGGATCGATCCACAAGAGCCGCTCGCCCAACGGGTTGTCGCGAGGATGCGTCGCCGGCCTCATGTGCCGGCGCCGAGTGCTGGCACGCGGGCGCCGCTTTGCAGGCCCTCCGCCGTCCCGATCAGCCGCAGGATGCCCGCGGCCACTGCCGCCGGATCGCGCAGGGTCGCCCGGTCTGCATCGGGCATGGCGTCGGCGTGCATCTGAGTGTCCATCTCGCCCGGGTCCACCGTCAGGAAGTGCACGCCCGAGCCCTGGCTCTCGGCAGCGAAGGTGCGCATCAGGTGATCGAGCGCCGCCTTGGAGACCCCGTAGGCCCCCCAGCGCGGATAGGCGTTGACGCCGGCGTCCGAGGTCACGCTGATCACCGCGCCGGATCCGCGCAGCACCATCGATCCGAGCAGCGCCTGGGTCAGGCGGAACACGCCGAAAAGGTTCACCTCCAGCACCTTTTGCAGGTCCTCGCACTCGGTGTCCAGGAGCAGGGGCAAGGGCACCGGCCCCAGGATGCTGGCGTTGTGTATCAATAGATCGATGGGGCCCAAAAGCGCCGCGGCGGCCCCGGCGATGGCGTACACCGCCTGCTTGTCTCCCACGTCGGCGGCCAGGGCATGGGCGTCGCCGCCGGCCTGGCGAATGTCGGCCACCACTTCTTGTAGGGCCGTTTCGCCACGGGCGATGAGCACCACCTTGGCGCCGCCCGCCGCTAGCTGCCTGGCCAGGGCCGCCCCGAGTCCGCGGCTGGCTCCGGTCACGATCGCTGCTTTACCACGAATGTCCATGAGTTCCTCCTTGCACAAGAGAGTGTAGGGCGGGCCCACCCAGAAGCTGGCATCCGTGCCAAGGGAATGGCAAAATGCCAACCCATGGGCATCGATGATGAACTGG
>JBBRLA010000855.1:0-2977 GCA_038231615.1 Polyangia bacterium | reverse complement strand
TAGCGCAGGGCAGCGCCGACCACCGAGCTGGTGTCGTGAATGGCCACGGCGGCCCACAGGCCGAAGCGCGCCGGGTCCAGGGACAGGGCATGCCCGATGGGGGGGAAAAGGAAGAGCGCTACCGCGTTGAGCAGGAAGACCGTGCCCAGGGCCACGGAGATCTCATGTTCCCTGGCGCGCAGGACGGGGGCCACCGCGGCGATGGCGCTGCCGCCGCAGATGGCGGTGCCGGCGGTGATGAGGAGACCGATGTTGCGTTCGACCCCCAGGACCCCGGCCAGAAGGTGGCCCAAAAAGAGGCACAGGACGATGCCGGCGAACGTGTAGGCCAGCCCATGGGCACCGGCATGCGCGACCACCCGCAGGTCCATGCCGGCCCCCAGGCCGACGACCGAAAGGGTCAGCAGCCGGTGGGTCAGCTTTCTGGTGAGGAGCAGGTAGGGGTTGCCGATGGAGAGGGCCAGAAAGAGCCCCAGGAGCAAGGCCATCCCGGCGGACACCTGGGGCAGAAGGCAGAGCGCTGCGAAGAGGGGCAGGAGCACCTGACCCAGGGCCGCGCCCGTCCTTTCAGGAACGGGACCTGGCCGCGGGCAGGGGGCGGGTTCGGGAAGCGACATGGCCCGACTTTAGCCGTTTTGGCGAAATCGTTCGAAGGTTTGGCTAGAGGCGGCCGGTGAGGAAGCGGGAGATTGGCCTGGCAAAGGGAGCGGCGGCGGCAATCAGGCAAAGGGCGCCAGTCAGGCCGACGGCGTGGAGGAAGAGGGCCTCGTTGCCGCCGCAGATCGTCGGGGCGTGGGTGTGGGCCAAAAGACCCAGGGCGGTGACGCCGGCGCCGAAGAGCAAAAGGACGCCGTAGGTGCGCAGGGTCAAAAGGCCGAAGAGACCGGCGGCAATGACCAGGATCAGCGGCAGGCCCAGAGCGGTCTCTCGTGGGGCCAGCGCGAACATGATGATGGTGGGCAGCCCGCTGGCGGCCCGGGTGACGGTGTGGCGCACCTTGATGACCGCCTGCTCGTCCAGGTTCAGGCGCTCGCGCCAGCCGGGCTTGGCGTCGAAGACGGCGGCCATCTTCTCGCCTTGCAGGACCAGGGCGATCAGGCCGTGGGTCAGGCCGTAGAAAAGCAGGACCGGTTCCAGGCTGCGCGTCGTGACGACGGCCCAGCCCGCCATGGTCAGGCCCGAATAGCCCAGCCCGATGGCGAACCAGCGGGCCCAGAACCATTCGGCGGCGACGGAGAAGAAGCTCAAGCCATAGCACAGGGCAAGGGCGGCGAAGCACATCCACCACGGAGATAGATCCGGGTGATTGACGGTGAGGAGGGCCAAAAGGCCGTAGAAGGCCACGTAGAACGCCAGGCAAAGGAGGGCCAGGGCCTTGCGTTCACCAACGAAACCGACTGGCGCTGTAGGGATGAGCATGCGGATACCTCGTCTATGACCTGTTCAACCTCAGTATAGCCTGAGTCGCCGGGAAGGCACGAAGAGGGATCTTCTCGGGACGCTGGGCCGCCGCCGCCGGTCGATAAAGCCCACTTACAAAGGCGGACACAGGGTGACATGGACCTCGCCGTTGCCAATGGTGAGGTGCACGGCGCTGGCGGGGCTGGTGTAGCAATTGAACTTGCCGTCGAAGAGAACGAAGGGATCGGCGCCATCGGCCCCGAAGCTGAGGAGGCACGTAAAGGCATAGGCCGGGTCGGCCGTGCCGAAGGAGACCACACCGCCGGGCAGGTCCGGCGCCGTCACGGTGAAGTTCAGCTCGACCTTGCCCTTGGTGATGGTCGCCGCCGTAGCCCCGCCCGGCATGGCGCTGGTGCCAGCGTCGTGCAGGAGGATGTCTACCGCGTCCTTTCCCTGGGTCGCGCTGATCTTGATCTCCTTGTTGTCCCGCCCGCAGGGCTGGGTGCCAGCGTAGAAGGAAATGTCCACCGGCATGTCCGTGATGTTGGGGGCGATGCTGTAGGTGAAGCGTACATACTCATCGGGTGGCGGCACTTTGTTGCCGCCGCAGCCGACGAGACAGGAGCAGAAGACGGCGGGGAGCAGGATGTACATGCGCATAGGGCGAACCTACCACGGCCCGCGGAGGCTGGGCGATCGATTCAGACCGGGTAACCCCGACGCTGCCACCACTGGGTCCAGCGCTGCTGGGCGGCCTCGCGCTCGCGGCGGGGCATGTCGAAGCGGTAGCCGACCACATCGCCAGAGAGGCTACGCAACTCGTCCTGCGCCGCGGCGCGCACCTCGGCGCTGGGATGGCCCAGGCCCCCGAGCACCCAGCGCAGGCGCGACTCGCCCTGATGGCTGCGCCACCACCAGCGCCAGCGAAAGCGACTCTTGCCCAGGTCCTGCCTGGCGATGCTCTGCAACGCCCGGTGGGCCGCCTCCGCCAGCAAGGGGTCCCCGTTGGACAGGAGCTGGATCAGCCGCGGCATCGCCTTGACGTCGCGCAGCTCCCCCAGTGCGTCGACGGCTTGGTGCTGCCGCTTGGTGTCCGGCCCGAGCAGCTCGCTGCGCAGCGTGTCCAGAAGGTCCCGCAGTTCTGGCGAGGAAGGATAGCCGCGCAGGGCGCTGACCGCCGCCATGCACACCGCGTCATCATCGTCGAAGAGGCGCTGCCCCAGCGTCTCGATGGCCTGGTGCACCGGCAGCTCGGTGAAACACAGCGCGACGTAGTAGCGCACCTCGGGCGGGGTCTCCGGGTTCTTCAGGCGCTCCAGCAGCGGCTGCACCGCGGGCAGGCCCAGCCGCGAAATCAGCGCCAGAAGCGGCCCGCGGGCGAACACCGGCTCGCCGATTGAATCGCCGATCGCCTGTCGCTTCCGATCTTTCAGCGGACCGGGCAGCGCCATCACCACCAGCCGTGCCGCGTCCTCGCCGCCCGCGAGCAACCGCGCCGCGGCTTTCTCATCGCCGTTGCTGGCCCGCGAGAGCAGCTCGGCGAGGGGCACATCGGCCTTCTCCGCCCGCGCCAATT
>JBBRLA010000854.1:0-2984 GCA_038231615.1 Polyangia bacterium | reverse complement strand
GCACAGGTTGGATGGTAGGTATTCAGCCGGTCAGATTCTGTGGAGCCAGCCTGGGCTCGTCGGTGTTCGCTCGTGGGGGGCTCAATCAACATAACGATCGGCTCGGGTTCTCGTCGGAAGCTCGACTCCAGAAGCACACCCTCCAAAAGTCTTTTCTCCCTGTAACACCCTGTTCCGCGCCTCGGCCCTGGCCTGATCGACCGCCTCATCCGCGGCATAGCTGGCCTGAGTTGATGTGCTGCTGGCCTCATGGCCCAGCCGTTCCCGAGCGGCCTGAAGGGCCTTGTCTGCGCCTCCCAGGGTGGCCAAAGTGGCGGCGAGGCCCCGCATCCCGTGCGCATGGGTCCTGGGCACGCCGGCCTGATCGCAGATCTTTTGCACCCAGTGCCGGGGCCAGTCCCGGGCCGGGTGGCCAGTCCCCCCCTTCGTCGTGCGGAATAGCCACGCCATCGGGGGAGCACCCTCGCACAGTGCCAGAAGATGAGGCGTCAGCCAGGCGGGCACCACAACCGGACGGCGGCGATGCTCAGTTTTCGCTTCTTGCTCCCCGACCCAGAGCAGCGTGCCGGCCCGGTCCACGTCCCGAACCCGCAAGGTCACGATCGCACTGGCGTCTACCGCCTCCCCGGCCAGGGCTGCCGCAACTGCGCCCACTTCGCCCTGCACTGCCAACTCCTGGGCCTTCGCCGTCCACTTGGACCACTCATCCAACCGGAGCTGCTTTTTGCCCTTGCCACCCGGGTTGCGCCGGCCCACGCCGATCAGCTCCGCGACCGGAGACCGAGGCAACCAGCGCCGCTTTTTGTCGCAGCACCAGGTCAGGAACGTCTTGACCTCGGCGAGCAGGTTGCGGTGGCTGTCCGCCGCAAGCTCCCGCGACAGACCGCCAACGCCCTGCCTTCCAAGATACCGCTCCTCACACCACCGCGCCGTTATGCTGGACAGCAGCCGCCCCTCCTCACCGAGGAAGCGCCGCAACGCCCACAACGTTCGGGAAATGCTCCGTGGCCGGTTGCCCTTCGTGAGTAGGTGTTGCTCGTATTCCTCGATCGCGCGTTTCACGGTAAGTCCTTGGTGATCTTCGACTGCGCACTTTTCTTCCCAGGCTTGAGCTGCGGCTTCGGCTTCTTCGAGGGTGTCAAAGCTCCGATCACTGCGGCCACTCGGGCTTTCTGTTCCGAAGAGAGCGATGATCCATTTTCCTTTTCTGCAATAGGGCTTGCTTGCCCTTGCTCCTCGTCGCTGCATAACCTTCTCCTTTCTGCGACGGGAGACACCGACCCGCGCAGCGTATCGCGATCTTGACCTATTGTGTCAAATGCTCGTTGCTGCAACCCCTGGACGACGCCTGAGATAATTGCAGCTAGGTCGTCAGCATGTAGCCGCTCAGCCAATCCTGCCCCCATCTGCCATATACCAAGACTCCCCATCCCCTAGCTCCAGCAAGACAAAGACCCCCCGCCGGTCTGGGCTCACGCCCGGGGTGACGGCGATCCGGGCCTTGGTGCTCTCGATGAGATCCTCTAGTCCCTCGGGGAGGTGGCCGGCGACTGCTTGGCCAATGAGATCCTTTACCAGCGGCCCCAGAACTTCCGTTGCCTTGTCGGTGGCATGCTTGATGATGTTTTCGGACTGGTCAGCGATGACTTCAAGGGTGCTCTTTTGGGGGACCGGCGCGGTTCTTTGACGCCGGGTCTCCCTGTAGGCACCTACTACAGGAGAGGCCACAGCCTCCGCCTCTTGTTCAAGATCCTCATCTACCCCGAGTTCAGAGTACATTCCATTAGGCTAGGCACAATCGCAATTACGATCCGTATGAAAATTGCACTTGCGAACGAATCAGAACGGATCACGGTCGCGGGTGACCCGTTACGCAAGCCGTTCAATGAACGGCTCACCCAGGGAAAATCGAACCAAAGTCCACGGCCTGCGGGCTCTTGGGAAGACCCGTGATCGCGGAAACGGATCACACCTGATCGCGCGAACGGATCATGATCCGTTCGCAAGTTGATGAACCCCAGCTCTTTGCATTTTCCACTATCCGTTTCGATCAATACGATCTTACCCATCGCGCGTTTCCAAAAAGGGGGGTACCTGCGCCGCTGCATAGAGGGTGGCGGTGATGAGCATGTGCTGGCCATCGACGACCAGGCCAAAGGTCTGCGTGTCGAGGTACAACGTCCCGCCGGCATCAAAGCGTGGCGGCGCCGCCTGGTACATGAGCCAGCCGCCGACAGAGAGCCAACCCCCGCGGCCGAGGTTGGACAAGACCGGCGGCGCGAGGTCCACCGGGCCTGGATGCCACCCGGCATCGCCGCCGCCCATGATGGAAAGCCCGGTGCCCAGCTCGGCCCAGGCCAAAGGACAGAGACAGGGCGCCACCACCCGACAGGGGGGCCGGCCCTCCCTCCAGGCGCAGGGACGCGCGCCAGTGCGCCGCGGTGGGCCCTGAAGCGGCGCAGGGGACCAGGCCCGGACACAGGCCGCCGCCGGGCATGGGGATGGGGAGGGTGGCCGCCTCCGTCTTTGGGTGAAGGAGGCTGAAGGGGCGAGGGGGCTCCGGGAGGGAGGCAATAAAGGCCCGCTTCCAAGTTCGTCTTCACCGAGGTGTCCGCCCCGCCGGCCCCGGCTCGCCCCCCGGCGCCGCCGCGCCAACCGCCCCGAGATGAGGTGCTCGTCACGAGGGAGCTGATCGAGCGCGTCTACGAGGTCCTCGGCAACTATAACGCCGCGACCAAGAGGGACCTCGCTCCCCAGCCGCATGCTCCTGGGTTACCGGCTGGCCGCACTCGCGGCAGGTCACAGCCGCTTCCTGCCCGCCAAGCTCTTCGGTCAGCTGATTGTTCAGACAGGGACTTCGGCCTGAGTGGGAAAGACGACTAAGTTGTTGTAGTACGAGGTAGATTGGAGGCTCATCAGTCGATCTATTTCCAGCGGAAACCAAATCGAGTTGGACAACGATGACCAGCCGTGATCTAAAAGGG
>JBBRLA010000853.1:0-3017 GCA_038231615.1 Polyangia bacterium | reverse complement strand
GGAGTAAGGGGGCTTTTGTCGGGAACAGAGGGGCTTTTGTCGGGAACAGAGGGGCTTTTGTCGGGAACAGAGGGGCTTGGGGGGAGTGCAGAGGCTCTTTTGGGCGCTTTAACTACCCTTCTTCGCTGTCGCCGCCGTCTTCGGCGTGCAGCGGGCGGAACCACACCCCATGGGCGCTCTGGGTCCACCCCGGCTGGCTGGATTCCGTCGCTGCCAGGAACGCCTGCCCGCACACAAGCTCGCGGATGCGCGCGTAGGGGATGTCCGCGAACACTGCGAACATCCGCTGCAACTTCCGGTACTCCTCTTCGCTCAGCATCTGGAACACCCCCAGCACCGAGGCCATCGGCACCATCCCCGTCGGGATCTCATCCACGCTTTGCCCGCTGAGCATGAACGACGACTTCCTGTGCCGCACCTCGCGAATCAGCGCCATCAGAAACTTGAGCAGCGAGAGCGTCAAGTTGTACTTGTTCATCTCGTCCACCGCGAAGAGCTTCTGAAAGTCCCCGTACCGCAAGATCAGGTTGATCGCCGCCATGTTGATGCGGATGATCTCCCCCGGCCCCATCCACGTCCCCTTCTGATCAAAGATGGTCAGGTACCCCCGGTCCACCGTCTCCTCCACCCCCTCCTCGTCGCTGAGCAGGTCGCGGAGCTGCTCCAGCTTCATCAAGAGACCATTTTTGATATCCCGCCGCAACGACCGCGCGCGCTTGATCGCGCGCTTCATCGCCGGCAGGGTCAGGCCGTTGCCCTCGTGCTCCAGCAGTCGGTGGACAAACGACACATAGGCCGGGTCGGTGGCGCTGTCCATCTTGAGCAAGACATCCCATTCCTGGCTGGTCATCTTCTCCACCCGGAAGCGCAGCGGCTGCACCGGCAGGTCGAACTCGCGGATGAGCGGCTCGTACTGGACCTTGGCGTTCTTGAGGTTGGCCAGCGGCGTCACCAGGCGCACGCGGCGCATCTCGGCATCGGGGATGTCGCGTATGTCCATGCCGAACCAGCGGCGCACGTAGCCGATCTGGCCCTCGTCGGTGTTGCGCCGCAAGGTGGCCAAGAGTTCGGGATATAGAGTGCCCGTCTGCCAGTCGGCCCAGAAGTAGCAGCCGGCCAGGGGCCGGGCCAGGCGGCCGGGGCCCTTCTGGGTGACGCCGGTGAGGATCAGCTTGCCGGCGAAGGACTTGCCGGTCTTGGGCTTGCCCAAAAAGACGATGACCTGCGGGGTCTTGAAGGACAGGGCGATGCGGCTGTCATCGCCCTGGGCCGAGGCCATGGCGATGTCTACTTCCTGATCGGTGCGGGTGGCGGAGCCGAGGGTGACGGTGTGGGCGTCGGCCTCGGCGCGCAGGTCCTTGATCTCCTGCTCGGCGGCGGCGGCGTCGGCGTCCTCCTGGTCGGCCAGGTCGGAGCCCTCCCAGAACACGCCGATGGGCTGGCTCATCTCGCGATAGAGCCGATTGGCCATGTTGCGGACCATGCGCTGGCTCTGCCAGGCCATGTCAGGCTTGATGTCCCAACGACCCATCATCCACGCCAGGCAGTCGCGGGTGTACTGCGCCGCCGACAAGAAGTAGTAGCCGGCCAGGTCGCCCTGGGTGTCGTCCTCCTGCATCGGCGGGCGATAGCGGACCAGAGCCTGCAAGGCGGGGTTGAAAGAGAGCCAGCGCAGGTCCTCGGCCTGCTCGGCAGTCAGGGCCGGCTCGGGCGGTGGGGCTGGCTCGGCCTGCTCGGCAGTCAAGGCTGGCTCGGGAGGGGCTGGCTCGGGAGGGGCTGGCGGGGCTGGCTCCGGCGGTGGAGTCGAAGCACCAGCAACCTTACCCTCAGCAACCTTCGTGCCATCTTCGCCGTCCGAGCCTGCCGCGGTCCCGCAACGTGCGCACGATTTGGACCCGTTTTGGACGCCTAAGTCCCCATCGGGCGCGGACTTCGGACGAAAGTTTGGTCGACCGAATTTATCGACATCTTGCCCTGCCTCCCCCTGCTTCTCCGACAGCTCCCCCAGCAAATCGATGTCCAACCACAGCGAGATCTGCGCCACCAGCTTGCCGATCACGCCAGTCACCTTCTCCGCATCCCCCTCCGAGGGCCGCTGCCCCGCCTGCGCGTGCTTGCGCCCGCCCTGGCACAGCACCAACAACGCCTGCAGCAACTTCATCACCGCCGCCACCAGCCCCCGCGACGTCGTCGGCCCCCGCACCCCGCTGCGCCCCGGATTCTCCTCCCCCTTTTTCCCCTTGCGCCGTCGCGCCGCCCCGTCCTGCGCCTTCTCCGCGGCCTTCTCCAGCGCGGCGATCGCCCGATCCTCGTCCTGCGTCTTCTTATAAGTCCGGTTGGCCGCAGCGCAGGCCGTCTCCACGATCCGCACCGGCACGTTCTGCTGCCGCTCGTCCGCCAGGTCGGTCAGCGCATCGCGGATGCCCTCGGTCGCCCCGCGGCTGCATTGATAGAAGGCCCCCACCGACAGCGCCTTGCCCCGCACCTGCTCCCGCGACATCCGGCGCGACCCCGACATGAGCAAGTGGGCCTGCCCGAACTGAAAGTCGTAGCGCTCCTGGCAATACCGCCCAAACGCCTCCCGCGGCTTCAGCTCTTTCCAGCCCGGCTGGTCGTGTCGGTCAATCAGAAACAGCCGCCCCCGCCAGATGCGCCGCAGATCTCGCCCCTGGAGATAATGTCGCTCGCCGCTGCGCTGATCCAGCCGGTCGCGGCGCAGGATGCGGGCTTCCAGGCGGTCCCGCTCCTTGCGCTCTTGTTCGCCAAAGGCGATCGGTCCTTGCTTTTCCATCCCCAGGACATCGGCACCGCAATCGCCGATGCAAGGGGCGAGTTCACTCCCCTGTCGATTTTTCTTCAAAGGTCTTCCCTATGAGCTGTCGCGGAAGAAGGCACTCAAAGACCTCATCGCCTACGCCACCGTCCCGGTCGTCCTGGCCGCCGAACGCCGCCGGGAGAACGCCCCTCGCCCGGTCAATCAGGTCGCCGGGCTCAGGGCGCGGTGATACCCTGATCGG
>JBBRLA010000852.1:0-3059 GCA_038231615.1 Polyangia bacterium | reverse complement strand
CCGCTCCCACGCGCTGCCATGCTCATCCTTATACCAGTCCGGTCGCCACGTTGTCGTCGCCATGGTCCATCTCCTCCAAAAGAAAGTGACTGCTTCAACCTAAGGACCTCAATGGCAGAGTCAAGCTCGTCAAAGAATACGCTGATGGCAGCGTGCCTGCGTACCCCTCAAGCGGAGCAGGATCTCCTTGAGATCTGGCTCTACATCGCTCAGGACGACATCGCGGTCGCTGACAAATTCCTCGACAAGATCGAGGACAAGTGTCAGATGCTGGCGGCACATCCGGGGACAGGTCGATTGCGCATTGCGAACAAGGGCGCGGGGGTGGATCTCCAGCGTCATCCTGCTGGATGGGCAGCGGTCAAAGGGTGGTCTACCTCCATCTCGACCCTGGTCTGGACGGGGACGACGGCCCGCAGGATGGGAAACTAAAGCCCGGTGGCCGGCGCCCATGCTGGAAGCATAGCTGATGCCGGCGGCGGGGTGAGAGGGAGCGCATGGGGATGGATAAACTGCCTTGCCAGGGCAGTTTATCCGGATAAACTGCCCTCATGGGAAATTTTATCCGCAGGGCTCTGGACCTTCGCTTGCCGGATGGGCGTTCGGCCTTTCTGTGGGGCCCTCGCAAGGTGGGGAAGAGCTTTTATGTCCGAGAGCACTTCCCGGACGCCATCCTGATCGACCTGCTGAAGACGGACGTGTTCGCCGAGTATGCGAGCAGGCCCTCGCTCTTGCGGGAGAGGTTCGCGACGGAGCGGCGGATGATTGTCATCGACGAGGTCCAGAAACTGCCGCCGCTTCTGGACGAGGTTCACTGGTTGATGGAAAACGCCGGGGCCCGCTTTGTTCTGACCGGCTCCAGCGCTCGTAAGCTTCGCCGTGGGCAAGCCAACCTTCTGGGCGGGCGGGCCTGGCGGCGACACATGACGCCGCTGTGCGTGTACGAGGTGGAGGATCTGGATCTGGAGCGAGTTTTTCTCTCCGGTCTCCTGCCGCCGCACTTCCTGTCGCCCAATCCCATCGAAGATCTGCGCGGCTATGTCGCCGACTACCTGAAGGAGGAGATTGCCGCGGAGGCCGCGGTGCAGAACATCCCGGCCTTTTCCACGTTTTTGCAGGTCGCCGCTCTTTCGTCGAGTGAATTGCTCAATTACACAAACATCGCGCGCGAGACGGGGGTCTCGGCCAAGGTCGTCCGATCCTACTTTCAGATCCTGCAGGATACCTTCCTCGGTTCCTGTCTGCCCCCGTGGACGAGATCGACGAACCGGCGAATGATTTTGACGGAAAAGTTCTACTGGTTCGACGTCGGCGTGACCAACTACCTGTGCCGCCGCCGGCCCAGTCCGGGCACCCCCGAGTTCGGCAAGTCATTCGAGCAGCTTCTTTTCATGGAGATCTCCGCTTACAAGGCCTACCGAAATCCCGATCTGCCGCTTTCGTTCTGGCGGACCAACACCGGGCTGGAGGTTGACTTCATCCTGGGCGACCGGGAGGTTGCGCTAGAGATCAAGGGCACGGCCCGGCTTCATGACGCCGACCTGCATGGGCTCCGTGCGCTGCGGGAAGAGGGTTCGTTACGCAGCGCGTATGTCGTCTGCCTGGAGGAATTGCCTCGGCGCGTGGCCGGGGATATATGGGTCCTGCCCTGGCGGGAATTCATCCGCCGCTTGTGGGCGGGCGAAGTGATCTGAGAACCGCGGGTCCTCCGGCCCTTCGCGACCTGAGAACCGCGGGCCCTCCGGCCCTTCGCGGGCGCGGCGGTAGCACCGCGCCTTCGTCCAGTCCAGGGCAAGCGGCCTTGCCGCCTGACGGCGTCAACCCTAGCGAGACAGGACGAATTCGCGGTGCTGTAGAGCCGATAGGACTCCTGCGTCGGCGGTGGCACATCCTGCAAGCACTCAGGATCTGCCTGGAGCGGGCCGGCTATGAGGTCAGACCTCCCAGTGATTGGCACGATCTTCTCCACCTGCTCGGCCACGAGGCCCCGCCCGATTTGATCCTGCTTGACATCGTGATGCCCGGGCTCAACGGGTTCGAGTTGCTGGCAACGCTCAAGTGCCGGCCCTCCCACCGACAGATCCCCATCGTGGTGATGTCGGCCATGGGGGCGGAATCCCTGAGCCGGGCGATAGAGTATGGAGCTGCCGATTATCTGAACAAGCCGCTCGATCTGGACCACCTGCTCGCGACCCTGGAGAGGATAATCAGCGCCCCGTCCACGCGGACCCCTCTCAATCGGCTGGGGTTGGACACCTGAGTTTTGCGGAAGAGCAGAAACCTGAAATCCTGCCAAAGCTTGCGATGGATTGGCCAGGCCCTCGTCGCACAATCGGTAAGGCGCTGGTTGCCGGGCCCAACCGTCATGCTCACCTTTAGGGGCTACAAGCCCGATGCAGCGGGACTGCGTCGGGATTAGCAAGGAGGAAGCCTATGGTTGGAACAAAAACCGCTCCTGTCCCCTCTCGGGACGTCTCGTCCTTGGCGACGGCCCTGTGCCTCGCCGCATCCCTGTCAGCCGCCGGCTGCGGCGGCACCGACACGATGAACCCCGGCATGACCGGCAAGGCCCTGAGTTATCAGGGAGATTTCGCCGGCAGCCAGGAGTCGCCGAACACCGCCAGCTCCGCCAGCGGCAACGTGACCCTGTCCCTGGATGCCACCCACACCAAGCTGACCTACACGCTCATGCACAACGTGAGCGCGCCCATGGCCGCGCACATCCACAAGGGCGCTCTCGGTCAGTCCGGGCCGGTGGTCTTGCCCCTCAAGTTCGACAACGGCGCCAGCGACACGCTCCAGTTGAGCTCTGACCAGGCCGCCGATCTGATGGCCGGCAACTATTACGTTAACGTCCACAGCACCGATCTGCCCAACGGCGAGGTCCGCGCCCAAGCATTCGGTACCGGCATAGCCGCCACCACGGGCATGTCCCAGTTCAGCGCACAGCTCACTTCTACCCAGGAACTTCCGCCCCTTCTCAGCACCGCCACCGGGAGTGCGACCCTGACCCTGAATGAGACGACTGGCGAACTGGACTTCAGCATCAATCACACCCT
>JBBRLA010000851.1:0-3071 GCA_038231615.1 Polyangia bacterium | reverse complement strand
GAGCACGATCACCCGGCGCCGGTCCTGACTCTCCAGGTGCCACCGGCCCATCTCCCGGCCCACGCTGTCCAGCACGGCGAGGTCCCGGCCCAGGGTCACCTGCGAGACGCCGAGGATCTTGCGCAGCTCGTCCCCGGATCGCTCGCGCTCGCGCAGGTAGCAATACATGCGCAGGACGCGGGTAGCGGAGCCCAGGCGATCGGGTCTGGGGGTGCGGGTGGCTGGCATGCCGCGGACTATAGCCGGTATCATATCTGGACCAGCACGGCCGGCAGCGCCGCCACGTCAGGCAGCGGGAACCAGGCATCCTCTCGCTTCAGGGCGGCGACCCATTCGGCCTTCTCTTTTTCCTCGCCGTCGCCTATCTCGCCGGACTTACACCGGTAGACCCTAGGGTTATCCAGCAGCATCTGCTCCTGCTCCAAGGCAGGCGGCCGCCTCGGTGGCCACTGAATCCAGTACATCGGCGCGGGCGCTGATGCCCGATCGACTGTAAGCACTTCGCCCTGTATGGCGACGGTCATTCGTCCCCCATATGGGCCCAGAGGGGATTTCCAGGGTGACGGCCCCGCGGTCGGCCACATCGAGCGCGCAGGTCTCTTTCATCGCCGAGAGGTACTCGACGATCTGCTCGGTGCTCTTTTGCCTTAGACGGATCGGCCGGGGCTGGAGACCGATGAGGTGGTAGCGGCAACTGCCCCAGAGGCACTGGCCGGTGCCCCTGGGGCAGTCGGAGCGCAGGACGGGGCGCTCCGGTGTGGCTGGCCCAGACCGATGGGCTGGACAGCAGCGTGGGGATCGCGTTCGTAGATCTGCGCAGCGCCGAGTTCGTCCTGAACCGCATGGGCGAGGCGCTCTTCGGCGCCGACTCCCTACGGGCCGGCGGGGATGAAAAGCAGGAAGCGCTAACGGCGGCGCTGCGCGAACTACGCCTGGCAGTGGTAAGGAATAATAACTTCGAGGTAGCCGTCGGCATCAAGGGTATCGCCCTCGCCTCCCACATCTCAGCCGCCGCCTGCCGGCGTTGAGCCTGCAGGTCAGACACGGGAAGCGTATGTAGGGGTAGGTGAGCATGCCCCGCAGCCCTTGCGAGCCGGTCGTAAGGAGCGCGGGCTCCCACCACGGCTCTCTGCCATCGTGACTCTGGTTGATCGAAGAGCACATTTCCCCCCTCGCACCGCTCCTTAGCGGGGGGACTCTCGGAAGCGATATGAAGGGCCGCCATGGATACGATCGTAGGGATCGAAATGAATCATGGAAAGCGCAAAGAGGCGGTTTTCTTCAACTTGCGAACGGATCACGATCCGTTTCCGCGATCAGGCGTGAGCCGTTTCCGCGATCAGGGGTCCGGCCAGGTGCCCGCGGCCGGCGGACTTCGGCCTCTTTTGCCCAGGGTGACCCGTTACATGAACTGCTTGCGTAACAGATCACCCGCGATCGTGATCCGTTCTGATTCGTTCGCAAGCGCAAATCTGATACGAACCGTGATTGTGATCGCCACTGATGCGGGCCGCGATACCTCTCTCGTCGTGTGGTCCGATATTAGCGGCTCCCAGGGTGAGCCGCGCCTTGACCATCCTCGCCGCGAGTCCCCAGTCCAGCCGGCGCATCATCTCCGTCGCTTGGACCAGCAGATGAAAGAGGCACACCAGGTCGAAGTGACACTTCGGGCAGAGGGGCCCGATGAGGTCTTCGTCAAGATGGGCGATCGAGCCCTGTCTTCGTCGGCAGATTTGGCACTTCATCTGACTGACCTCTTGCCCAGGATGGCGGCGTTCGTGGGGCGGGCCACGCGACTGAGTTCCTCCTTGGAGAGACCGGGGATCGGGTACTTGCTCCATTTATTGAGTAGTTGTATGTAGAACTTGTCGGCATCCCCTCCTGTACAGGCCAGAGGGAACACCGGCTTACCCTCCTCGGGGGCCCGCTTACCGGTACCCAGCGTTCCGCCCTTCCCACCGATAAGGACGACTGCGTCAGCACGTCGGATGCCCTGGGTCCACTCCGCCTCACCGCGGGCGACCAGGACCAAATCGCCGGCAGGGAATCGGCCTCTTCGGATGCCACGTCTGCTTGGCCCTTCTCCTGACGGGCCATGTCGTCAACTCCGGATAGATAGGTTGCTCATGGGGTCCCTCCTGACCACCGCATCGCCTCGTAAACGATGGCGGCCTGGACATCTACCTCGTTCTGCCGCGGATGGCCGAGACGGACCCGCCCTGCGGCAACAAGCTTCATCATCTCGGCGTGGACGCTCTGGGCGGCGGTCAGGCCCCCTTTGCGGACGCGCTCGGTGATGCTGTCCTCGTTCTCGAAGAGCGCCCGCCAGCGAAGGGCTGGCCAGAGCCCCTCGCAGACCTCGCGAAGACTCAAGCCGTGAAGGCGCCCGCCAAGGAGGCGCAAAAGCTCCTCTGGCTGCGGCGGAAAGGTCTCCGGGGTTCGTTCGCCGGGGGGAGGCACGGGTGGGCGGGGGGCGGCCCCAGGGGGCTTCTGAGGGGGTTGACCCTTTGCACGGAAGGGGCCGAGCACGCGGCGAGGGCGGCGCGAACGACTGAAAGGAGGCACAGAAGGCCCGCGACAAGGGCGATGGTGGCAAGGGCGCTACGCATGGCCGCCTCCATCGCTAGGAGAAAGGGGCCGAAAGGGCGAGGGGGCTCCGGGGGGGAGGCAGTAAAAGCCCGCTTCAAGGTTCGTCTTCACCCAGGAGTCCGCCCCATGGCCCTCCTTCTTGACTTCCCGGGACAGGAGGTAGACGTCCCCAGGGGCCGGAACGCCACACCTGTAGGTCGCGGCGGCAGCGGCGGCCTTATCGGCAAGCAGTGTCGAGCCCTCCGGTTCGAGGCCCTCGATACTAAGGCCGAGGCTCACCCAGGGGGCTGGCGTGGCGTTCTGGTAGGTGGAGGAGAAGCGGACGACCGGCGCTTCCGGACACCCGGCGACGAGCAGAAGCGCGAAGAGAAGGGGACTGCCGAGCTAGAGCAGCGCCTTGACGATGCGCCCGACGATCTGGCGATCCACTTGGCGCAGGGCGCGGGCCCCCGTGACAAGCAGGCGCACCAGCATGACGAGGT
>JBBRLA010000850.1:0-3081 GCA_038231615.1 Polyangia bacterium | reverse complement strand
GCTGCGCCGTGTCTGCGACCACTATGCCCGCAAGAAGCTCGGCATGAACCTGCTCGATTTCGACGATCTGCTCTTGCTCCTGCGGCTGCTCCTTCTGGACCACCCCGACGTCGCCGCCGCCGTGCGCGACAGCTTCGACCACGTGCTTCTCGATGAATACCAGGACACCAGCATCATCCAGGCCGCCCTGTGCGACGACCTGGCGGCCGACCACCGCAGCCTGCTGGCGGTGGGCGACGATGCCCAGTCGATCTACGGCTTCCGCGGCGCCGAGGTCCGCAACATCCTCCACTTCCAGGCCCGCTGGCCCGATGCCCAGGTACTGCGGCTCTCGGCCAACTACCGTTCCACGCCAACCATCGTCAACCTCGCCAACCGGTCCATCGCCCACAACCGGGCGCAGCACAAGAAGCCCATGTGCGCCGAACGCCCCCAGGCAGCCGAGGCCCTGCGCCCGGCCCTCATCCCGCTGGCCGATCCCGGCCTCCAGGCCCGCTTCGTGGCCCGGCGAGTGCGCGACCTGCTCCAGGCAGGGCGGCGCCCGGGAGACATTGCGGTGCTCTACCGCAATCATGTCCACGCCGATGGCATCAGGACCGAACTGCTGCGCCAGCGCATCCCCCACGCCCTTCATTCCGGGCCCCAGGTCCGCGAGCATGTCCAGGATGTCCTGTCCCACCTGCGCCTCTGCGACAATCCGGCCGACGATCTGGCCCGCAGCAGGGTGGCGCGGCAGCACGGCGGCATGCCCCGGGCGCTCCTGAGCGAACTCCTCGAAGCCACCCAGAGCGGCGATCCCCACAGGAGCCGTCCGGAATCGCTGATCGAGCTGGTGCTTGCGCGCCACTACCGCGACTACGCCGCGCGCACCTTCACCGACGCCGCCGAACGCCTGAGCGACCTGGACGCGCTCCTGGTCACCACGGCAAGGACCACCCGAGGCGGCCTGGCCGAGTTCATCGCTACGATCAGCCTGATCACCGCAGCCGACCGCGGCGGCGAGGGTGCACAAGACGGCGTCGTGCTCTCGACCGTTCACCGGGCCAAGGGTCTGGAGTGGGACGTGGTGTTCCTGGTGTGGCTCTGCGAGGGCCATTTGCCCTCGGCCTACGGGGGTTTCGAGGCCACTGAAGAGGAGCGCCGGCTCTTCTACGTGGCGGCAACCCGGGCACGAGACGAACTCTACCTGTGCTACCCCCGCGTGGGGGACAAGGGGGGGCCTTTGTCTCCATCGCGCTTCCTACAAGAACTGGATGGCCCCGCCGCGCCTTTCGAAAGGTGGCACGTGACCTGAAGCCCATCCATCATCTTCTGAAACGAAGCAACCTGCCCAGCATCCCTTGCTTTGCTCGGGATGCTGGGCAGGTGACAACTGGCCGGCTGGCTGCGCCGGGGACTGCCTCGAAGGGGCCCTTGGAGGGGGGCCCGAGCCGCCCAAGGCGAGGGCGCCCCGACGGGTCCCGAGAGGCAACCCCGGCGCAGCCAAGCCAGCCAGTCCCACGCCAAAGGCTCACGCCAGCAGGCAGCCCCGGCGCAGCCAAGCCAGCCAGTCCCACGCCAAAGGCTCACACCAGTAGGCACGCCAGCAGCCCAATCACGCCAGCCGCCCAATCACGCCAGCCGCCCCCGCCCCCAAGCTGCCAGGGAACTCAGCCGCGCATCGCCCCGATCATCACCTCATGCTGCCGCAGATCCACCAGCCGCTGTTCCATTTCCACCACCCGTGCCCGGTCCCGCTCCACCACCTCCGGCTTCGCCCGCTTGACAAAGTCCTCGTTGTCCAGCCGGCCCTTCAGCGCCGCCATCTCCTTCTCCACCTTGGCCTGCTCCTTGGCCAGCCGCGCCTGCTCCGCCGCCACGTCGATCAGCTCGTCCGCGTGCAGCAGCAGCACCGTCTGTCCCTCGACCACGTTGGCGATGACCCCCGTGTTGTGCGGGTATTCCTCCACCACATCGAAGATCTCCGCCCGCGTCAGCAACTCGACCACGCCCTTGTGCGCCGCCAGCGTCAGCCGCACATGCGAATCCTGCGACTTCACCACAAACTGAAGCTTCTTCCCGTCCTTGTCCCCGCTGACGTTGTACGTCGACTTGATGTTGCGGATCGCCGCCACCGTGGCCTGCACCACCGTCACCGCCCGTTCAACCTCCAGGTTCACCAGCCCCTCGTCCGAGGTCGGGTACATGGTGATCATGATGCTGGCCGGCGAACCCGAGGGCCGCGGCAGTTGCAGCCACAGCTCCTCCGTGATGAACGGGACGAAGGGGTGCAGAAGACGCATCGACGTCTCCAGCACCAGCGCCAGCGTCCCCTGCGCCGCCCGCTGCCGCTCGTGGACCTCGTGAGACACCGGCGCCCCCGCAGGCAACGTCCGCGGCTGGAGCTGGGGCTTGCACATCTCGATGTACCAGTCGCACAGCTCGGTCCAGAAAAACTTGTATAGCAACTGCGCCCCGTCGCTCAGCCGGAAGGCGCTCAGGGCCTCATCCACCTCGGCGGTCACCCCCTGCAGCCGCGAGAGTATCCACCGATCCGCCAGCGACAGGTGCGCCCGGCCGTCCTTCAACGCCTCGACGAACCAGTCGGCGTCGGCGCCGGCATTGTTCAGTTCGAAGAAGCGCGCCGCGCTCCAGATCTTGTTCATGAAGTGCCGGTACCCCTCGATCCGCGGGATCGAGAGCCGGATGTTGCGCCCCTGCGCGCCCATCACGGTCAGGAAGAAGCGCAGCGCGTCCGCCCCCTGCCGCGGGAAACCCTCGGGGTAGGCCGCCGCCGCCGCCGGAAAAGCCTTCTTGAACCGGGCCAGCGCCCCGTCGCGCGCCTTCTTGTCGGGTTTGCTCCCCGACGCAAAGCCCAGCACCTCGTCCATCGTCGCCCCGTTGATCACGTGGAGCGGGTCGACGACGTTGCCCTTCACCTTGGACATCTTCTCGCCGTTCTCGTCCACCACCAGCGCGTGCAGCATGACGGGGCGGAACGGGACCTTCTTCATGAAGTGCAGACCCATCATCATCATCCGGGCGACCCAGAAGAACAGGATGTCGTGGCCCGTCTCCATGACCGAGGTCGGGTAGAACGTC
>JBBRLA010000849.1:0-3082 GCA_038231615.1 Polyangia bacterium | reverse complement strand
CCACCGGCATCTGGGTGGTCCGCAAGAAGCGGTCCCAGGCGGCTTTGACCCCCGAGGCGATCTCCTTTCTGGGGAACATCGCCGACACCGGCAGCCGCCGCAGGGCGTGCTCCCGGTGTTCATCTGCGGTGAGGAGCCAGGTCGGGTCGGCAACCTCGGGCAGGAGCGGTAGCATCGCCCGCACCCCCCGGGACAGGAATACCTCGAGCTGCCGCGGGTCGATGAACCACGGCGCCTGCGGCGCTTCGCGATTGACTCCCCACAGTTCGTCCAGTAGCGAAAGCATGGCCCGCGTCCGCGCCTCGTCGCCTGGCGGCGGGACCTTGCGCAGCTCGGACAGGAGATCCGGCATGGCCTTCGGATGGCGCAGGGCATGGAGCAGCGCCCCGCCGTAGCACGCCCGCCGCACCGGGGTCGACGACGTCTTCTGGCAGATCTCCAGCAGGGGCCGGGCCCCGCCCTTGTGCCGCGACAAGGACACCGCCACGTCGTTGAGGTTCGGCCCGTCGTGGTCCAAATAGATGCAGAGCATCTCGGTGATCAGGGTCTCGTCCATGGCGCCAAAGAGGTAAAAGCACAGGGTCACCGTGCCTTCCAGGCGGCACAGTTTTTTCCAGATCTCCGGCTGCAGGCCGTACTTGGCGCGCATCTCCTCGTAGCGCCCCGCCTGGGCCAGCGCCCTGAAGAAGGCCCGGGAGACGGCGATGAGGTAGGTCTGGGGCTCCATCTCCAGGATCTCGACCATCTCCCGGTGGACGTGGCCGGGCCCGGCGGACAGGGCCTCGGCCAGGGCCTCCGCCGAGAGCAGGGGGAGCTGCTTCTTTCGCCGCAGGGCCGCCTGCTGCTGGGCGTCGGTGCGGTCCATGGCCTCCTGCAGGGGCTGGTAGGACAAAAGGGCCGCGTCGTCGACGCTCATGCTGGCCGAGAGGCAGGTGACGAAGATGCCGCGCCGGGTGACGATGACATGGGCGCACGGGCGCTTGTCGTCGTCGGGGTCACCCAGGGCGATGGCGGCGCGTTCCTCCTTGTGGTCCTTCATCTGCTGGCAGAGCACCTCTCGCAGGAGGGCCGAGTGGTGGTACAGGCGCATGGCCCGGTCCTGCTCGGGCCCTTCCAGGCGGAGGGTCCGCGCCAGGAAGTGTTCGGAGTGGCCTGGGCCTTTCCTGGCCTCGCCGCGCAAGAGGGTGGCCGCGAGTTCGGATGTACGCAGGGCAAGAGGTTCCAACGAGGGTCGGGGGGGGCGGCTGTGCATGTTCCACCGAAAAAAAGCCAGATTCGGTGGGGTTGTAAGCAGGGCCGCCGCGGGTGCAAGGGCCGGGAAAGAAGAGGGCGAATTTGGTGACTGTTTATACAGGGTCGCGTCAGATGATGAAGAGTCATTTCAGCAAGAAGCACATGGCCGGAGCAGATTTTGGCGCACCCCTACAGCGACTGAGGGAGCGACCTACTGGTCGTGACCGAGGGAGTGTGGGGGCACTCCCCACCGACTCGCATTCGCGAGTCGACGTGGGCCCTCCCATGGCCTCGCGAATGCGAGGACGTGGGGGAGAGGTACGCCAAAAGATGCCCGGTCCAGGTGCTTCTGTTTTCTGTTTAATGAGGATGGCCGTTGCGGGCGGTGGTGTTCTGGACCGGGGGGGCCTTGCGGCGACAGCGGTAGATGTAATCCAGGGCATGTCCCGGCAGGTCCACCGGCACGATGATCTCCGCCACGTTCTGGAAGCGCCCGCGGAGCCGCTGCAAAAGCTCCTCTTCCTTCTGGCAGGACCACAGGGCCAGCACCCCGCCGGGGCGCAAGGCCTCCTCCAGATCGCCCAGCCCCTCCTCGGTGTAGAGGGCGGCGTTGCGCCCCCGGGACAGGGCGCTCGGGCCGTCGTCCACGTCCAGCACGATGAGGAGGTAGCCGTGGAAGTCCGCCTGGTAACGCAGCGCTCGCAGGTAGCCCAAAAGGTCCGTCTGGTGCAGCGTCACCCGCTCGTCGGCCAGGGGCGGCTCGTTGTGGAGCACCGCCAGGTGGGTGTGGTTCCACTCGGCGATCGGCGCCGCGTGCTCGACCACGTCCACCCGCACCACCCGGCGATCGTCCAGGAGGGCGCGCAGGGCATAGCCCATCCCCAGCCCCGCCAGGAGCACGTTGACGTCCTGCCGGTCCCGCAGGGGACCCAGGCCCAGGTTGACCAGCTCTTTCTCGGACCTCCGGTCGGCGCTGCGGATGACGATCTGGTCGTCGCTCTGCACGGAGAAACCACCGGCGTCTCGGCGCAGCACGAGCGCCTCGCCATCCGGTCCCACGCCGCGGGAAAGCTCGTCCTGGCCATCGGTCACCATGAGGGGGCCTCCTTTATGATCCTCATGGGGGCTTATTATGCCCGAGAATAAAAGCGGACGATCGGTTTGCCGCGGCAGGCGGCTGTGCTATACATCCACGTCCCGACGGGAGACATGATTTGATTTCAGCCCAAAGTCACCGAAGCCGGCGCGTCCTTGGACGGCTGGATCGGGGCACGGACCTCATCAAGGGGATCAGCGATCTCTGCGTGGCCACCAAGGTGCGGAGCGGCGAGTTCCGCGCCTCGGGCTGGCTTGAAGAGGTCGAGCTCCAAGAATATGACCAGCGCAGTCGCAGCCTCCGGCCGCGCAGCCTGGCCACGCCGGTCCAGCTCCTGACCCTGACAGGTACCATCGCCGAGCAGGAGGGCGGCCTGGCCGTCTCGGCGCGGGCAATCCTTTCGCGGGAGACCGACAACGGCGTACAGGTCCTGGGGGGGCTGGTCCACAGCGCCCGGGTGTTCCTGGTCGAGCTGGTCGTCGACGCCTTCGACGATCTGATCGTCCGCCGCGGCACCGAGTTGAAGACCGGGGTGACCTGCTGGACCGAGATGATCGAGACCGCGCCCCCCGAAGCTTCCTCGGCGACGAATCGCGAAGCGCGAAGCGCCGCGGTGATGGAGGAAGCCAGCGTCCCGATGGCGGTCCAGCAGGCGCACATCCAGGTCATGAAGGAAGCCCAGTTGCGTGGGGCCGCCAGCGTCCCGCCCCCGGCAGGTCCCGACAAAGGGCCCCTGCGGGCCAAGGACCCTTT
>JBBRLA010000848.1:0-3084 GCA_038231615.1 Polyangia bacterium | reverse complement strand
GTCGACAAAATGGGGGGCTTGGCCACGACGGGGACGGGGCCCGGGGGCGGGGTCGCGGCCTGCGGGGGCGGGCTTTTCTCGTTGATCAGGCCGAGCAACTTCTGCTCAGCGGCGGCCGCCGCCTTTTCGGTCGCCTTGGCCAGCATGGCCTTGGTGCCGACCCCGCCCAGGGCCGGGCCCGCCAGGTACTGCCGCACCGGCCCGTAGGCCAGGTTCAGGTCGTAGTGATGGGTCAACATCTGCCCGGCCCGCCCGTCCACCATGCGCACCCGTCCATCCAGGCTCTGTTCAGAGCGGGCCTCCAGCACATCCAGCGCCCGGGTGAACGTGGCGTCGGTCTCCTTGGTGTCGCGCACGAAGGCCAGGAACGCCGCGTCCTGGGAAAGCGCAACGATGGAGATGCCCTCAAGCGCCACCTTGGCCTCGTCCTTGAGGCTGGGGGCGAACTTGACGATGCACTCCACCGCCGGCAACAAATTGGCGGCATTGTTCACGTGGGCCGGGCAGTCCATGGTCGCCGAGTATCCCAGGGCCACTGTCTCGATCTGCTGCAACCGGCGTTTGGCGTCCAGATACAAGGCCCGGCAGGGCGTATCGTTCAGGTTCTTGATCGCCTTCTTGTGGTTGGCATAAATCTGATACAGGTACATGTCCACATCCGAGATCTGCGGCCCGGCATCCAGGACCAGCCCGATGCCGCCAGGGCTGATCTCGATCTTCGACGGCAGGGTCACGGTGGCGGGCGAATCCGGCGGTACCGGGGCAACGTTGTTCTTGTTGGGAAGTTTGGGTGGGATCAACATGGTCTCTCTCCTGGAAGGCAAAAGGGTCAGCGCCAGCTTCTTGGTTAGCCGGACATCGGGGAGATAAAGTGGTCAGCGATTCGTGAAGCGAGACGACGATCCGGGTCAGCGGGCCGTCTCACAACAGGACCTCGGGAGGAGGCCGTTTGGTAGGAGAGGAAGAACCATGGGGTGGAAAGGTACTTAGCGAAGATCAGGGCACCGGGTCAAGTCTTTTCGGATGTTTCGCAGTTCCGCTGTGCCGAATGTACGAAGGAACGAACGTACGTATGTACGTACGTGCGTACGATCAGTGCGTCAGCTTCCGGTACTTGATCCGGTGCGGCTGATCGGCCAGCTTGCCCAGCCGGCGTTTGCGGTCGGCCTCGTAGTCCTTGTAGTTGCCCTCGAACCACACCACCTCGCTGTTGCCCTCGAAGGCCAGCATGTGGGTGGCGATCCGGTCGAGGAACCAGCGATCGTGGCTGATGACCACCGCGCACCCGGCGAAGTTGAGCAGGGCCTCTTCCAGCGCCCGCAGGGTGTCCACGTCCAGGTCGTTGGTCGGCTCGTCCAGAAGCAGCAGGTTGCCTCCGCTCTTGAGCACTTTGGCCAAATGCACCCGGTTGCGCTCGCCGCCGGAAAGGTCTTTCACCCGCTTCTGCTGGTCCTGTCCCTTGAACCCGAACTGCCCGCAGTAGGCCCGGGACGAGATTTTCCGCTTGCCCATCTCCAGGAACTCGGCCCCGCCGCTGATCTCCTCCCACGCCGTCTTGTCCCCTTGCAGGGCGTCGCGGCTCTGGTCCACGTAGGCCAGCTTCACCGTCTCGCCGATGCGCAGCTTACCCTGGTCCGGGTGCTCGCCCCCGGTGATCATGCGGAAAAGGGTCGTCTTGCCCGCCCCGTTGGGCCCGATCACCCCGACGATGCCGCCCCGGGGCAGCCGGAAGTCCAGGTTCTCGATGAGCAGTCGGTCGCCGTACCCCTTGGTCAGCTTCTCGGCGATCACCACGTCGTCCCCCAGGCGGGGGGCCGGCGGGATGGAGATCTCGGCCACCTCGATGCGCGCCTCGTTGCTTTTTTGCAGCATGTCCTCGTAGGCCGCCAGGCGGGCCTTGCTCTTGGCATGGCGTGCCTTGGCCGAGGTGCGCACCCACTCCAGCTCGCGGGCCAGCGTGCGCTGCCGGGCCGACTCTTGCTTCTCCTCGACTTGCAGGCGGGCCTGCTTCTGCTCCAGCCAGGAAGAGTAGTTACCCTCCCAGGGGATGCCGGCGCCCCGGTCCAGTTCGAGGATCCACCCGGCCACGTTGTCCAGGAAGTAGCGATCGTGGGTCACCGCCACCACCGTGCCGGCGAAGTCGGCCAGGAAGCGCTCCAGCCAGGCCACCGACTCGGCGTCCAGGTGGTTGGTCGGCTCGTCCAGAAGCAAAATGTCCGGGCGCGAGAGCAGCACCTGGCACAGGGCCACCCGGCGCTTCTCGCCACCCGAGAGCTTGGTCACCTCGGCGTCCCCCGGGGGCAGGCGCAGCGCGTCCATGGCGATCTCCAGGGTGCGGTCCAGCTCCCAGGCGTTGACCGCCTCGATGCGGTCCTGCACCTTGCCGTGTTCTTCCATGACCTTGTTCATCTCCGCCGGGGTCAGGTCCTCGCCCAGCTTCATCGACAGGTCTTCGAAGCGCTGGAGCAGCGCCCGGGTGTCCTTCACCGCCTCGGAGACGTTGCCCAGTACGTCCTTGGTCGGATCCAGCTGCGGTTCCTGGGACAGAAAGCCGATTTTGATGCCGTCGGCCGGCTTGGCCTCGCCCTGGAAGTCGGTGTCGACCCCCGCCATGATGCGCAAGAGGCTGCTCTTTCCCGAGCCGTTCTGGCCGAGCACGCCGATCTTGGCGCCGGGCAGGAACGAGAGCCAGATCCCGCGGAGGATCTCGCGCTGTGGGGGGACAATCTTGCGCAGGTTCTGCATCGTGTAGATGTACTGGGCGGCCATGCTCTTTTTTTCTTCTGGTTGGGGTTGGTTGGAATCGGATTCACGGGCAGTGAAGCGGTGCAGACTACCCTGTCTCGGCCCAGGCGTCCAGGCCACCCGGCCCAGAGGCCCAGAGGCCCAGAGGGGTGCCTACCTGAATCAGGGGCCCCCTGAGCGTGAGCGTGAGCGTGAGCATGAGCAACTTTTAGCCGGACCTACCGATGATTTGGCCCATGGCGACCTTTCAACGGCTCGACGTGCCGAGTTCTCCAGCTCATCGACGAACCAGCCTATCAGCGAGGCAATGAGCTGCTTGATCGGGTGATTGCGATGCTC
>JBBRLA010000847.1:0-3107 GCA_038231615.1 Polyangia bacterium | reverse complement strand
GGTGTCCTTGCCCGACGGCCGCTCTGCCCGTGGCACGGGGCGCTCCATAGTCGAGGCCGGCCGGCCGGCCGATCAGAGCGCCGCGGCGGCGTTTTTACAGAAGTATAGAATCTAGCCCATGTCGGGCGGCCCCACTCCCGGTCATCCTTCGACAACCACCAGTTCCGGGAAATAGCTCCGGTAGAAACCCCGGTCTCGGCTCAGAAGTCGCCCGGACTGCACCTGTGCATGGGCCCCAATGAGGAAATCAGAGAGGATGCGGTCCCTGGGCCCCCCCGCGGCGCGATAGAGCCTCCAGGCTCGCCCCGCCAGATGGCCCGCGTGTCGGTTCATCGGCTCCACGCGGATGCCGACCTCTCCGAGGAACCGGTCGAGATCTTCAAACCTGGTGAAGTGCGCCGACAGTTCCGCATGCACGATCTCGCAGAGGACCAATGGGCCCTCTCGTCCGCTGCGTGTCAAAAGGGCAGCGGAGCGTTCGGCGAACGCGGGGTTGGGTCGCAAGATATCCAGAAGGATGTTGGTGTCGATGGCGCTGATCATCGGCAGCTACCGGCCGCGGATCTCTTCAATGAATTGATCGACGTTCTCCGGCTCGCCCCCGAGAAAACCCATCCACCGCCTCACCGGCGCATCAACGGGCACGGCCACCTTGCGCAGCACCAGTTCGCCGCCGACCTCGACGAAGTCCACCTCACAGGACCCGTCGAGGCCGTACCTGTCGCGCAGCTCCTTGGGGATGGTCACCTGTCCTCGTTCGCCAATTTTCATATTCAAAATATGAATTCATATTTTAAATATGTCAAGAATCTGATCGGCCCCCTGCACTCACAGGGGGAGACGTGGCCCTACCATTTGTCGTCCAGCTCATCTATGTTTCCAACAACTTTCACGTCGATCCGAGATTTACATGGTGCTGTTCACGGCCCATCGAATATTCTTGAAACCGGTCCATCAGCAAACCCAACCAGGCATTGGCCCTAAGCAAAAAATGGAAGAACGAGCACGGTCGAAACATTCGCTATGGCTTTTCTGGAAAAAGTTATTAGTTGCTCGGGAACAACGGAAAAACAACGGAGACGGTTCTGCCGGCCAGCCAGCCGAACAAGAAGATGCGGTCGCTGGCGCCGACCCCGCTGTTGACGATGAGCTGGTGATGGGCGAGGCAGTGCCCAGCACCCGGAGCGTGGCCCGCACCGCCGTGCTCCGCTGGGTAGGGAAACGGGCAGGATCCCGAACCCCGCTACCAGATCAAGCTTTGACCCGCCGGGCAAGAACGGGTGGGTTATGCACGATCGGCGATGGGCCCACCGGGCAAGAAGATGCGCTTTCGCGCAAGTCTTGCTCGCAATGCACGTCTTGCGTCCTTTTAAACCTGCCCGACGAAAGCTGTCCCACCGTCGAGACATCGCCCTGACATCGGGAGTGGCCTGGGGTTTGCTATGACCAAAGACGACGGCACTCGAAGTCGTCTTCACAAGGAGCAGCCCATGCATTACGTGAACCAGATCGCCCTGTCTGCCGCCCTCTCGCTTTTCGCCGGGGCGGGCGTGGCGATGGCCAACCAGGACCTCGTTCTCGACTACACCAACATCCAGCTTCACGCGTCGAGCCCGACGTCTGACACCGGCCTGGTGACGGCGCCCATGGTGGTAAACCAGGGCTTCACGCAGCAGAGCCCATGGCAGATCCCCTGTGACGTCTCCGAGTTCAGCGGCGGCCTGTGGTTCAAGTACGCCAACAGCGGGCCCGCCGTGTATCCCGAGATCATCGTCTCATTCTACCTGAACGGAGACGAGCATCAGCGCATCGTGAGCCATGGCTTCGACAACGTAGTGCCCGCCGGCTTCGATCATCGGGACGCAGCCGATGACAATCTGCTCATGTCGCCGGGGCAGACCTTTAACGAAGGGTACATCCCGATGACCCAGAGCGTGCCGTTCTGGCAGTATGGCTTCCAGGGCAGCGACCTGCCGGCCAACACGCCGGTGAAGATGCACGTGGTGGTCAATTCCTATTCGTGTGACACCTGGGACAATACTGAGGGGGGCTACTCTCCGGCGTGCTTTTTGCCCGACGCGGTCCCGTGGAACAACGCGGCCAACATCTGGATGGTGCGGTCCTGCCCATAGCTCATTCGCCCCTTGGCAGGGGGGTTCCTGCTACCGTGAGGCCATGAACGCCGCCGGCCTCGCCAAACCCGCCACGCTGGCCACCCTTGGGCCCGGTTCGTGGCGCCCGCTGCTGGTCCTCTTGCTTTTCTGGCCCCTTTGCGCCCTGGGGCAGGGGCAACCCCCCGTTCAGGAAGAGGCCCCCTCCCCTGGCGAGGCGGAGGCGGCCCCTTTGGGGAGTGTCCCCCTGCCGTCGTCGCCGATACCGGAGCGGCCCACCCTCTGGCCACGGGTGCGGGTCGGCGCGGACCTGCGGTTCTCGGGGCTTTTGGGACAGACCCGGCAGGTGGCGGAAGAGCTGGGCTGGGGCTTCGGGCTGCGGCTCTCGGCCTCGCTGCTGCCCCTTGGGCCCCTGTCCCTGGGCTTCCTTCTAGACTTCCAGCAGGATCGCTTCTCCCGCACCTTCGCCGAGTACCCCGACGTGGCGCAGCAACTGGTTCACAGCACCTTCGCGGTAATGCCGCAGCTTGACCTGCGCTCGCGCTTTGTCCACCCCTTCCTGGCGGTGGGCATCGGGGCCAGCGTGGCCCGGCACGAATCCCCGCTGCCCGACACTGTGAACCAGATGCCGACCACCCAGAACAACACCCTGGCCCCCCTGGTGCGCCTGCTGGCCGGGGTGGGTGTGTCGCCGCTGCGCTGGCTGGAAATCGGGCTCTCCTTCGACCTGAGCCTGACCTTTTCGCAGGATCTGGGCGGGGTCGTGCGCAACCCGGCGGGCTTGCTGGTCCCAGGCAGCAGCACCCTCTTTGCCCCGGGCTGGTGGTCCAGTTCACTTTACGCCAGCTATAATTTCTACTGATCCCTGCCAGTCCAGGGTGCCTACCTGAATCAGGGCCCCCCCCTGTCCGTGAGCGTGAGCGTGAGCGTGAGCGATTACCGGCAGAGTTTGCTGAGCATCGCAATCACCCGATCAAGCAGCTCATTGCCTCGCTG
>JBBRLA010000846.1:0-3124 GCA_038231615.1 Polyangia bacterium | reverse complement strand
GGTCAGCCCTTATATCCCGTGCCCCGGCCCTCCCGCTGCCGGCCCACTCCCCGACGGCGCGGGCGCTCGCGGGGGGGACGACCCCGGTGGCGCACGGATCGGGGCGCTGCTGCCGCTTCTTCCCGTCGGGACCACATCCACGATGCGAAAGCCGGTTGGGGTGGGCACCAGCAGCATCCCGACCGCCCCTCGTTCGCACTTCACCGCCACCAGGGTGGCACCGTGCAGGCCGCGCCGCACTCGCGAAAGGGTCTCCTTCAGCTCGTCGAAGTCCGCCGCCAGCGGGGCCGAAAGGGCGCCGACTCGCATCTCGGTGCCCAGCGGCTCCCGTTCCGCCGTACAGGAGCCCTGCAAGAGGTGCTTCAGCCGTTCCCCCGCGTTGCTCGCGTAGCGCCGGGCCCGCTCGATCGCCGGGACCTGCTCGTCCGGCCGCGCCGCGTCGAAGGCCCGCTGGACCTCGTCTTTTGGCGCCTTTCGTCGCTCCGCTGCACGGGTCACCTCCAGCCGGCGCAGGTCCTCCATCAGCGACAGGTCGAGCAGCATGGGGTCCATCCCCGGCCCTTGCTGAACCTGCCGAACTTGATCGACCAGCCGCAGGGCCGTCACCACCGCCGGGTCGTCTCCAGCGGAGGGCCCCTGTGTGCCCCCATGTCCCTTGCAGCCCGGTGAAAAGACCAGCAGCGCCGTCATCATCCCGACGAGCCCGCGGGCCCGCGTCACTTCACGCATTCCCACATCACCGTGCTCCCCAGGCAATCCGCGCCACAAACGCCGCCGCCGTCATATTTCTCGGTGCCGGTCATCATGCAACTGTTGACGTGCCCCTGGCAGTAGCCGCAGATGTCGCCGCAGGTGCCGCCCCACTGCGCCGCCTTGGTATAACCCAGGTTCTGGCAGATGGTCTGGAACGCGAAGGTGCCGCCGCCCGCATCGGCATTCGCGATCCACGCGGAGGAGCAGTCGGCGCGGCAGAACGTGTAGCCCGAGCCGCTCATCGGGTCGTGCTCGACGGCGCACACGGCCGGCGGGCTCTTGGCCCCGTTGAGGCAGCCCGTGGTCATGTCCGGCGGCGGGCTGGCATCGGGGTTCTGGCAGGCGCCGTGGAAACAGTAATAACCCGCCGGGCAGGCCGTGCCACAGTAGCCGCAGTTCAACGGGTCGCTGTCCTTGTTGCTGCACCCGCCCCCGCAGCAGGACTGCCCGGAAGTGCATTGCATGCCGCAGGCGCCGCAGTTCTTCAAGGTGTTCAGGCTGGTACACAGGCCGGCGCAACAGGCGCTGCCACCGCAGTCGTGTCCACAGGCGCCGCAGTTCCTGGCGTCGCCCTGAGGATCGCTGCACACCCCTGCGCAGCAACCCTGTCCCGCCGCGCAAGCGTGGCCACAGGTGCCGCAGTTGGCGGGGTCCGTCTGGGTGTTGGCGGCGCAGTGCAGATCGGGCGGGCCGGCGTCCCCCAGAAGGTCGGGCGTGGGACGCTGATCCGCGAGGGTGATCAGGTCCCGGGCGGCGCGCTGATCGGGGGGCTCGGAGAGATCGTCAGCCGCCGAGAGGTCAGAAGGGACGCTCAGGTCCGGGACCAGCGCGGCGTCCGCCTGTGACTCGGCCTTGCATCCTGAGAGGGACAGGGCCCCCACGAGACACCCGAGCACCATCGCAAAGCGCCAAGCGCCGCAGTTGACTATCGCGAAGCGCGAAGCGCCGGGGTGATCTATCCACAAGGACAGGGACTTCGTCGCCAAACTGCACTCAGCCTGCCGTTTGTCCATGCGACGCACTATAGGATCGCCCCGAAGAAGTGCGCAAGCCATGCGACCCCTTTGCCGATCTGCCGGTCTACTCGACGAAAGGGTCGGCGGGCTTTTTGCGCAGGGGGCTGCGTTCCCGGGAGGTTTTCAGCGAGGCGTCGACGTAGCGCGACTCCATTTTGAGGTAGCCCTCGATCGGCTGGCGCAGGCGCACATCGCGGAGGTGATGGGCGCTGTAGGTTGCGACGGGCCAGAAGCCGCGGTTGAGCTTCTGCTCGCCGCCGTGCCCCGGTTCGAAGGCATCGAATCCCTCGGCGATGCAGCGTTCCATCGAGTGGTAGAAGCACACCTCGAAGTGGAGGAAGGGCACATGCTCTGCCTCGCCCCAGTAGCGGCCGAAGAGGCGCCGGTCGCCGCGGAGGTTGAAGGCGCCGCCGATGATCTCGTCTCCGCGCCGGGCCAGGACCAGTTCCAGGCGGTCCCCGAGGCGCTCGGCGCAGAGGTGGTAAAAGCGCCGGTTCAGATAGGGCCCCTGCTCGGTGTAGCGCACCGAGGTCAGGTGGTGCAGATCGTACATGCGGGAAAGGTCGGCCGGGGTGAAGCTCTCGGGGCCGCATTCCAGGCCGCGATGGGTGCGCACCTGGATGCCCGCGTCTTTCACGGCGCGGCGCTCGCGCCTTATCGACGTGCGGCGGTGGGGGGTCAGCCGGGCGAGGAAGTCCTCGAAGGTGCGGTAGCCCTCGTTGAGGAAGTGGTATTGCTCTTGCCGGCGGGGGGCGAAGCCGGCGGCGCGAAGCGAGGGCAGGAGGTTTGCTCTGGGGAAGAGCACATGGGTCGAGGACAGGCCGGCGCGCTGGCACACCGCCTGGGCGCCGCGCAGCAGGGCCACCTCCAGTTCCGTTCGTTCGGCGGCGGGCAGGTCCGGGCGGGTGAGGAGCCGTCCGCCGGTGACCGGGTTGAAAGGCACGGCCAGCACCAGCTTGGGGTAATAGCCCAGGCCGTGCTGCTCGGCGAAGGTGGCCCAGTCCAGGTCATGCACCCACTCGCCATCGCTGTCGGTCTTCAGGTAGGCCGGGGCGGCGGCGACCAGTTCTCCCTCGGGCCCGGCGCCGGGAGCTTGCCGGCGGATGAGGAGGTGCGCCGGATGCCAGCCCGTGCCGGGGCCGACGCAGCCGGCGGCCTCCAGCCCCTGCAAGTAGCCAAAGGACAAAAGCGGCGCGTCATCCACGTCCAGGAGGCGGTCCCATTCGGCGGCGGATACGCGGGCCAGTTCGGGCAAGACTTCGATGCGGAGCGGATCGAGTTGCCGCGGCTTCGCCGGCGAGGCTGACATCGAGGTGAGGATATCACCGGCGGACGGGCGCCGCGAGGCCACCGAT
>JBBRLA010000845.1:0-3130 GCA_038231615.1 Polyangia bacterium | reverse complement strand
TTCTGGCCATCTCGCGTCAGTTCGCGCAGGGCGCCGTTGATGGTAAGCAGCGCCCGGCGCACGGTGGCGGCATCCTCGTTGAGCAGCAGGCGCACCCGATCGGAGGGGACGCTGCCCTGAGTGCGCAGGACCTCGACCAGGGACTGGGCGTCGCGCTCGGCATAGAGCAGTTGCACCTCGTCCCGGTCGCCGCCGTTGTCGCCGATGGCGACCACCCAGGTGTTGTCGGGCAGGGCCAGGACCGCCCGCGGTCGCGAGAAAAAGCCGGCGAAGGCGAAGACGACCAGCAGGCGGAGAAGCAGGCACGGGCGATGCCTCATGGACCAGGGCCTACAATCTTGTTGAGTACGAAAGGACTCAGGATACAACCCTCCTGGCAGCGGGGCGGCTCTTTGGCACCGCGGGACTGGCAGCGGTGCGGTGGGTCGCGATCCGGGCAGAGGATCAGGTACAGCGTCTCCCGCCCCGGGGAGTCGTCCAGCGCCACCGCGCCGGGGAGAATCTGTCCGCGACCCGCCGTCAGAGGATACGCCGTGGCCCTTTTTTCCGTGGGCCAGGCGGCGTAAAGGGCGCCTGACTGCTCGATGCCCAGGATGCTCACTACGCCCTTTTGCGGTAAATCCACCACGAAGCGAATCCGCTCTCCTGGCGCGAGTGGGTCGCCACTTTCGACCTCCTGGCTGCCGGTCTTTGTCAGGCGGTGGACATGGAGCAGTGGACCTCCTTTGGCCCGGATGCCGGCCTGGGGCCCGTTCGGGGGCCCGGCGGGTGGGCGGACCCCCACGACCAGCAGTGCCACCACGCAGGCGGCACCGACCAGCGCCAGCACCGTCCCGCGCTCCGACCCCGGCCGGTAGAGCCACTCGCGCAGGCGTTGCCACCTGACGCGGGGCTGTACCGCGCGGGTGCGGATGCGGGAAAGAAGCACCGCGGCATTCACCTCAGGGAGGGCCTCGAAGCGGGACAGGCGCAGGTGCTCGCCACAAGCCGCGCAGGTGGCGGCATGCTCCCGGGTCCGCGTCGCCTGTTCCGCTGGCAGTTCATTGGCAATGAGGCGGTCGAGGGCCAGGTCGGACGGGCAGCCTGCACGTCCTTTGCGAAGATGCTCAAAGAGCGGTTCCTTCATGGTTCGCTTCTCCCGGAGTGAGGAATGGCCGCCTGGCCTCCCAGCCTCCGCTCGGCCCATGAATGAAAGCGGGCGAGCTGGTTGCCCACGGTCCTTCGGGACACGGAAAGCACCTCGGCCACCTCTTCATGGGTCATGCCGTCCATGTAGATATAGATCGCGACCCGGGCTTGCTCCTCGTCGGCCTCGGCGAGGAGCCGGCGCAGGAGGGCGACATCGCTGGGCGATGCCGGGTCGGGCCCGTGGGCATCGACTGCGTGCTCCGCGAAAAGTTCGCGCCGCCGCCGCCGATCGCGGATCTGGTTCAGGCAATAGTTGGTGGTGATGCGATACAGCCAGGTGGAGATCTGACTCTGGCCGGCGAAGCCGTCGGCCCCGCGCAGCACGCGGATGAAGACCTCCTGGGTGGCTTCCTCTGCGTCCTGGTGATTGCATAGGAGACGCAGCGCGCGCCGGTAGACCGCCGGGCCGTGGGTCAGAAACAACTGACCCAATTCGCCGGACAGGGCTGCCGATTCGGACTTTCTTTTCATCCTCATGTTCTGGCTACCCTTGGACCCGCGGTGCCATGATAAGAGGCAAGAGGCAAGAGGCAAAGGCAAGGGCCCGATTCATGGCGCGCCGCAGAAGGGGTTCACCGGAGCATCCGCGCCGACGACGACGTGGGTGCTTTCGCCGGGCACGCAGGCGCCGATTCCGGCATCGCAGACGTAGGTCCCGGCGATGCGGTCGGTAGGACGGGCGCAGTCGGGGTCGGCCTGGCAGCGTTTGAGGTAGTAGCCGCTGGGTCCGCCCAGGGTGGACTGCGCCGGATGGTAGCTGGCTTGCGCGGGTCGGCAGCCACCCTGGGGCGGTTCGGCGACCACGCAGGCGCCGCCGGGCCAGGGGATGCCGTCGCGCTGGAGGCACTGGCCGGGGTGGCAGTCCAGGTCGTTCTGGCACGCCCGCCCGAGCCGCACGCCGCAGTCTCCCGCAGTGGTGGGCCCGGGGAGGGGACGGTTGCAGAGCTGGGGCAAAAGGACCCGGTGAAAGCCGGCGGAAAGGGCCACACTGGTGGGCGTTTGTCCGATGGGAAGGGGCGCGGACGCATAGAGGAGGGCGGTGGGGACATCGAGGCCGGCGATGGGCTCGGCAAGGCCGCGCCGCCCATCCTGATTCAGGTCGAGGTAGGCCAGGACGCGGCCGATGACGTAGGCGGCGCCGTTCGCGTTTGCCGTGGGCGGTGCCTCGAAGAGGTTGAGCACGAAGGGCGCGGGCACCTGCGCCGCCTGGGAGGTCGAGACCTGCTCACTGTAGTGGTCCAGATTGTCGTCCCGGAGATCGCCGGGGCCCCAGAAGACGGCCAGGCGAAGGTGGGTGGTGTCCATCGTCGGTCCCTCGTCCAGCACCACCTCCCCCTGGATCTGCCAGCGGGAAACGCCGCGATAGCCGGTGTCCACCAGCGGGTCGCCGCAACCCGCGAAAGAGCCGAGGAGGGCCAAGGCCGGGGTTAGCCTGCGAGGCAGGCTGGATCGGAAGGCGAGCACCGGCGCTATTTTATCATGAATCCTTCCGGGAAGGGGGGGAGTCTCCCCCCCAGCGCATTGTTGGTCCAACCAGTCTTCTTTGCTGGTACGCGCAGGCAAAATGCGATATGAGGCCAGGATGAGCCTTCTGGCCCGTGTCCGCTGTCTTTTGTTCCTCTGTGCCGCATTGCCCATTTCCTGTGATGGGCCGATGCCGGAGACCCTGTACTTCCCCGACGCCAGCGCCCCCGTCGGCCCGTCGTCCTGCGACCCACCGGTCAGCGGCGCGTCGCGGCTGGTCGCGACGGTCGGGGTCTCATCGCCGAAGAACGGCACCCACTTCGTCGCTGGAGAGGCCCCGGTCTTGACCCTCCGCTTCGCCGATGCCTGCGGGCAGGCGCTGAAGGTCTCGGACTTGGGGACGGCGGGGCTCTTCCTTTATGGTCCGCGCCGGGCGACCGAGACCCGAACCGCCACGCGGCTCTTGAATTGCGTGACC
>JBBRLA010000844.1:0-3136 GCA_038231615.1 Polyangia bacterium | reverse complement strand
GATGCGAATGGACCAAAAGGGCTTGCACCCGAGCACCAGGGGCCCCGGTGGGCTCGGGTAGAAGGCGCTCCAGATGCGAATGCACCGAAAGGGCTTGCGCCCGAGCACGGGGGCCCCGGTGGGGCCGGGTCGAAGCTGCTCCAGATGCGAATGGACCGACAGGGCTTGCGCCCGAGCACCAGGGGCCCCGGTGGGGCCGGGTAGAAGCCGCTCCAGATGCGAATGGACCGAAAGGGCTTGCGCCGTCACGATGGTTGTAGTAGGTATTTCGGACACCGACGCTGAGCGGAGCGGACTCGACGGCGATGGATGATTTCGCACTGCCGCTTGCCCGATAATGAAAATACGGTCTGGATTTGGATTACGTTGACTTACATAGCCATGTGTTGTGGGGCATTGACGACGGTGCCCGCTCTCTGGAGGATTCGCTGGAGATGCTCAAGCTGCTTCACGCCATCGGCTTTGCCGTGGTCTGCGCCACGCCGCACCAGAAGGCTGGCTTCTTCGTTCCAAGCGACGAGGAGATTGCCGCACGATACACTCAGGTCTCGGCCCGTTTGATGGAACACGACGTGACGCTGCCGCTGTACCTGGCCGCGGAAAATTACTGGGACGACCTGTTCCTGGGACGAGCACAGGCGGGGACCATTCCCATGTATCGTCTTGGTCCAGCAGCGGCCCCGACAACGGGCTCCGCACAGGCGGCCTTCCTTTTCGAATTGCCGGTGGAACACCTGCCGCTGGGGCTGGAACAGCAGCTTTTCGCGCTGCGCCTGCGGGGCTACCTGCCGGTGCTGGCGCATCCCGAACGCTACGTCCCCCTGTGGGGCAAACGGGAACGCATCGAGGCGCTGGCGCGGTGCGCCGCGCTGGTCATCGATCTGGCCGCACTGGACGGGGCCCACGGCCCACAGCGGGGCAAGGCCGCCCGCTACCTGGTGCAAGAGGGCCTGTGCCATGCCGCCGCCAGCGACGTACATCAATCCTCTGATGTACGGGCCGTGGCCGCGGGTATGCACTGGATCCGCAAAAAGTTTGGCGCGTCTCGGATCGAGGCGCTCCTTTCGGATGGACCACGACAAATTCTCGCAGGCGAGCTTCCTGACTTGCCTGTGGGTTGAAGTGGCCTATAACTAGCTCAGCCCCGAGATGAGCCAACCCACTATGTTCGAACGAGGTATCTCTGCAATGACTCTGCTCGAGAAGATCAAAAAGCACGAAGCGCGGGTAACCGTGATTGGCATTGGCTACGTCGGCCTACCCCTGGTGGTCGAGGTGGCGCGCGCCGGCTTCACCGTGACGGGCTACGACAAGAGCGAGGAAAAAGTTCGCTCGGTCGCGGCCGGCAAGTCCTATATCAAAGACATTTCCGATCAGGAACTGGGCCCGCTGGTGCAAAAAGGGCTGGTCAGCTCCACCACGGACCCCTCGTGCCTGGCCAAGGCCGACGTGGTCATCATCTGCGTGCCCACGCCGCTGAACAAGTCGAAGGACCCGGACAACAGCTACATCGTGGCGGCGGCGGAGGACCTGGTCCCGCGGATGCACAAGGAGATGCTGATCATCCTTGAATCCACCACCTTCCCGGGCTTCACCCGTGAAGTGCTGCTGCCCAAGCTGCGCGACTCCGGCCTGAAGCCGGGCGAAGACTTCTACCTGTCGTTCTCGCCCGAGCGCGTCGACCCGGGCAACCCGCGGTTCCACACGAAGAATACGCCCAAGGTCGTGGGCGGCACCACCCCGCGCTGCCTGGAGGCGATTCAGGCGATGTACGGCGAGGTACTCGAACGCCTGGTGCCGGTGTCGTCCACCGACGCGGCGGAGATGGTGAAGCTGCTGGAGAATACCTTCCGCGCGGTGAACATCGGCCTGGTCAACGAGGTCTCGATCATGTGCCAGAAGCTGGGCCTGGATACCTGGGAGGTGATCGACGCGGCGGCGACCAAGCCCTTCGGGTTCATGCCCTTTTATCCCGGGCCGGGCCTGGGCGGGCATTGCATCCCCGTCGACCCGCTCTACCTGTCGTGGAAACTGAAGACGCTGAAGTACGAGGCGCGGTTCATCGACCTGGCAGATCAGATCAACACCGGCATGCCCGAGCTGGTCGTCGAGCGGCTTCAGTCGGCGTTCAACGATCGCAAGCGTTCGGTGAACGGCTCGCAGGTGCTGGTCGTCGGGGTGGCCTACAAGAAGGACATCGACGACGTGCGCGAGTCACCGGCGCTCGACGTGATCGAACTCCTTCAGCGCAAGGGCGCGGATGTGAAGTATCATGATCCGTATGTGCCTTCCCTGCGCATCGGCGAGCACAAGATGACTTCGGTGCCCTTAGAAAACCTGTCGAAGTTCGATGCGGTGATGATCCTGGCGGACCATACGGGCATCGACTGGGTCAAGATAGTGACCCAGGCACAGCTGGTGGTGGACACGCGCAACGCCACCCGAGGGGTGCGCAGCCAGGCCAAAGCTACCATCGTGGGGCTGTAAGGCCGCATGCGCGCGACCGCCTTCGCCGCCGTTTGCCTCGCCGTTCTGGCGCTGCCGACGGCGTCCGAAGCGCGGTCGAGCGCCACCTTTGCCTATTCCCTGGACGAGGTTTATTCGACCACGGTGCGGTTCATCCGCATCGACCGCGGCTGCACCATCACCGACCGCGACCCCCATGCGGCGTACCTGATGTTCGAATGCAAGGACGGCAAGCAGGTCCGGCACGGGGCGCTGGAACTTTATCCGACCCCGGACGGCGTCCGCGGACAGCTCACGCTGACCGAGGAACCGGAATACATGGAGCTGCGTTTTTTGGAACTGCTTGGCAGGAAGGTCCGCGACGAGCGGGGCGAACCTCGGCAGCCGGTGGTAGCCCCCCATGCCCCCGACGGCGGCCACAAAGAATAAAGAAGCACCTGGCCGGGCATCTTTTGGCGTACCTCCTCGCTCCTTCGGTCACGTACAGTAGTACGCTCCCTCGGTCGCTGTGGGGGTGCGCCAAAATCTGCTGGGTGCAGATCGTCCCAGGTCACGCAGCCACCCCGATGGTGGGGAGCGGAGCTGGTTTGTTTTGTTGAATCCGGATGCGCTCTCCTGAATCGCTTGCCTGGAGTTGGTAGCCATCGTGCGACCATTGGATGAATGCCTC
>JBBRLA010000843.1:0-3150 GCA_038231615.1 Polyangia bacterium | reverse complement strand
GGCGCCGGGCCCGCTCGCTCAAGACTCCCTTGAGAGCGAGGTACTTGGCGTGAATGTCCGATTCCAAGTCTTGGTTGCGTTTCACAATCACGATAGATCACGAATTTATTAACTTGGCAACATTATTTTGTTCCAGTGCCTTAGTGAGGTCGTCAGTCCACGGTCACGTCCAGGAAGCGGGCGTGGAGCACCGGGATCGGGGTCGGATGGCCCAGTACCGTGGCAAAGACTTGCCTGCCAGTCGCCACCATCAGCCCGTCCGCATCGACGTACTCGCTGGAGTAGTGCGCCCCGTGGGCCCACGCGCCGACGATCTCGGCGTTGTAATCGTGACGCCTCAACAGGCCGGTGCCATCGAAGTAGAACGTCTGCCGCCGGCAGTGAGACGGCAGGTCGGAAGGGAAGTCGACGACGATGCCGATCAGATCCTCGTTCGGTATGCGACAATCGCGCAGCCGGCGCAGCGATACAAACGAGGTCCGGGTGAGCACGAAGGGCAGGCTCTGATAGGTGGAGAGCGCGCAACCGAAGAAGTAAAGCGCGTCGAGAGGGCTCCAACGGCGGTATTTACGTAGGCCCGCGAAGCTCTTGCGGTGGTCCCGCTCTTTTTGCCGTACATTCGGATTGGGCCCGGTGGTGGTGATGCTGACCTCGCCCCGCGCGAAGATGCCCTGCTGACCGGGAACGGGGAAATCACAGAATACGGTCCGCCACTCGTGCGGGAAGACCTCGATGCGCGGAGGCATGGAGTGGGTGCTGTCGAGACCCTTGGCCATGGGCAGGGGCCCTCCCACCTCGCCCAGGGAGAAACTCACCCGATGCAGGGCCCGGTAGCGATTCCAGCCCCCATGACGAACAGCGGCTCGTTCGACCAGGGCACGGGCTTCATCGGGCCAGGCGCCATGAGGGTCAGGATCGGACATCCGCCGATTGTAGCAGGCCACGGTGCTCGGCGATCGGGGCCAATCGTAACGCGCACTCGTCAGAGGCACTTCCCGGTTTTGTCGCTCTTCATGAACCCGCTCAGGCACCGGCACGAGCCGGAGGAGACACAGGTACCATGCAGCGAGTCGATGGCCGGGTTGTCGTTGCAGGTCTTGTCGTCCCCGGGCGTGCAGTTGGGGGTGATGCATACGCAGTACCTCCTGCCCTTGTCACAGGTGGCGCCGTTCGGCGTACAGATCGTGTCCTCGCTGCACGGCAGCGGATCGTTCCCCAGGTTGCACACCACCACTCCGGGGCCATCGGCGGCGCCGCGGGCGTCAAGGCCAGCCAGGTCGGCACCCGACAGATCCGGAGCGACGGACAGATCCGCGGGCGAGGTCCCGGCCAGGTCAGCGCCACTCCCTGGAGACGAGCCCGGACACCCGGCGGCGAGCAGCAGCAGCGCGAGCGGAAAAAAGAGCCGAGTTGCATACATCCGCGGAGAGTACCACTGGCGCGAGAAATGGCTCAAGGGGTGAGCGCCCGCCTTTGACCCGCGGCTGTCCAGGTGCATAATGGCGTCGATGTCTCGCGCACGCCTGCTTGTAGTTCTAACCGGGTGCGCCCTGGCTGGATGTGCCGAGGTCGCCCCGGCAGAGGAAGCCGCCGACGGCAGAGGTATGGATACGGGGACCGGCGCGGACTTGCTTGCGGCATCGGGCGACCTGCCCATGGTCGGGGCGGACCTCGCCGGGGGACCGCCGGACCTGGCGTCGGACTTGCGCGGCCCGCCGGGCTACCCTTATCCCCGCGTGAACGAGGTCGTGCCCAGCTTCAGCGGGGTGTCGGCCAACGAGTACGTCGAGCTGATCGGCGCCGACCATGACATCGACCTGACCGGCTGGTCGCTGCATCAGGAGACCAGCACCGGCATCCTCCGGCTCCTGGTGAATCTGGGCGGGTTGACGCTGCCCCGGGGCGGCTACGTGCTGATCACCAACGACGTCGGCCTGTTTTCCGTCATGGCGGACCTGACCTACGTGGGTGGGACGGCGGGGAAACTCGCGCAGGCCGGGGGGGCCATCGCACTTTTCGATGCCAAGGGGAGCCAGGTCGATTCCCTGGGATGGGGCACGGCCAAGGGGGCCTACGTGGAGGGGACCGCCGCCGCGGACCCCGGCGATTTCTCCTGTAGCCGCATTCCCGATGGTGCCGACACGGGCGACAACCACGCCGATGCGCAGAAGGCCACGCCGACCCCGCGCACCGCGAACCACCTCTGACGGAAAGTCCGGCCGGCTGGCGCTGCCGGGAGTTGCGATCACTGGGGGGTAAACGGTCGCCAGTCCAGGTGTTGCTTGGCAGGGGCTTCCTTGCCGGCCCGCGCATCGGACTTAGATTGCCAGCAGGAGGTGGTTATGGGAATGATCGCTGTGATTGTTATCGGGCTCATCGCCGGTGGGCTCGCCAAGTTGCTTTCGCCGGGGCCCAACCCGGGAGGCATCATTGCCACGATACTGCTGGGAATCGCCGGGGCGGTGCTGGCGAGTTTTCTTGGCCGTGCAGTCGGCTGGTACAGTTCCCCTGGAGACGGGCCGGGCATCATCGCCTCGGTCATCGGCGCGATGCTGGTCCTTGGGATCTACCATCTGGTGACGCGGCGGCGGGCCTGAGGGCGATCGCTCTTGTGTAGCCTGCCCGGGGCTGGCTACACTCCGGCATGATCAAGACAAGGCCCGCTGATGGGCTAGCCATACTTTTCCTTGGGCTGATTCACCTCACGGGCTGTGGACAGGACGGTCCCACGGTGTGCAAGTCCGGCGCCCGCCCCGGACAGCGAGATGCCCACGAGGCGGTGTACTTCCCCAACGCCCAAGAGATCGTGGTCTACGGCGGCGACAACGCCCCTTTCAACCCCATGGCCATGACCCCCTCGGTCTACACGGATGAGGTCTGGGGCTACGGCACGACCTGTGGGACCTTTACCGATCTGGTTTCCGCCGCCGGGCCCTCTGGGCCGGGGCAGCGCGGGGCGTATGCCGCAACCCTTGACAGCAAGCGCCAGCGCATGATCGTCATCGGCGGACGCAAGCACGACGCCAGCTAGACCCTAGCCGAAAAGTCGATGTCCGTACGGCCCAAGGACTTCGCGGGAGCGGCGGGCTACAAATAATGGGATATAAAGTGGACATCATTAAAATATATGGGTATACTAATTCTCATGAT
>JBBRLA010000842.1:0-3161 GCA_038231615.1 Polyangia bacterium | reverse complement strand
TCGAGGCCGAGGTCCTTTACGGCCAGGCGCTGACGCTGCTGACGGAGGCAGCCGGGCCAAAAGACCCGCTGATAGCAGAAATCCAGGCCGACCTTGCCCGGCTCCTGAGCGAGGCCGGACAAGAACAGAAAGCCCCCTGGCTGGTCCGCCTGCCGCACGAGCGTGATCCGTCTGCCACGGCCCACAAGCCGGGCGGCCGGAAAAGGGGCCCCTTAGTCAGGCCGTGACCCGACAACGACGCCGCGACGGCGGAGATACGAGCCGGCCGAGATCAGAGGGTTTCCAGCACTGCCGCCGCGGACGACGCGGAAAGGGCAACTTCATGTACGCGCGCAGGCCTTCGTGCACGGACATCGTTGCGACGTGCACGTCATGCACACCGCGCAGACGGCAGACCACGTCGAGCGGCTCGCCGGCGCGTTCGCAGCCGGAGAATGTGTACTGCTTGTCGTCGATGAGCGGCTTGCCGCCGATTGTCACCGACTTCACGCGCTTTCCTTCGGACGCGGACGCCGCGAACGTGAGCGCCATGCCGGAGATCCGCGGACCCCAGCCACCTGAGACCTTCCAAGGATCGGAAGCAAACACGAGCTCGAGCCTACCGACCGGCCGATCGAAACCCAGACCGCGCCGCTTGGTCACTTTTAAGAATAGATCAGGGTTTCGCCACGAACGGATAGGAAATGATCTTTTCGTCTTCCGTCATCAGCGGGCGACTAAATACGCGGGCGGTAGCGACAATCATTTGATCGGCGGGATCTTTGTGGAAGGGGGGCGGGAGTCGGGTCGATTCAGCGGCGATGCTGGGTGTCAAGTGCAGAAGACGGACACCCGGATACGCCAGCGCCTGGGTAAACCAATGCTCCAGGGAGCAGGGCAATACGAGACGGTCCAATTCGACCAGCTTGGCGACCTCCCAGCAGGAAATCACGCTGACGCCGAGGCCATGTTCCTCGTGTTCCTCAAGGATGCGCTGCTTGCTCGGATGAAGGCGAGGGTCTCCATGGACCCACCACACCCAGATGTGAGTGTCCAGGACGATCATCGAAGGGCATCCCAATCCTTCTCGGCGATAGGCAATGTCGGATCTCGATAGATGACGGGCTTGCCGCGCAGGGGGTAGCGGTCTTCAGCATCGGGCACCGGCCCAGCTTCCGCCGTAGCAAGTTGTGCCAGGCGCAGCCTCTCCGTAGGGGAAAGCTTGCCAATCAATGGCCAGAGATCTTCGGCGACCAGTTCCTTGGTCTTCATGACAAAGACACTATACATATTCTCAGCCATGGGCAAGATAGTCGGCCCGACCCCACGGACGACCAGAGCGGCGCCTCCTGCCCGGTCTCGGGGTCGGTGGTCTGCGTTCGATGGCCTTTGCGCAGGGAACAGGCCCCGCAGGCCGGGGCCAGGTTCTCCAGCACCGTCGCTCCGCCAGCGACGTGGGGATGAATATGATCCATGTGGAAGGCGGCTGCCTTCAGTGCTTGCGGCAGAAGGCAATACTCGCACCGATGGCCAGCGCGTTCTCGGACGAGGCGCTGCATCGCGGCGGGTACATGCGCCGAACTCATCTGGCCCGCAGGCGCAGCAGACGCAGCAACGCATCCAGCTCGACGATCCCCTCGGCTTCGGCCCGCTCATCCTCGGTGAGGACTTCGCCGCTATCCTACTTGGCCAAAAGGAATTGCAGCCGACGGTCCAGGCCTGCGGGGAAGATGTAGTTGGCGATGTCGGCGGGCAGTTCAATAAACTTCGACGCTACGTCCATGCTCATTAGCATAGCCCAGCGCCGAGAGGCTGCAAGTGAAACCTGCCGGCGCTGCCCCTCGGTCACGGCCTGCTCCAAGGGGCTGATGATCGATGTAAAGCTCATCGGGGGACTGAACCATCTGGAGATGCAGAGTATAGGGCAGATAACCTACCTCTTGAGCGCGGCAGCACTGCCGCCGCGGACGACGCGGAAAGGGCGCTCACCAGCCAGCGATCGAGCAGGGCCCCATCCTGGCATTTGAAACGAGTTCGAGTTTAGTCTGGGCCGGCGAGGCGGCGGCGATCAGCTCGGGCAGACGATGGCGGCTGGCCTGTGGCCGGGCATCTTCAGGGATTCGGCAAGCGCCGGTGTTGCACAAGGTGCTGGAGCCAGCGATTCAGGTCCGCCAGGGACATCTGGTCCAACGCCGCCGCTCGCTCCGGGCCGATGGCGATCTCGAGCACCTGGCACAGGCTGCGGACGGCCTGCCGCAGCCCTCGTTCCTCGCCTCGCTCCTCGCCCAGCTCTTGGCCCCGGCGCTCGGCCAGGCTCAGGCCACCGCGGAAGTCCTGCTCCGCCATCTTCTCCCGTTCGTACTCGGTCCACTCCTCTTCGGTCAGGTTGGCCACCCGGGCCACCTCCAGCGCCTGCGCGTAGGGCCCCTCGGACAGCTCCTCGGGCACCCGATCCAGGCTGCGCGCCTCGCGGAAGAAGTAGGCCCACTTCTCCACCACCGTCTTGGGCTTCGTTTCCGTCTGGTACTTGGGCAGTTCCAGAAACACGTACTGGACTTCGCCCAGCCCCAGAGCGCCGCGGTGTTGCTCCTGCTGGTGCCATCGGCTCAGCATGGGCACCCGGTAGGTCGGCGCCCCGGTCGTCCCCTCGGTTTGCGGCCACAACAGAAAATCGGTCAACGTCACCGCGATGACATCGTTGAGCCTGGGGTAGTTCTCGCCCACGCCGAGCTGGGTCGTGTACGATTTGCAGGCATTGTAGACCACGCGCTTTTGAAAGCTCTCGACTTCGATGACTTGCATCTCGACCACGTAGCGGGTGCCCTGGGCGTCGGTGCACTTGACGTCCAGGATGGACAGCTTGAGCTTGTCGCGCAGCGGGAGCTGCTCGGGGGACAGATACTCCAGCGAGACGATGCGATGGTCCGGGTCCAGCTCCAACAGGGCGTTGAGCAGGTCGATCAGCAGGTTCTGGTGGGCCTTCTGGCCGAAAATCTTCTTGAAGATGACGTCGGTCTTGGGGTCGGCGAAGAGCGGTCGGAGCATGTTCTATCTGGTAGCACGTCCAGGGTGGCCTGGCCACTGCGGCGACCCGATCAAGGCGCCCACGGCTACGTCCCGTCTTGCTGGGGAAGAGGCGGCTCTTGCCAGGGAAGAGGCGGCTCTTGCCAGGGAAGAAGCGG